>CAZONT010000113.1:0-12750 GCA_964581285.1 uncultured Planctomycetaceae bacterium | reverse complement strand
CTCCGCGACCAGCCCGACTGCCCCATCGGCACCGTCGCCTGCCACTTCCCCGCCGACACGCCCACGGCCGGCCCCGGCTCTCCGCAAGACCCCAACTGCGTCAAAGTCGTCCTCGACAACCACGGCCGCGCTCTCTACTTCTCCCGAGCCCTGATTCCCTTCCCGCGTGATCTCGCCAGCGCTGCCAAGCTCGGCGAACTACCGGTCCCGAACTATTTCCTCCACCTCGGACTTTACGGCTTCCGCCGCCAGACGCTGCTCGAACTCGCCAAGCTCAAACCCACCGAGCTCGAAGTGACCGAACGCCTCGAACAGCTCCGCTGGCTCTTCCACGGCCACAAGATCGCCGTAGCCATCGGCACGAGCCCGTCGGCCGGCATCGACACGCCGGCCGATTATGCGGCGTTTGTCGAGCGGCAGGCCAGGCGCGCGACGTGATCGACGTAAACTACGCGCTCGGGCTGCGCTCCACAGCGATTTCGGAAGCCGAGCGTTCAAAGTGCATTCCGCACTCCGAGCATTGCCCGCTGAAGTTCCCTGTCAGATCGTATCCACACTTGAGGCAAGCACCCCGCCGCCGGCGCGCACGCCGAGTCAGCGTGCGGCGAACATCCGGCAGAATCAGGAAGCACGCGAGCAAGGCTAGGGGCGACAGGACTCCCCAGATGCGTACATTAAGTCCATCACATTGGCCGAGACGGACTTGGCGTTGTTTCGAACCAAAGATCAAATCTCTAATTCGAACCGGTTGCTTCGCGTTCGTCGTGAACAGGTGATCGATATCGGAATACTGATTCTCGAAGCGAATTAACTGGTAGGGACCGAGTGAACGAGTCATCCAGGGCTTCACGGGCGTTCCTACAGGGACCTCACGAAACGTCATTCGTCCAAATTGAAACCCGCCCCCGCGCAATTCGACAAAGTACGCGCCATTGCTCGCGAGATCAGTGCGTATCAACTTGTACGCCCGCCAATAGCTCACGACCCAGGCGACGCCGGTCAGTACGCTTGCCGCGATACAAAATCCGGCAATGACCCGACGCAACGCCTTCACATGCCTCCTCGCGAGCGCCCGGCTCAATATCATTCTGTAAACCAATTGTGGCGAATGCTGTCACGTCACGCAAACCAGCCGCACTCTCTCCGGGTACCATAGTTGCGATATGGCCACGTTCGGCCTGGTACACGGCGCAGCCCTCGGCGCATGGTGCTGGGAGCGGACCGAAGCGCACGTCCGCGCTCTCGGTCACAACACCGCCGCGCTCGACCTGCCCCTTGATGATCCGTCGCTCGGCGCAACCCAACTCGCCGAAATCGTCCACGATGCCTTCCGCAATTGCGGCGACCTCGTCCTCGTCGGCCATTCAATCTCTGGTTTGGTCGTCCCCATCGCCGCGCAACAGCTCGGTGCAAAGCGTCTCGTCTTCCTGCACGCCGTGTTGCCGCAGCCCGGCGCCAGTCTCACCGATCAGGTGAAGTCCGAACCGGAAATGTTCAACCCCGAAATGCTCGCCGTCCCGCCCGGCGGCTGGACCGTCGAAGCGACGGCCACGCGCTTCCTCTTTCACGACTGCCCGCCCGAGGTGGCCCACGACGCCTTCACCCGCCTGCGACACACGAAACCCGGCGAACGCGTCCTCGTCTCGGAGGTCACACCCCTCACGCACTGTCCGGACATCCCCCGCTCATACATCCTCTGTCGCGACGACCGAACCGTCACCCCCGCATGGGCCCGCCGAGCCGCCCGCCAGCGGCTCGGCGTTGAAGCCATCGAAATCCCCGGCGGCCACTGCCCGATGCTTTCGCGTCCGGCTCTTCTCGCCGAAACCCTGCACGGATGCACCGACAGACCGCGTTCCCCGAGTGAATGAGACTTGGGCACAAGAGTACGGAGCAAGCCGATGAAAACGAAAGCGTCCGCCGCCCTATTTCCCATCATTCTCATCGTCGCGATCATCGCCACCCACGGCCGCGGCGAGCCACCCGAAACATTCCTAGTGGGGCAACCCGGAATTCCAGAAATGCTGGCCGAATCTCATGTGGTTCCAGTTGATATCAAGGAACTTCAGAAGTACGGCCTCGTTCGAATCGAGTCGCCCGACGAATCGCGCGAAGTCGGCCTGCGGGTCGATCCGGGCATGTCGGGCGCACCGACAACACAGGCTAAAGTCGAGGACCGAATTTTCATTATTCGCGGGTCGCGAGCCTACGCAATCCGATCACCAGTATTGAATGGGCTGCCACCGCGCAGCATTCGCTGGGTACACAACAATGCAAGTGTCTTCATCACGACGCAGCCATGCGGTTGGCGACAGTGGCCAGCAAAGAAATGGCAGTTCAATATCAAAGTCCCTGACTGCGACGAGGTACCCAAGATCATCTATCTGCTCTAGGCGCTCGCGGAAGACCTCTCAGCAACGGCACACGACGGTCACGCAGCGCTCGCCTCAGCCTCTGCCCGCTCCCCGCGCCCGCCGAAGCGCGGAACCAGTCCACCCACGCGCTTTCGATATTCCACGTACGAATCGCCGAACCGCTTCACCAGGTCGCGCTCCTCGATCGGAATCGCGATCAGCATGTACGCCGTCGTCAGCACCGCGAACACCAGGTGCGACACGGTCATCGTCGGCGTGGCCCAGAATGCCACCATCCATCCCACGTAGAGCGGGTGCCGCACAAAGCGATAGATCATCGGCTGTCGGAACGGCCGCTCCGAATACGCGCTGCCGCGAAGGTGCAGCCACACCTGCCGCGAGCCGAAGAGATCGAAATGGTCGATCAGCAGACTGACCGCCGGGACCATCAGCCAGCCGAATGCAAACAGTCCGTGCAGCGCCCAACGTCCGGCCGGGTTCGACACATCCCACACGACGCCACCCATCGGCCGCCACTGCCACAGCAACAGCCCCATCAGCAGGTTCGACACGAGTACGTATGTGCTGCGCTCGATCGGCTCCGGCACGAACTGCGTCCACCACCGCTTGAACGCCGGCCGCGCCATCACCGAATGCGGAACCGCAAACGCCGCGACCAGCAACGCGTCGATGACCACCGCGACCATCAACGACCCATTGGCAGGACCGTCAATCGTGGGGATCAATCCAAAGCCAAAATTCCCGACAAACGCGGCCATCCACGCATAGACCACCAGGAACATCGCGTGGCACGCCACGCCGTAAACAAAGAAAACCCGTCGCATACATCTCTCCAATTCAGCTCGCCTGACTTGTTGCAGTATTCCTGCTTCGCTGCCCGGCGGCAGTCCACATCCGGTTCACTCTGGGTTGACTTCAGGTGAACCCAATAGATCGAAATGCGTAAACGGCGGGTGACGGGCGTCAGCTTAGAATTTGCTCGATTTCGCCCGTTTTTCGGGCGATTTCGCAGGCGAGGGGCGAACTCCGTCAGAGCCGGCCGCGCCAAAAGCACGTCGTTCAGCGATCGGGGGCCTCGGCCGCCGGGCGCGTCGTCCCCCGAGCCAGCCGCGCCCGTATCACCTTCGCCTGCTGCTTTGCGTCTGCCGCCCCCGCCGCGTCCCCTTTCGACTGCAAGATCATCGACAGGTTTATCAGCGTATCGATCACCGCGGGATGTTCGTCGCCGTAGTATTGCCGCCGGATGGCCAGCGCTTCTCGCGTCAGTTGCTCCGCCCCCGCCGCATCGCCGCGCTGGTGCAGCATCATCCCCGCCAGGTTCCCAAGGAATTGGGCCGTCTGTGGGTCGTTCCCGCGCAACCGCCGCCGCGTATCCAGCGCCTCGCGCAGCAGCGGCTCCGCCTCGTCGTGCTTCCCGCGACCAAACAGGCACATCCCCAGGTTGGCCTGGCCCGCCGCCCGATCGAGTGGGTCGCCGTCCGGCCGCCGGTCGTGAACCTCCAGCGCCTGGCGCAGGTACTGCTCCGCCTGATCGAACTGTCGCTGCTCGTAGCGCAGCATGCCCAGGTTGTTCAGCGTGTCGGCCACCGACCGGTCATCCGATCCGAGGACGCGCCGCCGTATCGCCAGCGCCTCCAGGAACACGGCCTCCGCCCGATCGTATTGCTTTTGCTCCCGCAGCGCCCGCCCCAGGTCATTCAAAGACTCCGCCGTCAGCGCGTTCTCCGGACCCAGCAGGTTCCACCGCGCTTCCGCCGCAAGGCGAAGCTGCTTTTCCGCCGCGGCGTAGTCCCCCAGCGCGAAGTAGCCGTTCCCAATCGTCGCCCGCAGCGCCGCCTCTTCCTCCGGCTGACCCGCCAGCTCTGTCTCGACCTGCTGCGACGCCTGGTCGAGCACCTCGCGCAGCGTCACTTCCTGGCCGCGCGCCTGCGTCGGGTCGAACCATCCCAGCATGCCCTGCACATACTTGCTTACCTTCAGCGCCCGGTCGCGCTCCCGCGCCAGCCGCGCCGCCTGCACCGCCGCCGCCACCCCGAAACCCGCCACCAGCAGCACGATCACGCCTGCCAGCAGCGTCGCCACCCGGTGCCGTGCGACGAACTTTCGCAACTGGTAAGCCATGCTCGGCGGCCGGGCCAAGATCGGCCGCCGCTCCAGCGACAGCGCGATATCGCCGCGCAGCGCCGCCACGCTCTCGTAGCGCCGACCCGGCTCCTTCTCCAGCGCCTTCAGCGCGATCGTGTCGAGATCGCCGCGCAGCGCCGACACAATGCTGCTCGGCGCCGCGGGCTTCCGCTCGCCGATCGCCTGCACTGCCGCAGGCAGGTTCATCCCGCCCAGCTCCAGCGGCAGCCGTCCGGCCAGCAGCTCATACAGAATCACGCCGAGCGAATAGACATCCGTCCGCGTGTCGATCTCCTCGACCGCGCCCCGCGCCTGCTCCGGGCTCATGTAGGGCAACGTCCCCCGAATCCGCCCCGCATCCGCGTCCAGCGTCACCGGTCCGATCGCCGAGTCCGCGATCCGTGCCAGGCCGAAGTCCAGCACCTTCGGCGTCCCGTCCGCCTCAACCAGGATATTCGACGGCTTCAGGTCGCGATGGATCACCCCGCGCTGATGCGCCGCCGTCACCGCGTCGCAAACCCGGCAGAACAACTCCAGCTTCGCCGCGACCGAGAGGCCCTTCTCCCGCGCGTACGTCGTCAGCGGTACGCCATCGACCAGCTCCATCGCGAAAAACGGCGCAAGGTCCGGCGTCACGCCCGACGCATAGATCGACGCAATCGAAGCATGCTTCAGCCGCGCCAGCGCCTCGATCTCGCGCTCGAAAAACTTCAACCGCGACCCGTCCGCCAGCGGACCATCGCGAACAATCTTTATCGCAACCCTCCGCCGCGGTTCGAGCTGCTCCGCCTCGTAGATCCGCCCCATTCCCCCCGCCCCGATGGGCCGGATGATGCGAAAACCCGAAACCCCGCCGACCTCGTCGATGCCCGCCGACGAAACCCGCCCCTCGCCGATCACCCGCTGGACGCGCCCCAGCAGCGCCTCGTCCTGCCGCGCCTCCTCGACCCACGAGCGGCACTGCGGGCAACTCGACACGTGCGCATCGACCTGCACGGCCGACTCGCCCTCCGCGAGCCCAGCAAAGTACAGCTCCAGTTGCTCCTCACTCGGACAGGCCGTGATCACACTCGACTCCCGGCTCGAGCCGCGCAGCCGCTTCCCGCAGCGCCCACCCTCACATTGGCCTCCGCGCGCGCGTTTCTGCCGCGCGCCTTCCCGATTTCGACTTCCTCACCAGTTATCTTCCATTTGCGCCAGCAGTTCCCGGGCCCGCCGCAGCACACGCCGCTTCGCCCCGAACACCGCGTTCTGCGTCATCCCAAGCTGCTCGGCCACCGTCGTCGCCGCCAGGCCCTTGCATGCAAACAGCTCAAACGCCTGAAATGTCTTTGGCTCAACCTCGCCCCGCACCGCCCCGAGACACTCCCGCATCACCGCGCTGCGCCACTCATCATCCCACAGCGCCGAAAGCTTCTCGTCGTCCGGCACCTGGTCAAAAAGATCGGTCCCCCCAAACGCCGCCGCACCCCGCGCCGCCCGCCGCCGGTGGTTCGAGACCTGGTTCCGCGCGATCCCGAACAGCCACTCCCGCAGCCGCCCGCGCTCCCGGTCATACTTCCCGGCCTGGTACGCTTGCGAAAACTCGGCCAGCACTTGCTGCGCGACGTCTTCCGCATCGGCCGCCTTCAACCCCAGCCGAACCCCATAAGCCAGAATCAACGGCCGATACCGGTCGACATACTGCCGCCAGACGTCGTGATTCGCCGGGTTCTTCAGGCCTTCGAGCAGCAGTGTGCTTGTCAGGGTCAGGCTGGCCGGGTCGTGCTGATGCATGCGTCATCCGTCCGAAACCGACCGCGCGGGCCCGCCACGCGCGGCCATATGTCCATGATACAGCATATCTTACGAATACAGCCCATCCCGACGAGCGAAAAAAATCTATTTCGCGGCAGATTGGGGGCCCCCGGACCAATTACAGTAGGTGTTATCGCACAATCAGCCGTCTCGCTTCCTCGCGCTGCGAGCGGCTCCTGTCTCCTAAAGGGAGGAGTAGCCCATGATTCTGGTCCGACGAATCGCGAACAGGTTTCAATTCGTCATCCCAACTGCGGTGATGATGGCGCTTGTCGCTCCATCCCACGGCGCATCGCTGACTTGGAACGGCACAACCGGCAACGCCTCGCAAACCGCCAAGTGGTCGCCCTCTCAACTTCCGGGCGCCGCCGACGACCTGTTCTTCCCCGGCGCGACGACCTTCACACTCACGATTGACGCCACCGTGCCGACCGTAAACTCCCACACCTATCGCAACACCGTCACGACCACGCTTTCGCTCACCAATCCGCACACGGTCACCACGACCTTTGACATCGGCACGATCTCCCCCGACAACGCAACGGTCCACCTGGGCACCGGCGCCCTCACCGCCGGCGGAACCGTCACTCTCGGCGACGTCAGCGGTAGTTCCGGCACGCTTACCATTGACGGCAATGACGCCTCACTCAATACCACCGGCGCTGCGAGCGACATGATCGTCGGCCGCGGCGGCAGCGGAACGGCGAGCATTACCCTCGGCGGCGTCATCACCGCCGGCGACGACTTCATTCTTGGCGCACTTTCCTCCGGCGATGGCGACGTTACGGTGAGTGGCGGAACGGGCAGCCTGCCGTTCCTCGACATCTCGACCATCGAAACCACTAACGCCGCCGGCGGCGACATCTTTGTGGGCAACAACGGCTCGGGCGCGCTTCACTTGCTCGGCGGCGGACTGGCTCACAGTGCCCGCGACATCCTTATCGCGCCGAACAGCACTGCCACCGGATCGGTCGACCTCAGCGGCAGCTTCTCGTTTCTCAGCTCACGCCTCTATGCCGAACGCAACATCGACGTCGCCCGAAATGGCAGCATTCTCGACGCAGGCGTCGCCACCATCACGATCAACTCCCCGGGAATCATCGACGCCGACAATGCCATACGCATCGGCGATGCCGATGGCGGCACCGGCACGGTTCAGTTGAACTCCGGAACCATGGTCGCGCCGACCATCGACGTGCAGACCAACGGCAACATCAATGGCACTGGGACCATCGACGGCGACATCACCAACCTCGGCGACATCACCGCTACCGGCGCCAACGGCCTTGAAATCAACGGCATCCTCTCCAACACGACTTCGAACCGCATCACCGGCACGTCGATTCACTTCGGGCCCGGCGGCGGCTACACCGGATCCGGTACTTGCCAGGTCGACATAACCGGTGACGTCGCATCCACCATCACCGCCACAGGCACTCTCTCGATCGGCGACAACACCACGAGCGGGTTCTCTTACCTCGGCACGCTTGACGTCGGCGGCAGCATCGTGACACTTCTCGACTCCAACGGCGCGGTCCTCGGTGGACTCACAACGATCAACAGCGGCCGGATCGAATGCGCCAATGGCGTCGGAGTTCAGAATGGCGCGTCGCTTCAGGGCGATGGCCTGCTCGTTTCCGACCTGACGATGTCGGGCGTGCTCGACCCGCATACAGCCGGCGTGTTCGGAGGCCTGATCACGGTTCAGGGTGACCTGCTCATGAACCCAACCGGCATCATGGACATGGAGATCGGCGGCGCGCCGGCCGGCTCGAACAACGATCGCGTCAATGTCAGCGGCACCGCAACCTTCAACGGCACGATGCGCGTCAAGCTCAAGAACGGCTACATCCCGCACGTCGGCGAGCAGTTCATCGCCATCAACGCCGTCGCCGGTCGGGTCGGTACGTTTGCGACGATCGTTCCGCCGGCCCCCACGCCCTGCAACAATGTAACGTTCGTGATGGTCTATTCGAGCACGGCCGCGATCGTGCTCGTCCGCCCGCCGCTCGGCTGCACGGCGCTCGGCGATCTCAACTCCAATGGCGGTTGCGAGGGAATGGACATCCAGATCTTCATCGATAGCTTGATCACCGGGCCGTATAACGCCTGTTCGGACATGAACGGCGACTGTGCCAATACGGCTGCCGATATCCCCATCTTCTTGAACTGCTTGCTGTAGGCCGACGGATCAACAGCGGGCCGGGTTGCCGATGCGACTCGTGATGGCCCGGCCGTGACGAGTTCACGGCCGGGCCGTCTTGCTTATTCCGCCCGCGCTGCCGCCTGAGACGTGGTCACCGGCGCAACAAGTTCGTCGATCGGATGGCCGACCGCCTGCGGAAGCGCCAGTCCCATCGCCGTGGCAAGTGTCGGCGCGATGTCGATCATCCGCACCTGCTTCAGCGAAACGCCCGGTCGCACGCCCGGACCGGCCACGATGAGAGCCGCTTCCAACCCGGGCCGATCCGGCAGCTGGCCGTGCATGCCGTGGGTCGTGCCCGCTTTTCCAAATTCAGCGACCGGCTCGCCCGCCAACCGCGAACCAAACGTGAAACCGTCCGCTGGATCAAGCATGATGAACGCCTGCGGATTCGAGCCGAGCTTTGCAACTTCATCCCGTTCGAGAATGCGCCGAATCGGCGCGCCGGTCCCGGTCGCGTAGGGGGCGAGCGCAGCGAGAATTTTCTCTTGCAACGACTTATCGTCTGGATTCCGAAGCACGATCGCGCATGATCCGCCCGACGTCCACCCCGCGGCGTCCCATTCGCTCGCCCGCTTATCGCCTTCCGTCGCAAACCGGATAAGCCCCGCCTTTCGCAACACGACATTGACGTTGAACTGCTTGTTGATCGCGAGAAAACCGTGATCCGAGACGATCGCCACCAGCGTCCGATCCAGCATGCCGGCCTTACGGTAACTTTCGAGCAGCTCGCCAATGCAAGTATCAATCTTTTCCAGTGCCGTGATGCACTCGGGACTTCCGGGCCCGTGGCCGTGCTGTTCGTGATCGGCATCAACCAGATGCAGGAGTGTCAGCCGCGGCTTGTAGGTTTCGACGATGTAGCGCGCGACACGCGTCAGAATCTCGTCGTTACACACGCTTGGGCCGAGGTCAAACCTGGTGAGCACCGCCGCCAGCAGGTCGCGCGGCTTGCTTGCCTCGGACATCGCGATCAATCGATCGTCAAACTTCTCCGGTACCCACGCCTCCGGAAACAGCCAGTCGGCCGGGGCGCCGACCGTCACCGGCCACCCGATCGCGGCGGTTGTCCACCCCGCCTGCTTCGCCGCATCCAGAATCGTTGGAACCTTGATGCTTGAATAATCCCAGTACCAGCGCCCCGTCGAAGGCCCCGACGGCGGATCGAATACGCCATTCGCAAGAATCCCGTGCCGCCCGATCGGGCATCCGGTGATCAGCGTCGTATGCGACGGATAGGTCACCGTCGGAAAGACGCCCAACACGCCGTCGGCATGGCTCCCGCGGGCCATCAACGACCGGAGCACGGGAATCTTCAGTCCGTACTTCTCCGGATTGGAGTAGTACTCGCCGCGCATCCCATCGACCGAAACAATCAGCAAGCCCGGAGCGGTCGTCGTTTCTCCGCCCGGCGCGAATCCCTCGATGCATAGAAAGACGGCCGCACTGCATAGAAGACGCACGAATCTCATTCTCGTATTGTACGCCCCGACGCCGGGAGTACGAACATGACGCTCGCCCTTCGATCATTTGGCATCCTGCTGCTCTTCGCTTCGGCGAGCGCCGCCGCCGAGCGGCCACGACCGCCGCTCCTGCTCCTTGGCGCCGAGGTGCTCGACGCCACGGGCAACAAGCTGCTCTCCGGACACCAAGTACTGATCGACGACGGAAGAATCATCCGCATTGGGAGCAACGCCGAACCGCTTCCACCCGGCACGCAGCGCATCGACCTTAGCGGACTCACGCTGGTCCCCGGGCTGATCGACTTGCACTCTCACCTACTACTGCATCCATACAATGAGGCGCCCTGGGATGACCAGGTGCTGAAGGAGAATGTGGCTCTGCGAACCGCCCGGGCCGTCGCAGCGGCACGGGCGACGCTCGACGCCGGCTTCACGACCCTGCGCGATCTCGGGACCGAGGGCGCCAGCTACGCCGACGTCGGCCTCCGCGATGCGATCGAGTCCGGCATCATCCCTGGACCGCGCGTCTTCGCGTCGACGCGCGCTATCGTCGCCAGCGGGTGTTATGCCCCGCAGGGATACGACCCGCGCTGGGAGATGCCAATCGGAGCGCAAGTCGCCGACGGAATCGACGGGGTACGCGTGGCCGTCCGGCAACAGATCGCCGGCGGCGCCGACTGGATCAAGTTCTACGCCGACTATCACCGACGTCCCGGCGCGCCGACCGCGCCGACGTTTTCGCAGGAAGAGATGAACGCGATCGTCGCCGAGGCAACCAGTGCCGGCATCCCGGTCGCCGCGCACGCCACGTCGTCCGAAGGCATCCGCCGCGCCGTGCTCGCCGGCGTGAAGACCATCGAACACGGCTACGAAGCGTCGGACGAAGTCCTCGCGTTGATGAAGCAGCGCGGCGTCGCGCTCTGCCCCACGCTGGCGGCGGCCGAGGCCTATGAAATCTATGCCGGATGGAAAACCGGAACCCCCGAGCCCGAGCGACTCAGACGAACGCGTGAGACCTTCGCCCGCGCGCTCAAGTCGGGCGTCATCATCGCGAATGGAAGCGACGTCGGCGTTTTCCCGCACGGTGAGAACATCCGCGAATTGGAGCTGCTTGTCGCGTGGGGAATGTCGCCGGCCGACGCGCTACGGGCCGCAACCGCAACGGCGGCGAAGGTGCTCGGCCGCGAGGCCGACATCGGCCGAATCGCTGTCGGTGCGCAGGCCGACCTCGTCGCGGTCAGAGGAAACCCGCTGGCCAACGTTCAGTCGTTGAAGAATCCCGTGGTTGTCATCAAGAACGGCCGCGTGGAGAAACGCTAGCGTTCGCCTCGCTTCAGGACAGCATCGGGTGCCAGCCCGCGTCGACCCACAGTTGCCCGCTGACCGCCGAATTGCGAATCATGAAGACGATCGCGTGGGCAATCTCCTTCGGCGAGATGAGCCGTCGAAGCTGCGTCTGTGGAAGTATGTTCTCCCGGATGAACTCGTTACCCAGCGCGGAAACCATTCCGGTATCGGTGTAACCGGGATGAATGATCGCCGAGCGCACGCCATGGTAGGTCGCCTCGGCTGCCAGCGTCGCCTGGGCGCCCTCGAGTCCGGCCTTCGCCGTCGCGTACGAGACCTGTCCCTTGTTGCCGGCCGACGAGACCGAACCAATGAAGATCACGCATCCCTCGATCGACTCCGACGGCTCCCAGCGCTTGATCCCGCGGCGATGGCGTTCCTCGGCCACGCTCGCGATCGTCTGCATCGCCCAGTAGATCGGCGCCGTCAAATCGACCTCGATCACGCGGCGGAAATCCTCTTCCGAGTACAGTTCCGCCCGCCCCGTGTCCTTATTGATCTTCACCGCCAGCCGATCGCGCGTGATACCCGCTGCGGGGACGCAGATCGACACCGGACCGAACTGCTCGCGCATCGCCGCGAACACGCCGCGACGAAACTCGCCGTCGGTCACGTCGCCGCGAAATGGAATCATGACCCGCCGGCCGATTCGCTGGTTCGCCTCTTCGGTAATCTGAGGAAGATCCGGCGTCGCATCGACGACAGCGACGGCTTTGATGCCTTCGCGGGCCAATTCAATGCACGTCGCGCCTCCGATGCCGCGGGCGCCGCCCGTGACGACGGCGACCTTTTCCGACAGGTCAAGACGCACATCGTGCCAGACGTCTTCGCTGGTCGTCGGCGGCAGTTGACCGCCGTTCATGCGATCGTTCAGGCTCATCTTCATGTCCCCTTTCTTCCGGCCAGCGCTGGGCTCAAAGCCGGTCCGATCGTTCCTCTAGCCAGTCGCACACTTTTGGCCACAACTCGCGATGCGCCTTGCTACCCACGGCCATGCCGATGTGTCCGGCGGGGAAGGTGATCGTCTTGCGATCCGTCGAACCGACGGCGTCGTTGAATGTCAGACTCTGATTTGGCGGAACAAGGTGGTCGTTCTGGGCGATGAGATTCAGAATGGGGCAGACGACCTTTTTCAGATCGACGCGATCCGTTCCAACCTCCAACTGCCCCTTGATCAGCCGGTTCTGCTGAAACATGTACTTCACAAACTCGCGGAATACCTCGCCGGCGACCGGAATGTTGTCGTTCAGCCACGTCTCCATGGCGAAGAAGTCTTCCAGCCACTTCTCGTTGTCCATGTTCTCGTAGAAATTGAAGTACTTCTCCACGAGGTTCTGCACGGGCTTGAGCATCAGGAACGAGCTTTGCAGCCACTGCGGCGGCGCATTGCCGTACACCGCGATCATCTTGTCGACGTCGAAGAGCTTCTCATCCGACCAGA
>CAZONT010000112.1:4350-12820 GCA_964581285.1 uncultured Planctomycetaceae bacterium | reverse complement strand
GTTTGCCGATGCGGTCGCGAAGGAGGAAGTCTCAACCGTCGCCCTGCCGGTCGACGAGCGGCTGAAGAAACGGATTGTTGACGGCAACCGCGTCGGGCTGGAGAAAGACCTCGAAGAGGCCCGCGTCGAAAAGGGTTTGCGGCCGCTCGACATCATCAACGCCATCCTGCTCGAAGGCATGAAGGTCGTCGGTGACCTGTTCGGCTCGGGCAAGATGCAGTTGCCGTTCGTGCTCAAGAGTGCCGAGACGATGAAGGCCGCCGTCGCCCACCTCGAACCTTACATGGAGAAGGTCGAGGGAGTCAGCAAGGGCAAGGTCGTGCTGGCGACGGTCAAGGGCGACGTGCACGACATCGGCAAAAACCTCGTCGACATCATCCTGACCAACAACGGCTACAAGGTTTACAACCTCGGCATCAAGCAGCCGATCAACGCGATCATTGACGAGTTCGAGAAGCAGAAGGCCGACGCGATCGGAATGTCCGGCCTGCTGGTCAAGAGCACGCTCGTGATGAAGGAGAATCTCGAGATTCTCAACGAGCGGTCACTCGGGCCGTCGATCATCCTCGGCGGCGCGGCCCTGACGCGCAACTACGTCGAGCACGACCTGCGCGGCATCTACAAGGGGCCGGTCGCCTATGCCAAGGACGCCTTCGAGGGGCTGCACCTGATGGACCGGCTCATGGCCGGCGAGAGCATCGGCGCCGAGTTCCGGCAGCGCCCGCCGATAGCGGCCGCGCCAAAGGCCGCCGCCGCCACCGCGACCGCGGTGCTTCCGAAGCGCTCGGCCGTACGCACCGACGTAGAAATCCCGAAGCCGCCCTTCTGGGGCAGCCGGGTGATCGAGCACATTCCGCTCAAGGCCGTGCTGCCATACGTGAACGAGGTCATGCTCTTCCAGGTTCAGTGGCAGTACAAGAAGTCCGGCCGACCGCAGGAGCAGTACGATCGCTACGTCGACGCCGAGGTTCGGCCGATCATGGCCGAACTCGCCCAGACGTGCATCAAAGAGAAGATCCTGAATCCGCAGGCGGTCTACGGCTACTGGCCGTGCAATAGCGACGGTGACGATCTGATCGTCTTCGACCCGCAGGACCCCCAGCGCGAAGTGCAGCGCTTCACCTTTCCGCGACAGCGGAAAGAGCCGTTCTGGTGCCTGCCCGACTTCTTCCGGCCGATCGAGTCCGGCCAGCGCGATGTCGTCGCCTTTTCGATCGTGACCGTCGGCCGCAAGGCGAGCGAAGTCGCGCAGGAGTGGTTCAAGGCCAACCGCTACCAGGACTACCTGCACCTGCACGGCCTGTCGGTCGAGTCGGCCGAGGCCCTCGCGGAGTATCTGCACAAGCAGGTGCGGATGGAGCTCGGCATCGCCGGCGACGACGCCTGCGACGTCAAGAAACTATTCCAGCAGGGCTACCAGGGCAGCCGCTACAGCTTTGGCTACCCGGCCTGTCCGAACCTCGAAGACCAGGCCAAGCTCTGGCCGCTACTCGAGCCGGGACGCATCAACGTCACGCTCAGTGACGAGTTCCAGCTCGACCCCGAGCAGAGCACCAGCGCGATGGTCGTGCATCATCCCGAGGCGCGATATTTCAACGTCAGATGATTAGCGGCGGGTGCGGCGCATGCGTCGCCGTGTGGCCTTTGCGATCAGAAGCAGCGGAACCATCATCGTTGTAATGCTCGCCGTTCCCGCGCCACAGCCCCCGCAGCCCATCGGGTTCGCCGGCGGCGGCTCGTCGTTGGGATCTTCGCCCGGGCCGGGGCCCGGTCCGGGTCCAGGGCCGGGCGGTGCCTCGTCGCACGCATCGCCGATGCCGTCGGTATCCGCGTCGGCCTGGCTGGGATTTGCAATACTGGGACAGTTGTCCACCGGACAGGTGTTGGCCGCGAAGCCGGGATTGCCGAAACCGTCGCCATCGGTGTCCGTGCATGTATCGCATGCATCGCCGATACCGTCGCTGTCGGCGTCGGCCTGATTCGGGTTTGCGATCGACGGGCAATTGTCGAGCCCGCAGGTGTTGGCCGCGAAGCCGGGATTGCCGAAGCCATCGCCGTCGGTGTCGGTGCAGGGGTCACAGGCATTGCCGAATCCATCGCTGTCGGCGTTCGCCTGATCCGGATTCGCAGTGTTCGGACAGTTGTCGGCGGGATCGTCAATGCCGTCGCCATCGGCATCGCTGCCGCTGACCGTGCACACGAGAATGGCCGACGAGCCGCCCACGAAGTCGACGGTCACCACGAGTTCGCCAAAAGCGTTGAGGATCGTGCCGCGGCCATCGCCGTAAGGAATCGTCGATGGCAAGGTAATGGCCGAGATCACGCGGAGGTCACCAGGTCCCACTTGAATCGTCTTGCCCGTTTGCAGGACCGGGCGAAAGTGCTGGGATACATCTTCGAGCCAAAGGGCAGAGTTGTTGTTCGGGGTGATTCCCGGGCCTGCAAGCGTCGCGCTCAGCGCCGCGCGACCCGACCCGTTCATCGTAAAGCCCGTGATCGACGAGATCGTCACGCCGACCGGAAATCCACGAGCCGGATCGCCGGGGCTGACAAGCAGTCCCGGGGTTCCGGATCGATCAGACCAGACCCGCAGATTGGAGCCGCCGCCGCCGGCGAGTATCGCAAACAGAGTGACATGGCCTGAATCATCCAGCATCGAGTTCAATATGCTGTCAAAAGTCAGCCCGGGAGCGCCCGGCACGGCACCGCCGGTCCGGGCGATAAGGTGCAGGCCCGTGGCATCGTTGCGATCGAGCCAGATGCCGAAGTCGTTGGCGGTTACCAATGGACTGCTCAGACTGGCCGACACGATTGCCTTGCCGGAAGCGTTCAGGAGCGGCAGGCCGAAGCCGGAGAATTGCGCGGTCGGGCTTGTCTCGGGCGCGTCCTCGCCGGAGCGGGCGAGCTGTTCCAGCGAACCGCTCCGATCGGTCCAGATCCCCTGGCTGGCGTCGCTGAGCAGCGCCTGCATGATCGTCGCACCGGTTGGATTCACCTGAACCAGCTCTGCGGCAAATCCGGCGAAGGTCTCGGCAATACCCGGCGCGGTTTGACCCGTTCGGGCAACGAGAGTCATCGACGTTGAGAATCGTGGCCGCGCCCAGATGCTTTGTTCGGTGGTGGTCAGATTTGAGGCGAATACCATCCTCCCGCCACCGTTCAAGACAACGCCATCGAATGTCTCGTAGGCGACTCCGGGGAGTCCGGTCGCGGGATCGCCCTCGCGAACGACAGGGGCGACCGGGCCATTCTCCGTGCTCCAGATGCCGCCAAAACTCGAGGCAGGATTGCCCGGCTCGCCGGCGACTCCGAGAAATGTCGCGCTGTTGAAGGTATCAATCGCTGGCAACGACGAACTACCGGGAAGCGACTGGAACACGGCGGTCGACGGCGCGGGAAGCGCAGGATCGCCCTCACGAATGACCAACGCGAGCCCACCCGGATTCTCAAGCCACAGACCAACGTTGTTCAGACCCGTCACCGCGCCGCCGCTGAGCTGCGCGTAAAAGCCGACGAGGCTATTCCCGTTGATGACCGGGATCCCGAATCCTTCGAATGTGACGCCGCCGGTCGTCCCGGGCGCTGTTTGGCCGGTGAACGCCACCTTTCGGATCGTCACCGCCGCCGTCGCGACGCGCTCGCAAAACGCCAGCGCAGCCGACATGCTCAGCACGAACGTAACAACACGTCCCCTCATTCCCGATCCTCCGGCGACCCCGCAAACGAAAGAGAGCGGCCGCGGGCGAAAGCGCCCCGGCCATCGGCGAGACCCCCTATTCTACCCAATCAGGCCCCGGTCGGGCAATTTGACGGGAATTCGGCGGGACGGCGGGCTACCAACGCCGCAGTTGCTTCAATGAAACCGGCCCCCAGCCGGGGATTGTCAGCCCGGAACCGGCTCGCAGCTCGAACCAGGGCGAGCCGCGCGACGCCGCCAGGATATGAAACGTCTGCGGCGGGCTGCCACCCTGTCCCAGCAGGGCGCGGACCTCGCCGGACGCATTCGTCGCCACGTCCAGCACCACGGCCGCATGACCCGGCCGGCCCGGTACGACGAAGACGTCGCCCGGCTGAACTGTCTCGTCGCTGACCGGCTGCGTGTCCTTGAGCAAGCTGTAAACCGAGCTGTACTTGAACAGCGTCTCGAGATAGCCGGTATACGACCTTCGCGAATCGTCCGGCGTTTCGTTCTGCGACCAGGTGACCTGCCGTCCGCTCACGGCCGGCCGCGCGCCGCTCTTCCACTGCTTCCAATCGAACGGCTCACCGTTCGTGAAGGAAAACCGGATCGATTCGCGCGCTCCGCACGACCACAAGTATTCGCCGCGCAGCCGCAGCACGATGTTCGCCGCGTTCAGAAAGTTCCCGTTGCCCGGCTGAAGATCGACGACCGCGGCCAGTTCGGCCGACGTCGCCGGGATCACCGGCTTCTTCGCGCCGTTCAACACCGCGGATCCGTCGGGCCGCAGCGGCAGCCGCCGCAGCCAGTCCCCGAAGCTGCGCGGCGGAACCACCACGCGCGTGAACCCGCCGGGCGCCGCGATGCGGGTCTCCAGCGGCTGATAGGCCCGGGCCGATGTCCGCGAGAGCCAGGCATAGTCAGCGGTCTTTTCCGCTGCGCCATCCGACGGCTCGATGGCTGCGGCCGGGCTCGCGGGAACCGCCAGCGAGTCAGCCGGCCGGGGGCTCGATCTCGGCTTGGCGACCAGCACGACCACGAGCATCGCGCTCAGGAGAATCCAGACAACGGGATGACTTGGAAACGGATCGCCCCCACGGCGTGCCGGCAGGCTGGCGAGCATGGCGCACTTCCTCCGCCGATGGATTGTATCGACGCGGAAGGCGTCTTTCGATCAGTTGCCGTTATCGAACGAGCGGACGCTGCACCACGGCGGTCGATTCCGACGCGCTGGGCTGCGTCGTCGGGGCCGACGGCGTTGCCGGCGCGGCGTTCAGGGCCATGCCGGCGGAGGAGTCGTCGGCCGAAGCGACGGCCGGGGCCGGCGGAATACCCGCGGCCTTCGACTTCAACATCGCCAGGCGATCGATCTGAAGCGTGGCGTCGCGCGAGTCGGGGTTCAGGGCCAGACTGTGTCGGAACGCCTGTTCGGCCGCGTCAAACTTGCGGTTCGACGCCAGGATCAACCCGAGGTTGTAGAACGCCGCGTCGCGCGGCACGACAATCTCGAACTCCTGCACCGCTTCGTCAGTCCGGCCGGTCTGGGCCAACACGGCCCCGAGGTTCATGTGAGCCCGCTTGTAATCCGGACGCAGGGCGATGGCGTTGCGGAACGACTTCTCTGCGTCGTCGAACCGCTCCTGTAACACGTAGCAGAAACCCAGGTTGTTATGCAGGTAAGCCCGGTCCGGCGCGATCTCGATCGCCCGCAGAAAGGCGCGGGTCGCTTCCTCGTAGCGCTGCAGTCGGTTGAGGGCGACGCCCGTTCGCGTGTACGCCTCGACGTCGTTCGGATCGGCCACCGTCGCGGCGCGATACTGCTCGAGCGCCGCCGGCATGTTGCCCTCGGCCTCGAACATCCGGCCCGCCGAGAGCCGGGTCGTCGAGTTGAGCTGCGGCGGGGGCGCGTTCTCGGCCGCCGCCTTCGCCGACGCGTCCTTGATCTCCGTCTTGACCGTCGAGTCCTTGACCGACGCGTCCTTGCCGAGCTTCGAGCATCCGGTCGATAGCGCAAGCGCCATCGCCAGCGGGACTGCAGCGACGTATCTCATCAGCAACCTCACGATCCGGAACCGCTGAAGCTGTAGCTGTCCTGATCACGTTTTGTCGAAAAACTCTCGGAGTTGTAGTTTCGGGCCTGGATTTCCTTGCGGCGCGTGACGGCTTCGGGGCCTTCCATGCCCGGACCGCCCGGCAATCCGACCACGATGTCGATTCGCGCGGCATCCGGCACCGCCTCGGCGAGCACCTTCTCCGCTGCCGCGATGCGTGCTCTCACGAGCTGGTCGTCGGTGTTCGTCGTGTCATACGTCAGGGTGCCGCCGCGTTCCGACAGTAGCTCGGCATAGCGTGTCAACCTCGCGATGCCCGTACCGTTGACGGTCGCCGTATGCGGGATGAAATGGATGTCCGCAATCGAGCGGTCTTCCATCATTCCCTGGTCGTTCTGATAGTCGAAGAAATCGTGAGTCTCGGGCTGCTCCGCCGACCAGCCCTGCGGCGGCGCGTTGAGTCGCTTGGGAGTCGGGCCACAGCCGAGCAGGATCCAGCCCGTGAGAACGGCGATTCGCATGACAATGTGATTGCGCATTGCGTTGATTCCCTCATGGACGCTGGCGCGACGACTCGCCACCGCGGTGCGACCGCGTATGCGGAGTATCGGCAATCACTGTCAGGGTTAGGCAGCCGCCGGAGCCGCGATGAGAAACCTTGCGCGGATTTGTCGGCGCGAATCGGCCGAATTTGCCGGATCGGGGAGGCGAGCCCCGCGAACGACCCCGGCCGCCGCGGGCAGAACTCAGGGGGCGGGAGTCTCTTCCGGAGCTTCGCGGTCGTCGGCGCGGGTCGTCGTCGCCATGCGTCGCAGCACGCCGCCTGACTCACGCGCCAATTCCTCCAGCGCCCCCCCACCGTCCGCGCCGATCCAGACGACATTGAGCACGACGTGATTCTCGGTCAGGAGCTTCCGCAAGTCGGGCACGAATGACGGCTCCAGGTCAGCCGCGGCGACCAGCAGAACCATGTCGGGGCGCAGTTCGAGTGCGCGGGCGAGCGACTCGCTCACCCGCTTCACATCGACCGGCGCCGACTGCAATCGCCCGACGAATTGCTCGGCCCGGGCCGCGTCTTCGCCGCCGCCCGACGCCCAGTCCGATTCCGGAAACGCCCGCACCTTCTCGCCGCGCGGCGCAACCAGCGCGAACGACTGCGGTCCCTCGAACTGCTTCACCAGCGCCGACACCGCGCGGCGTGCGTCGTTCCATGCGTCGTCGGTCGCGCCGCCGGGCGCCACGACGATCGCGACATGCGGCTTGTCGCACGATATTCCGAGTATCGCGGCCGGCTCGCGGAGCGGCGTCAGCGGCGCCTCGATTCCGGCGATCGCGATTTCCAGCCGGATCGGGTGGCCGAAGTTCGATGCGTCGCGTCGCAATTCGTCGGCCTCCTTTCGCATCTCGCCGACTCCGTCGGCCCGCTGGGGCGACGCAAGCTTGGCCGCCCAGGCGTCGAGAATCCCCGCCCGCAGGGTCCGAACCACCGATTGGGCAGGATCGCGGTCCGGGCCCGGCAGCCAGTCGTCGATGCGTCGGCCGATCTCCAGCAGCATCGCGCTGGCCGAGATCAGTTGCTCGCGGTCAGCCAGGGCGCGGCAGCGTTCCACTCGCGCGAAGAAGTCGTGCGGCAGCATCTGGGGCGGCGCCGTCGCCCGCGCGAGCACCTGCAGCGTCCGGTCGGGCCGACCCGCCCGGCGGTAGCCGACGGACTGCCAGAATCGTGCGCTTGACGCGACAGCCGGCTGCGGCGAATCGAGGTAGGTCGCCAGACCGCGACAGGCAGCCAGGATCCGGTCGTCACGCTCATTTGCGGAGGGAGATGTGGTCGTTTCGCTCGTCGCGGGTTGGGGAGGCGTCATAATCGCCTGAAACAGCGCGATGTAAACCCGCGCCAGGGCGATCCGCTCGCGCAGGGGCTCGACGGCGTCATCGTCATCCGCATCGGCAAGCTTCTTGGACGCCGAATCGAGCAGTTCGCCGGCTACGGCCGTCCGCTGTTGCACAAAGCGACGGTCGGCGTCCGACGCCATCTCCAGCAACTCGCGCGACAGCGCGGGCTCAATCTGCCGGACTAGAATGAACTCGGCCGCACCCACGGCGGCGGCCGGGTCGCCCGCTCGCGCCGCCTCGACGCGCTGGGCGGCTAGTCTTGCCACGAGCGCCGCGAGGGCCGACTCGGTCAGCGGCTTTTCGCCGATGCGGACCGGCGCCAGCTCGGCGAGGACGACCGCCTGCGACGACGGCGCACTGCTCGTCGTTGGCTGAACCGAAAGTGTCGCCTCGCACATCGATCCGAGGATCGCCCCGAGGAGGCAAAAATAGCCGCTCAATCGCCGCATTTGCATGTTTCTGACCGTACCCGAACCCGATCTGCCGGGCAACGCAGGAGCGGCTCAAGTTGATTCGCGCCGCCGCCGAACATAAAGTGAGATATCTCTCGCGATTGCCTCGAACGGGGTTTCCCGAATGACGCTGACGACCTTGCTCCGAAAAGCCGCACGGGCCGCCGTATGGACCCTGGCGGGCGCTGCCATGACCGGCTGCGGCACCACGGTGATCAGTGCCCCGCTCCCGAACGCCCCCGGGCTCAATCTCGAAGAGTTGCGCGACATTCAACGCGACCCCACCAAGACCGACGCCGAGAAGCTCGACGAAATTCGCGCCGCCATGAACTACCCGGATGATGCCAGCGGCGATGAGCAGGCCCAGTTCCTGCTCGACCTGTTCATTCCCTGAT
>CAZONT010000112.1:0-4340 GCA_964581285.1 uncultured Planctomycetaceae bacterium | reverse complement strand
TTCAAACGGATCGCGCCCGTCGTTCTTACGCGCCCAGCAATGCCGCGATGAACGGCTGGATATCCTTGCCGTCCGGAATGCCGTCGCCGTTCATGTCGGCAATCGCACGGCGGATCGGGTCGATATCGAGCCCCAGCAGAATTGACACGAAGTCAATGCGGTCGACGCCGTTGACGACTCCACTTCCATCAAAGTCGCCCCGCTTTCCGAAATAGACGCGGAGATCGGTCGTCGCGCCCGCCCCGCCGTTCAGCAGAGCGGACAACTGGTACGCGCCGACGGCCGGATTCGTGCTGCTGAATGAAACCAGCACGCCGTCCCGCGTCGCCCCGAAGACCACGATCCCCGGCCCGACCGGCACGCGCATCTTGCTGCGGAGCGTGACGCCGCCGCCGACCTCGTTCGTCGCCAGCGTGCGGATGTACTGCGTCGTTTCGCTGACCGTGACGCTCACCTTCTGCGATCGCATCGGCAGGTTGCGAAATGTCATGGTCGTCCAGCCCGAAGGCAGCTTCGGCGCGATGCTCATTGCGTTGTTCGGCGCATCCGGGCTGTAATCGAGGAATGCCATGATGGCGTCGGCAAACGTCGACATTGACTCCCACGCATTCGGCCACGCGGTCTGTAGCCGGAAGTCGGACTGCCCCGGATACTGAAGTGACCCGCAGTTTGGGCAATCGGCGGCGGGACAGGAATCGGCACAGTGGGGAGCGATCTGCTCCGCGCCGAAGCCCACCGGCCCGAGCTTGTCGATCAGCAGGTCGATGCGAAGCTTGTGATTGTCG
Organism: uncultured Planctomycetaceae bacterium; assembly: GCA_964581285.1. Lineage (GTDB taxonomy): Bacteria > Planctomycetota > Phycisphaerae > UBA1845 > UTPLA1 > SpSt-539. The sequence goes on along the minus strand of CAZONT010000112.1, from coordinate 3,555 downwards.
ATGTCGGCCTTGTTCGCCGTGAAGTCCTGCCGCTCGGCGTAGTAAAGGCCGTACCAGAGCGTGCTGAGGAACCACGGGCCGGCGCCCCAGGGCGACGCCGCGCTGCCATTGCCCCAGTAACCGTCGCCGTGATAGCGGTTGATCAGGTTCAGCCAGCCGTAGCGGTCGGTGAAGTTGACCAACGGGTGATTGAAGCCCGACGAATCGGGCTGCACGCCGTTGATGCGATCGATGTAGCGTACGGCCCGGGCGTCGGTGGGGTCATACACGCCGAAGGGATAGACGATGCCGAGCTGCGAGATGTCGGTGATTTCGCCATTGGCGTCGAGCTTGTCGTCGAGGCCGGACTTGATGGTGTTCGCACGGCTCGTGAAGTCAGCCGCATCGGGTGCATTGCCCTGAACGGTAGCAATCGCCGCCGCATCACGTAGCCCGCGTACGACGTTCGCATTCGAGTAGATGAAGAACCCGTACGAATCCTCCCAGACGTTGTTGCTCCACATCAGCCGCTCGGTCGCGTTGTAGTTCAAGAACGGAAGCAACGACGGGTCGCTCGGGCTGCTGCTCATCGTGATCGCGGCCTCTTTCACGGTCGCATAATGCGACGTCAGCCACGGCCCGTCGCCGGTGACGAGATACTGGTAGTAGACACCCCACGGAAAGACCGCCGTCTCGTCGATCTGCGGCGCCGACCAGATCGTGTATCCGTCGGTCGTGTACTTCTGCTTCCAGAACCCCTTGCCCCACGGCTCCGGATCGCGATAGCAGACGTCGCGCATCCAGGCATAAACACCCGCCGCCTCCGGAACGTGACCCGTCCGCGCGAGGCAGACCGCGCCATACACCGCATCCCGCGGCCAGCAGAACGGATACGCCCCGTTGTGAAAGCCCGCGATCATCGCGCCCTTATCGCCGTCGAGGTGCAGCGCCGTGCTCAGCAGCCCCCGGGCAAACAGCGCGTCGTAGCGGTTGTCGGGGAAATCAACGGTCACGCCGCCGTTCAACCAGTTCGTCCAATACTGATCCGTCTGTGTCTGAGCGTTCAGCATCGAGTTCGCGAGGAACCATTCGAATGCCGGGCGAATTTGAACATCGCCGACATCCGCCACGCTCGGATCGGGCTTGAATCCGCCGGCCATCATGACATCAATCTCAACCGGCACGCCCGGCTGCAGCGTGATTTGCCGCCCGATCCAGCCCTGGCCGATGTCGCTGCTCGTGTCTGCCCAGCCGTCCGTCGCCGGCGTGCCGGCCGACGAGCCGACGCTGTTGCAGAGCTTCAGCGCCGCTCCGAGAAACACCGAGCAGTTCTTCTCGTAATCCGCGAAGAATGTCGGGTTGTACTCGCCGCGCTGACTGGCGGTCAGGTTGGCGTTGTCGTACGCAATCATCGCGTTGATCGGTGAACCGAGGATGCTGGCCGGGTCGAGATACGCCCCGTCGGTGCCGTCTCCGCCGTTGATGGCCCAGTCGCCGTAGAAGTAGAAATTGACCGTCTTCGCCGACCCCGCCTGATTCGTCAGCACAAACCGCTGAAGATAAAGCCCGCGATTCGGCTTCTGGCCGGGACCATCGGGATACGTCGGATAGCCGAGCGGACCGCTCTCCAGCTTCGGCGACACATCAACCTGCTGCACGAGAATGTTGTTTCCGTTCGCGTGCATTCGCCGCGACGTAACAACCGAATTGCTCGTCGGGTGGTACGCCTGCGTCACGTCGGTGTAACCCAGCGCGTTCTCATTCGACAGCCAGTACGTCACGCCATCGACCCGCAGGCCGGCCATGTACTGGTTGACGTGCATCTGCCCCCGGCCGGACGTGAACGGCGGGAACGTGTCGCCACCGTCCGCGTAGCCTTCATTCTTCGTTGCAATCTTGTAAGCCGCCCCCGCGCCGGGAAAGTGAATGTCGTAGATCGTGCCGTTCTGGTCGATCATCGCATTGATGTAGTTGTTGCCGACGACTGCCTCTTCCTTCCAGAAGTAGACCGGTGGATAACCCAGTGCCGGATTCGGCGCACCGGCACCCGCGCCCGGCCACGCGAGCTTATTCACAAATTGATACGCGTTGAACCCGTTCGCGGCGATCTCGCCGCCGCCACCGCTGCTCCACGCCGTGATCTTGTAGCGAATGGTCTGGTTGTAGCCGCGCGTGTTGATCGGCAGCGTCGTCTTCCACCAGTCGCGAACACCCTCGACCGTGTTCTCATTACGCACAAACGTCGTGAGGCCGTTGATCGTGGAATGAACCTGCGTCGTCCCGGAACCGACGCCGAACGTCCCGTTCGGCTCCGAGCCGTCGTTCGTGAAATAGACGGCGACGCGATCGTATGTGAACTGAAAGGAGACGCGGAAGAAGATCGTGACGGCTTCGTCTTCCCGAACGACCTCCGGCTCACGCTGAGTGACACCGATCGGCTCGCCAAACGTGGCCGCACCGGGCGCGTGTTCGACGAAGCTCGGAGCGGCATGCACCGCGGCGTTCATCCAAGTCAGAATCAGGACCGCACTGACGGGCGCAAGCCGCGCCGGAAGATGCTTCACGCTTCCGCTCCTTGACCCCTCCATTGTATGCTGCGGCCCCATGGACCTCGCCGCGTGCTGAAACGTTTCACTAGAGGATATCCGAACGCTTTCGAGCGTTCAATCGTATTCTCACGTAACGCCTGCTTCGGTCGGGGATTACCCCGCGGCAGCGCGACCTCGAAAGCGAGCGACCGCTTCCCGGCTCGTTATTTGGATTGGGGCCGTCAGCGGCCGTGTGCCGTCCGGATATACTCCGACCATCACGAAGGAACCCGCATGAAAAAGATCGCAATCAGGATTTCGTACGCTCTCACTGTCGCCGCAATTGCCGTGCCGTTCGGGCATCTCGCGCGCGCCGACGACGCGGCCAAATCGACCGACGCGCCGCTGCAGGAAAACATCCGCCACATGATCGAAGCCGCCCGCGACGGCGTCTTCCCCGCACTCGTCAACATCAGCGTCGTCACCATGCGCTACTGGGACGGCAAGGAGCACAAAGGCCGCGCGACCGGCAGCGGCACGATCATTTCGCCCGATGGCTACGTCGTTACGAACCAGCACGTCACCTACAACGGCAAGACCTTCAAGTGCACGCTGGCCGACAAGCAGGAGATCAGCGCCAAGCTCGTCGGCGAAGACCCGCTGACCGACCTGGCCGTCCTGAAGCTGAACCTCTCGGAGCTAAAGGACCCGGCCATGAAGTTGCCGGTCGCGACGTGGGGCAACTCCGACGATCTGCGCGTCGGCGACTCCGTCATGGCCATGGGCTCGCCGCTCGCCCTCTCGCGCTCCGTCACCCTCGGCATCGTCTCCAACACCGAGCGCGTCTTTGCCGGCGGAATGGGCATCGACCAGGACAGCATGGAACTCGAGGAAGGCCAGCGCACGGGCCTGTTCACCCGCTGGATTCAGCACGACGCCCTCATCAATCCCGGCAATAGCGGCGGCCCGCTCGTCAACATGCAGGGCCGGATCGTCGGCATCAACGAACTCGGCGGCGCCGCCATCGGCTTCGCCATTCCGAGCAACC
>CAZONT010000111.1:0-12928 GCA_964581285.1 uncultured Planctomycetaceae bacterium | reverse complement strand
GTAGAGCGCTTGGTTCGGGACCAAGAGGTCGCAGGTTCAAATCCTGTCGCCCCGATTCCTCCGAAGAGTCTCACGCTGCCTCTTTCACGGCGAGCGATCTGCGCGCACAAGCGTGAATGCGCAAACTGACCAAACTACCCGCGACCGGGGTGACGGCCGGGGCTGAACTACGATCCCGGTCCGCTTGACGGTTCCTTCAGACTCCGATGGATCGCTCGCGCAAACCGCTCGGCCGCGAGTGGATGATGTGAGAGGAACATGAGCGGCTCAAAAATCTCAAGCTCCATGAGCATGAATTGCCCGTCCACGGTCACTCCGTCGACGCGCGCGTAGGTCGGCAGCGCCGGGGCGGCGGCAATGCAAGTGCGCGCTGCTTCGACCCATTCAGTCCGCACGTCGGTGTGTTCCACCGTTCCGCCATACTGGAACTGCACCCGGTAATCTCCGTTTTGGGGACGCTTTCGAACGGCGTGACTGAAGACGCCGTCGAAGAACAGCAGCGACAGCTCTCCCTCGCTCATGATCTCGGACAGGAACGGTTGAATCATCAGCCCGCGATCGAGCAGGGTCAGCGCAATTACGTCGCGATACTGCTCCGCCGCATCCAGCCGAAATCGGTGCGTCGCGTATCCGCCGCCGGAGATCGTGGGCTTGACCACGATCTCATCCCACCCGCGCTCTCGCGCAAGTGCGACGATGTCAGGACGGTCGCGCGCGGAGACGACGATCGTGGGGACAATCAGGACGCCCGCCGCCGCCAACTCGGCGAGGTATTGTTTGTCAAAATTCCACTCGAGGATCTCGCCCGCGTTGCAGAGCCGGTCGCCGCTTGCACGCCGCGCGGCCAGCCACGCCCGAAACTCGGCAACCCGGAGGAAGTAGTCCCAGGGTGATCGGATGACCAGTGCATCGAACGCTTCCCAATCGATCCCCGCCGCGCTCCACACAGCGGGTTGCCCGAAGATCCCGAGCTTGGCGAGCGCCGCTACCAGCAGCCGATCATCGTCGTGCAGGAGCGGAAGGCCATTCGACGTGATCAGCGCAACGTGCATCTCAACTCTCCCCGGGACTAGCCGACGACGTGCATCCCGCCGGCCGCGAAGACGAGCTCCGTTCGCACGGAGTTCGCGATTTGCCACTCCGCATACTCATCGTAATGTAGCGACAAAACGTCCGTGTCCGTTGGCGCCGCTGGAACGAAAACAAAATCGGCGGACGTAGCGAGGCGGTATTTCCACAGGCATAGCAACCTCATAAGTTCAATCCGGTCAGTCGAATTGGAATCTCCGGCGCAACCGTCCCCCTGACGCTTCTTCGACGCGTCGTAGTTAGAATGCCGCTGACGGATGACCCACCGGCATGGAAGCCATCCCTGCACTCAGGAGCGTCAATATGAACGCGGTGGCAATCTCCGCGGCTCTGGTGACCCTTGCGTTTTCTGCAAGCAGCATCGCGCACGCGTCGCCCCCATTCACACCCGAACAACTCGCCGAGCGTGCACTCCATCGTCGTGCCGTCGAAGCCGTCATATGGGGCATGCCGGCCGTCAACTACGAGCGAATGCTCCAGGCGGCAATCGACAACGGCGCGAAGCTCAACCAGGTCGTCTACTGGTCCCGGCCCGTCAACTCGAAGAACCAGACCCTCACCCCGAATCCCGACACGATTTACCTCAACCCGTTCTATGACACGACCAAAGGCCCGGAAGTGGTGGAGATCCCACCGGCCGACGCCGACCACGTCATCGTCGGCAGCTTCGACGTCGCTTGGCAGAACGCGCTGGCCGATGTCGGTCCGGCCGGCACCGATCAAGGCAAGGGCGCGAAATATCTCATTACTCCCCCGGGCTACAAGGAGAAGGCGCCCGATGGCTACGTCGTGCTGCCGTCGGAAACCTACCGCGGCTTCGTGATCCTGCGATCGAACTTCAAGAGCCGCGGCGACAACGACATCAAGTCCGCCGTCGAGCACGGCAAGCGAGTGAGAATCTACCCGCTGGGCGGCAATCCCGATTCAACGGTCTTCGTGGACGCCTACGACAAGCCGTTCGATGCAACGATCCCGTACGACGCGTCGTTCTTCGAACTGCTGAATCGCTTCGTGCAAGCCGAGCCATGGCTGACGCGCGACAAGGCGATGATCGACTCGCTGAAGACGATCGGCATCGAGAAGGGCAAGCCGTTCAAGCCGGACGAGAAGACGAAGCGTATTCTCGACGAGGCGGTGAAAGAGGCCCACGACGTGATCGCCCTGAAGTACGAGAAGGGCTTCGAGCCGGCGTTCTACGACGGGACGCACTGGGGATTGCCGGTCCCGCCGGAGACGCGCGACGGACTCGGCAACATGTTCGCCGATCCGAACCAGTACGGCCTCGACGGCCGCGCGGTCATGTACCACATGGCTTACTTCAGTCCCAGGGTCTTCGGCGGTGGGCAGTTCTATCTCATGAACTGCACCGACCGCGCCGGCAAGCCGCTGGACGGAAGCAAGACTTATCGCCTGTCTGTGCCGGCAAACGCGCCGATCGACCAGTACTGGTCGGCGACGGCCTACGACCGAGAGACGCACGCGCTGATTCCCGGAATGTCCCGCCCGAGCCTAGCGTCGAACGACTCGGCCGTGACGAAGAATCCGGACGGATCAATGGACATCTACTTCGGCCCCAGGGCGCCGGCCGGGAAGGAATCCAATTGGGTGCCGACCGATCCGAAGCGGCAATTCGAGCTGCTCTTCCGTCTCTACGGCCCACGGAAAGAACTCTTCAGCAAAACATGGAAGCTGCCGGACATCGAAGAAGTGAAGTGACCGGCGATGCGGGTCAACATCGTAACGATCAAGAAAACGAACTTTCTCCGAAAGGACACGATGAACAAGGCCCTTCTAACCTTCGCGCTGGTGTTTACCGCTTCGTCATTCGCCCAGCAGGTCCCGCCCCCAAAATCCGCCGCCGACATCGCGGGAACCCCTGCCGGCACCGTCATGCCCAGGGAATACGTCGAGACAGTCGGCCGCATGGCCTACATCTGGGGCTGGCCGCTGGTGAACAACCTCAACCGCGCCGAGCGCGTGAAAGACCTCCCCGAACCGGGGCGCCTCGCGGGCGTGCTCCCCGTCTCGCCGCCGGGGCATATCTCGATGCTCACCGACTACATCGATGAAAAGGAGCGCTTCGTCACGTGCCCGAACCAGGACACCGTTTACGGCGCCGGATACCAGCGGCTCAACACCAAGCCCGTCATCATCCAGGTTCCCGACTTCGGCGATCGCTTCTGGACGTACCAGCTCTGCGATGCCCGCACCGATGCGTTCGCCAACATGGGCAAGCAAAACGGCACGAAGCCGGGCTTCTATCTCATCGCCGGGCCGGATTGGAAGGGCGAGAAACCAGGAGGCGTGACGGAAGTCTACCGCTGCCCGACGGACTTGGCGGTGATCTTCCCTCGTGTGTTCCAAACGGCTGACGCCGCGGACAAGGCCGCCGTGCAGCCGCTCCTGAGCCGGATCGTCGTCTATCCGCTCAGCGAGTTCGACGGCAAGATGAAAACGAAGGACTGGACCAGGGTGCCGTCGTTCCCCGCGCCCGACAACGCCGGTGGCGGCGAAACCAAGTGGGTCGAGCCCGAAAAGTTCTTCGATCAGTTGCCCCAGGTCATGAAGGAAGTCCCGCCACTGCCCGGCGAGGAGGCCTGGTACGCGCAAATGCGGTCCGTCCTCGACGCCGCGGCCAAGGATCCCAGGATCAAAGAGACGCTTGTTCAGGCCGCCGTGGACACCGAGAAAACACTTATCAAGCAGCTCTTCGAGTTCCGCAACAACGGCCGGCCGGTCGGCAACGGCTGGACCTCGCCCTCCAACGGCGCCGCGTGGGGCTTCGACTACCTCTCCCGCGCCGCCACCGCCCGCTCAAACATGTACGACAACGCGCCCTCGACGACGCGCTACATCTACACCGACTTCGATTCGAGCGGGACGCGGCTCAACGGCACAAATAGGTACACCGTCACATTCGACAAAGGCCAGACCCCGCCCGTCGACGGCTTCTGGTCCCTCACGCTGTACAACGAGCATCACCTCTTCTCGGCCAACCCGCTCAACCGCTACTCGCTCGGAACCAAGAACAAGAATCTGAAGTTCAACTCCGACGGCTCGCTCACCCTGTACGTGCAAAGCGATTCACCCGGCTCGGACAAGGATTCTAACTGGCTCCCCGCGCCCAAAAACGCGGACTTCTCGCTGTACATCCGGACCTATTGGCCGAAGAGAGAAGTCACCGACGGCTCGTGGATGCCGCCGCCGATCAAGCGACAAAGCTGACGGTTCGCCGCGCCGGTCCGGCTATCCAGAATTATTCCAGTGCATGCGTCCCATGCGTCACGGCCCCGCCCGCGCGCAATGCCGCCGCGATCAACGTCGTCTCTGCGAGCTCTGCCTGAGTCGCGCCCGCCTCCTTGGCCCGCTTCGTATGGATTTCGATGCAGTACGGACACTGAGTCGTCAGCGCGACCCCAACGGCCATCAACTCCTTGTACTTGAGCGGGATCGCGCCGCCTTTGAATGCGGCGGAGTCAAACGCCAGAAACGCCTTCCACGCATCCGGCGCCAGTCCGCTCATGTTTTTCAGCTTCGCGAGGTTCTTCATGTCGTACATCGCAGACTCCTCTCCAAAATGTTGGACCACAATGCGGCCCCTTCGATCTTGAACGCACACATTGCGCCCACGATCGAGGGGCCGCCGCGCTTCCAGTCTACCGTACCCGCATATCCGCTCCCGTCACGCGCTTCACCTCGGTGATGGAATCGTACGGCAGATTCACCGCCTCGTGCGCCTTGCGGACAGATTCTTCGTCCGGGCCGCACATGAAACAAAACGCCTTCCCTTCCTTCAAGCTCACGTGGGCCGCATGCGCGTGCACTCCATGCTCGGGCGCAACCGCCTCAAGCCGGTCGAATTGTGCAAGAAACTCCTCTTCGCTCAGCTCCCCGGCCGGGAAACTACCCTTGGTCTTGTCGTGCGTGTCGATGAAATACTTCATGTTTGTCCTTTCCTGATTTGTTGACCCTGTTCTCTCATTGCTGCCTGCAACGCGTTGCCGATCAGGACCTCCTTTCGATGAAGCTATATACAACCATCGTGAAACAAAAAAACCGCTCACGCCCGCAGCGCTGCCTCCGCCGCAACCGGCAGCAGCTCGAACAGCGCCTCTAGTTGTGCCTTCGGCATCGCCGCCCGAACGCGCTGCTGCGCCCGATTCCAATACGGCCGCGCGGTCCTGATCTGGGCACGGCCCGCCTCGGTCAGTGAGAGCATCCGGCACCGCCGATCTTCGCCCTCCTCGATCGCAATCCAGCGCCGCTTCCGAAGCAGCTTCACGTTTCGGCTGATGGTCGTCTTTCCGGCCGCCAAGCGCTCGCCCAGTTGAATCTGGGTCATCGGCCCCAACTCCGCGAGCATTTGTAAGACGAGCAACTGGGTCCCTTCCATGCCAGCCGGGCGCAGTTCGTCGTTGTACAGCCGCGTCATCGCCCGCGCCGCTAGCAACAGTCGCCCGCAATAGCACGGCGACGACCGAAACGCTTCCTCGGGTGCGGGTAGTGCCCGTTTCACGATAGTACTATATACAACCATATGCGGCGGGTCAAGTCGACCTCACACGCCTCACGGAAACGGCGCTTCCAGCGATTCCCCGGCCCCCAGCTCACGATACCGCGCCGACAGCTCCCCGAACTTCTCGCGTATCCGACCCAACTGCAACTCCGTCAACACCGGCGGGGCGGGCTGCGTCCTCTTCGCCCCAGCCACAGCCGCAACCAGCGTCGCGTTGAAGTCTTCGGCCGACCGCGGTTCGCCCGCGATCGCCTCCTGCAACAGCAGGTTCACAATTTGCTCCGCGTGCAGCGCCTCCGCCGGCAGCCGCGCCGCTATCCCCGGTTCCTCAAACGTCGTCACGTCCCACCCGTCCGCGATCAATCCAAAGAACGCTCGCCGCAGCCCCAACGTCGTCTCGACCGCGTAATGCATCAAGTCGTGCGGCCCGAAGAACCCGCCGTGCCCAGACTTCGACCACGTCACCGTCCCATCCTCGCGAACGCACGTCAGCACTGGCACGCCCTTCGGCCTTGAAAAGCGGATCAACATTGCCGAATCACCCTGCTACGAGACCGCCCGGCCCGAGTTTCGCGTGAGCCGATAACCGCTCCGCTGCGTAGTATCGCACACGATGCCGGCGTCAGTGAACACGCACTCCGATTCCGACCGGCTTCTCACCCGCCAGATTGACCCCTTGAAGCCGCATTCCGATGGCACAGGACATGCTAGGTGATTCTACGTAGCTGGCGTTCGCAGTCGGGTATCAGCGCCCCGCCCTCTCGGAACCGGGGCGCGAACAGCGAATCCGGCGGTTCTCTCGTCTGCCGCCCTCGCGCGGCCAGGGATAGATCGATCATGCGAATCGCGATGATCGCGCACAGCAACGCGCCTTGGACCGCCCCCTACGCCAGGCATTTCCTCGAAGAGGGGCATGACTTCAAGCTGATCTCCTTCCACCCCGACCGCTTGCCCGGAGTCGATTCTGAATTCGTCGGCCACGACCCCTATCGCGCCGATCGCGACAAACACCTGTTCTTCACGCGCGTCCCGCAAGTCCGCTCGATCTTGCGTGGCTTTCAGCCCGACGTCGTTCTCGCCTGCTACATCATCTCGAACGGCCTCACCGCCGCTCTGGCATGGGACGGCCCGCTCGTCGTCTCTGCCCGCGGCGCCGGAGTCCTCCGCCAGACGCGCACCGGCGAACCCGGACCGCCGACGGCCCTGAAAGCCCGCCTGCTCCGCTACATTTGTCGCCGCGCGACGCGTATCCACGCGGTCTCCGACGAAATTGCCGAGCGGCTCGCCGCGATCGGCATCCCGCCCGATCGCATCGATCGCTTTCCCCTCGGCATCGACCTCGATCGCTTCGCGCCGTCCCGGCCCCGACGCCGCGGCGAAGATCCGATTCACATTATCTGCACGCGGCGGCACGAACCGGTCTATCGCAACGACGCCATCGTCGACGCACTCGCGCTACTGCGCGATCAGGGCCACACCTTCCGCTGCACCTTCGTCGGCGGGGGATTCCTGATCGATCGCTGCCGCGATCGCATCCGCGCGTTGAAACTCGAAGATAACGTGCGCTGCATCGGACCCGTTTCGCCGGAGCGAATGCCCGAATGGCTCCAGTCCGCCGACGTCTACGTCTCCGCGTCGGCCAGCGACGGGGCAAGTTCATCGCTGCTCGAGGCGATGGCCTGCGGACTCTTTCCGGTCGTCTCGGGAATCCGTGCCAACCGGGATTGGATCGATGACGGCCGGACCGGTCTCTTCTTTGACGTCGATCGACCCGAGCAGCTGGCCCGCGGTCTGACCTGGGTCCTCGCCAACCCGGACATGCCCGCTCGCGCCGCTCGGATCAACCGCTGTCTCGTCGAGGCTCGCGCCGATCGGAACGTGTGTAACGAAAGACTGACCCGCCTGCTGTACGACGCAGCCGAACACCCGCGGCCGTCCGCGTCCGCTGTCAGGTCTATTCGGCTTGCCGGCCTGGCCGGCGCTGCCGCCGCCGCTGCCGCTGCCGCGCTCCCAGTAGTCCTAGCACCATGAACGGCACATACGCGGCCGCCCCGAGCCCGCACAGACTGTTGCGGAACAACAGCGCAATCAGCGCGCTCTGTGCATCCCCGTCCAGGATCAAGCCCAGGTCAGGATTCGGAGTCGGCTGCGGTGCAGGCGTGTTGGTCACGAACACGTTGAACGCCTGCGACAACGCCGATCCGAGCCCGGTGCTGCTTCCCCGCAACGTGTAACCATCACCGGCCGCGCTCAGCGAGAGATTCGCAAACGTCGCCACGCCGCCCGACGCGGCCACAGGACCCGCGCCGTTCAATGTCGCCCCGCCGGGGTTGTTCTCGATTGCGAGCGAGACGCTGTTCGCCGCGTTCGAAACGAAATTATCAAATTGATCGAGCACCCGCACCGTCACCGGCTGCGCGATCGCCGTTCCCGGAGTTGTATGCGACGGCTGCGTCCCAAAGACGAGCTTGGTAGGCGTGCCCGCATGAATCCGGAAGGTCCCGCTGATGGCGTCGGGGAGCGGGAAGCCCCGGAAATCGGCCGCCGAACTGGCCCGCAGTGTGTATCCCGCATCCGCAACCGTGATATTCAAGTGCTGCGGGATGGACCACGTCGCGATGCCGGCCGACACCCCGACCACAACCGTCCCGCCCAGTGTGGTGTTTCCGGGATTGCTGTCGATCGAAATCGCGATCGGCCGTTCGTCGGTGACCGCGACATTGCCGTACAAATCCAGCAGCGTCACGGCCGCCGATATCGTCGCTCCCGCTGTCGTATCCGACGGCTGCGTCGAAAAATGCATTTGCTGTGCTGGGCCAGCCACGATGTTAAATGGCTCGCTTTCGACCGCAACGATTCCGCGATCAAGCGAACCGGCGTCAAATGCTACCAGCGTGTAGCCGACCCCGGCATTCTTGATATGCACTTGCTCCGCGATCGACCACTCCGCAATCCCACCGCTCGTCAGCGCGAAGAACGCCCCACCAAGCTCCCCATTCCCCGGATTGTCCCCGATCTCCAAAACGATCAGCCGAACATCATCCGGCACGAGGTTCTCGTATGCGTCCACCAGCGCAACCACCGGCTGGATCGGATCGCCCGCTGTCGTGCCCGACGGCTGCTCGACATACACCAGGTGATCGCCCGGCCCCGGAACAATGTCGAAGTAGTTGCTCTCGCCGATGTTCGACCCGCTCATCGCCACCCCGTCCGCCGTCGCCCGCATCCGATACTTGTCCCCGGCCTTCAGAATCGTCAGCGCTTCGTCCGGCGTCCACATCGCAAATCCGTTCACGGTCGAACGCGTCAGCGTCCCTTCCAGCGTTCCGCCGGTCGGATTGCTCGACAATGAAAGGGTGATCGACCGATCATCGTCCGTCACCACATCGCCGCACTGGTCGAGAATCACCACGCCCGGCGTCAGAAACGCCCCGGCCGGCGAAATGATCGGGACGCCGAATACCACGATCTCGTGCGCCCCTCCGCAAAACTCGTAAGCCCCCATGTCGCTGATCGGCGCCGCTCCGCACGCCCCCGGAAGTTGTGCACAATCCGGCGTCGCCAGATCATCGAGGAACCGCGGATTGCCGCGCAGATCGATCGACAGCCCCGCCGGCGTCAGCCCGTTATTCGCCGAGTCGATGCACGGCGATCCCGCCGACAGTCGAAAATCGCCCTTGGCGTCCAGAAACTGCGGGTCGTCCGAAATGTTGCCGGAGCCGGCTCCCGTCCACACGTCCTGCAGATCGCTGAATTGAACCAGCGTCGTCGTGCCGCGCAATCCCGTGAACCCGATGCCGTCCGGCGAGTTGCCCCAGACAATCGAGTTCCAGACCGACGGCGAGCCGAAGTCGATCCCGATTCCGCCGCCGCCGAACGACGCGCTGTTTCCGACAATCGTGCAGTGAATGAAACGTGTCGAAGTCGTCCCGCGAATGGCCGCCCCGCCGCCCGCGCTGTCCGTCTGATTCCCGATGATCAGGCAGTTGACGAACTGCACGTCGGAACCGTTGACCGAAATTCCGCCCGCCTCCCATCCGAAATTCCCGCTGATCGTGCAGTCGCGGACCGTCCCGTTGGCGAGGTCGAACGAGATGCCCGCCGTCGCGAACGATCCGCCCAGCAATCGGCCAATGCCGCCCGTATTCCCCTCAATGATGCAGTGCTGGATCAACGGATCGCTCTTCGCATACACCGCGATGCCGCCCGCGATGAAACCGAAATTGTCACTGATGACGCAGTTACGAATCGTCGGGCTGCCCGAAATCTCGATCCCGCCGCCGTCCCCGAATCCGTTCACGATCGTGAAGCCGTCCAGCACGCTGTCGCGCGACTCGCCCGACACGCAACGAACCGCCGTGCTCTCCGCCGAATTTGCGTCGATGGTCGTGAATGGCGCCCCGATGGCGCTTCGAACCGTGATCGCCTTTCCGAGAAAATCGATGCTCTCGAAATAGACGCCCGGTGCGACGACGATCACGTCTTCGTCCGATGCCGCATCGATCGCCGCCTGAATGGTCGGATAGTGGTTCGGATCGACGCTGATTACATCGGCCCGCGCTGCAGGACTCACCGCCGCCCAGACGGCGACACCGATGACAATCGACAAATTCCGCTTCAATCCGGTCAAATCCGGCATGACTGGCCCTCCTAAGAATCCCCAACGGCGACTATCCGTACGGGCGTCGACGAGTCGCCCAAACGGCGGATGCTAACCGATTTCCGATTTCGCGCAAACCCAGCGCCCGCCAACGCTCATGGACCGACGATGGCGACGACAAGCAGCTGCACGTCGTCTCCGTCGATCAGCAAATCACCGTTCATATCGCCCAGCTCGATCATGCAGGTTGGGTGCGCGTCCTCGTACGCCGACACGTCGATCAATGCCAACACCATCGCCGCCGCGTCGGCCGCATTGACGACTCCGTCGCAATTCAGATCACCCTTCAGCGCAGCCCGCGCCACGGATACACCCGTGCCCCACTCGACCTGGCTGTCATCCGGCGGCGTCAACGACGCGTTGAACGCCACGTCGCCCGCGCCGTTGATCCATGGCGCACCGCCGAATACGGGGCTGCTGTCGTGCTGCTGCACCCGCGCCGTCCCCTGGTCCGACGGCAGCAGATCAAGCTGCGTCACGACTCGCGCCAGCTCGGTTCCGTCGCCAACCCAGATCGCCCGAAACCCGCTCGTGTCGAATGCCCGAAACGCCACGATGCCCGCGTTGTTCACCGCCGGCGCAAAGAACTCGATGTCGCTGACCGGCGTCGCCGGCGCCGTCGTTGTCGCGATCGGAATCGTTGTCGTCCCATTCCCGAGAAATACCCCGCGCTGCCCCGCCTGCAACGTCGCCGTGAACGCCACCTGCCCCGCGTCGTTCAGCGCCACGCTGTTGTCGAACCGGCTGTACGGCGACCCCGCGTTCGAGTCCATGTCCTCCGCGATCAGAGTCGACGACCCGTCCGAATTGAATATCCGAATCTGATCCGGCCGCGACTCCGCCGTCTGCCCGGGGCCGCCCAATCGGACCTTCCCGGCGATCTGCCGATTGTTGTTAAACGTCGGCGTGAACAGGAACGAATACGGGCTTCCCGGTTCCACGCCTACTTCCGCCGCGTGAACGGCCGTCGAATTGGGCGCTTCCCACGAGACAAACGCCTGGCCTGACCCGCTGAAATTGACTCGATACCCGATCTTTCCCGCATCGTTGATCCGCGGCGAACTCCAGCTTGAAGCTCCCAGCGGCCGATTGGTCAAGAACCCGCTCGTTCCCGACGGCTGATCGTAGAAATAGATCCCATTCTGCGCCGTGAAGATGGTCTCCCACGCGACCCGTCCGTTGTTGTTGAGCGACGTCTGGCTCAGAAATGCACCATCGACAGAATTGTAGACAATCCCGCCAACGCCATTCTGCCCAAACCACACCGACTGAAAATCATTGGTGCCCGTCACGCCCAGATGAAAACTCACCTGTCGCGCGTCGTTGACCTTGACGTCCTCGCCGCTGAAGAAATAGTCCGGCGGTACGTTGTATGATCCGCTCGGATTCACACCGAAATTCATCCGCGCCTGGAGCTGATAACCGACATAGCTGGGCAGCTCGGCCCGCACCGACGCCGTGCAGCAAACTAGGGAAACACCTGCCGCGAGCCGCAATACTCTCAGTCGATTCTTCATTCCGCCGCTCCTGCCTTGCATTCCCCCGCCCCGACCCGATCGAAGCCATTATTCTATCGCATCCCACCCGTTCGAAGGAAGCCCCGGGCCGCTCGGGCCGGCTTGTGGCACCAACCCGACGGGGTAAACTAGCCGGTTCGAACGCGGTCGATTAAGCGCCGCTGCATCGCATCATTCGATTTGGAGGACGTATGCCCACCTATTCCACATCGGATCTTCGCAACATCGTGCTCGTAGGCCACGGAACGTCGGGAAAGACCACCCTCGGCGAGTCCATGCTTCATTCGACCGGCGCCACCGGCCGGCTTGGCTCCGTCCACGACAAGACCAGCCATCTCGACACCGATGACGAGGAGCGCGAACGCGGCTTCTCCGTCGACCCGCACATCTTCCACGTCAACAGCGGCGGCAAGACGATCAATGTCGTCGACACCCCCGGCGCAACGGACCTTATCGGTCCCGCGATCGCCTGTCTCGCCGCGGCTGAGACCGCCGTCGTCGTGGTCAACGCAGCTTCCGGTGTGCAGGTCAACACCCGCAAGCTCTTTGAACACGCCGGGAACTACGGCCTCGCGCGCATCGTCGTCGTCAACCGCATCGACTCCGAGACCACCAACCTCGAAGAAGTCCTCAAGATTCTCCGCGACACTTTTGGCGACAACCTCGTTCCGTTCAACCTGCCGACCAACAAGGGCAAGGCCGTGCTGGCCTGCTTCGACGCTCACGGCAAAAAGGCCGACGGCACACCGGACTTCGGAAGCATCGCCGAATTCCACACCAGCATCGTTGAACACGTCGTCGAAACCGACGAAAAGCTGATGGCCCAGTACCTCGAACAGGGCGAAGTCGCCCCCGCCGAAGTCGTCGCCCGCCTCCCCGGCGCGATCGCATCCGGCGCAATCGTCCCGGTCGTCTTCACCAACGCCAAATCCGAAATCGGCGTCAAGGAGCTGCTCGAGCTGGTCTCATTCGCCTGTCCCTCGCCCGTCAACGGCAGGCAGCGCACCGTCACGCGCGGTGAATCCGAAGTCACCCTCCCGCCGAAGGCCGACGCACCCTTCGCCGCCCTCGTCTTCAAGATCCAGTACGAGAGCAAGAGCAACATCAAGTACGCCTTCATGCGCGTCCTCTCCGGCCACGCCAAGG
>CAZONT010000110.1:0-12959 GCA_964581285.1 uncultured Planctomycetaceae bacterium | reverse complement strand
CGGACCGAGCGGGCGTCGCCGACGTCGATAATCTGGGCGATGCGGGCGGGCGGCAGGGGTGTGTCGGTGGCCAGAAGGAGTGCCTCGATGATTTGCCGCGGGGTGACGCCTGCGGTCTCCGCAGAGGCCGAAACGTCGGATTCTGCCGATGCGACCTCATCGCCGGCGCGCGACGGATCGGGGCTGGCGTCTGTGATTTCCGGCTCGTCGGTCGGCATCGGGTCAACGAGAGCGATGGCACCATCCATGGCGAAGACTCCCTTAATCCGGCCGGAGGGTAACGCGCCGCGGCCTGTAACTCAATTGCAAATCGGCAGGGCGTCGATATGAAAGGAGAGAAATAAGGCTGGAAGGGGCGGACCGCGCGAGATAGGATTCGCGACAACCAACCGCACCTCGACCCGCCCTCGAAAGAGCGCGGGAGTTTGAAAGGATTCGCACGTGGGTCATGATGACCGCTGTATCGGTGTGTTCGATTCGGGAATCGGGGGGCTGACGGTCGTCCGGGAGTTGCGACGCCGCCTGCCGGGTGAGTCGATCGTCTATTTCGGCGACACGGCCCGCGTGCCGTACGGCATCAAGAGCGCCCAGGTCGTCACCCAGTTCTCACTCCAGATCTGCCAGTTCCTGCTGCAGTTCGATCCGAAGCTGATCGTCGTCGCGTGCAACACGGCGAGCGCCGCGGCGCTGCCGGACCTGGAGCGCCGGCTCGACGTGCCGGTGATCGGCGTCGTGCGACCCGGCGCCCGCGAAGCGGCCCGAATCTCGAACGGCCGGCCCATCGCCGTCATCGCAACGGAGGCGACGATCAACTCCGGGGCGTATCGACGAGCGATCCAACAGATCGTGCCGGGCGCGGTCGTGCATCAGCGGGCGTGCCCGCTACTTGTCGGGGCGGTGGAAGAAGGCCGCGACAGTGACGATCGGATCGTTACCGCATTGATTGATGAATACGTTGCGCCGCTGCAACGGCTTGCGCCCTCGGTGCTGGTGCTCGGTTGCACGCACTATCCACTGCTCAAGGCGGCATTTGCACGCATCGTGGGCGAGGGGACGACGCTCGTCGATTCGGCCGAGGCGACGGCCGACGCGGTCGCGACGGAATTGGGGTCGCTCGGGGCGTTGACGCAGCGCAGCGCGGCGGGCAAGCTTCACTGCTATGTCAGCGACAATCCCCAGAGATTTCGCGAGATCGGTCAGCGCTTCCTCGGACACCCGGTGGTCGACATCACCTGGGTTGGCTCGGAGGAGTTGCTCGCGCTCGAAGCGGCCGGCAGCTAAGCGCCGCTTGGCTTCATCGCCAACTCTTGTTCGCACGCTGATGGTGCTCGTCGGACCTCTCGCGACCATCGCGATCGTCCCCGGCTGCGCCGAGACGAAGCAAAAGTGGACGGAGTCGCGGCGGACGCCCAAGGAGTGGCTCGACATCGCGCTGGAGTCCAACAGCGCCGATGAACGGCGGCGTGCGGTCGAGGAGATCGCCAAATCGCGCGATGCGACGAGCGATTGGGCCGTGATGGCGTTTGATTCCATCGCCCGGACCGACGTCGATCCGACTGTTCGCGTGGCGGCGCTTCGCGGATTGCGGCTCTCGATGGGACCTCAGACTGTGCCGCTGCTGATCAAGCTGCTGCGGCCGGGCGAGCCGCCGAAAGACGTGCGGGCGGCGCCGGCAATCGTTCGATGGGAAGCGGCAGAGCTGCTGGGCGATCTGGCTCGCCGCGGGGCCGTCGAAACGGGGCAGCAGGCCGAGGCGGCGGATGTGCTGATGCAGCGGGCCGACCACGACGACGATCGCAATGTGCGGATCGCGTCGCTGGACGCGCTGGGCGGTTTTCGCGAACAGAAAGTGCTGACGGCGCTGGTTTCTTCGCTGCGGGAGCGCGATTTCGCGATCCAATCGGCGGCGGAGCGGTCGCTGACACTGCTCACCGGCCAGACACACAACTACGACGCCGACGAATGGAACGCGTGGTTGTCGAAGACGCCCGATCCGTTCGCCAATGCCCAGCCGGCCACGCCCGGCGAGATCGATCGCCGCAGCTGGTGGTCGCGGATGGCGGGCTAGAGTCCCACACTTTAGAACACTCGTTCACCCCATGCCGGGCTCGCCCGGCGAAAGTTTTTTCAGGAATTCCGCTTGACGAACTAACCATCGTGCATAAAAATACATCTATTGCATAAACATGCATCCGCGAAAGGAGGGCGGGCGTGTCCGACAAGTCCCGGCGACAGGCGGTTCTATTGCGGCTGGTGAGGCAGAAGGCCCTCAGCCGACAGGAGGAGATCGTCGAGCAGATGAGCCGGGCCGGCTTCGACGTGACCCAGGCCAGCATCAGCCGCGACATTCACGAGCTGGGGCTGGTCAAGGTGGATGGGCGCTATGTGTCGCGGGCCAATCTCGCGGCCAATGCGCCGCCCAATGTTCCCGCCGCGGTGGTCGGGATGGTCGATGCGGTCGAGCCGATCGGATCGAACTTGGTCGTGGTGCGAACGACGACCGGGACGGCCAGTACGGTCGCGGTGGCAATCGACGACCAGCAACTCGGCGGCGTGGCCGGGACGATTGCGGGTGACGACACGATCTTTGTCGCCGTCCGCAGCCGCCCCGCCCAGAATCGCGTGATCGAGACTTTGCGGTCATGGGCGCGGGTGGCAAAGGCGGGATAACTCCGTCGGGAGAGAAGTATGAAACCGAAAGTAGTGCTCGCCTTCTCGGGCGGCCTGGACACGACCTATTGCGGCGTGTGGCTGCGCGAGCAGGGCTACGACGTTTATGCGGTCACGGTTCAGACCGGCGGGTTCACGTCGGATGAACTGGGTGTGATCGAGCAGCGGGCGCGGGCGGCGGGCGTGGCCGAATACAAGTTGTTTGAGGCCCGGCCCGAGTTGTTTCGCGACATGCTGCGGCCGCTGATCTTCGCGAATGCGCTGCGCGGCGGCGTGTATCCGCTGTGCGTGTCGGCTGAGCGGATCGTGCAGGCGCGAAAATGTGCGCAGTATTCGATGCAGATCGGTGCTGCGGCGCTGGCGCACGGCTCGACCGGGGCGGGCAACGACCAGATTCGCTTCGACGTGGCGTTCCGCGTCTTCGCGCCGAGCGTCAAGGTTCTGACGCCGATCCGGGACCAGGGGCTGTCGCGGGCGGCCGAGACGGCGTACCTCGCGGAGCGGGGGATTCAGATCCCGGCCAAGACGACAACCTATTCGATCAATCGCGGACTTTGGGGCACGACCGTTGGCGGCGCGGAAACGCACAGCAGCGACGGCGTGCTCCCCGAGGATGCGTATGTCCTGACCGCGCCGCCGGAGAAGCGGCCGACGAACCCGGAGGTCGTCACGATCGAGTTCGAGCGCGGCGTGCCACTGGCGCTCGACGGCAAAAAGCTCGATCCGGTCGCATTGGTCGAGGCGCTCAACGAGCGCGGCGGGCTCCACGGCGTCGGGCGCGGGATGCACGTCGGCGACACGATTCTCGGCATCAAGGGTCGCGTCGGCTTCGAGGCGCCCGCGGCCGTGACGCTGATCAGCGCCCATCGCGAACTGGAAAAGCTCGTGCTGTCGCGTCAGCAGCTCTTCTGGAAGCAGACGCTCGGAGAGCTGTACGGCTCGTTCCTGCACGAGGGACGATTTTTTGACCCGCTGATGCGCGACATCGAGGCGTTTCTCGAATCGTCGCAGCAGCGGGTCAGCGGGAGTGTCCGCGTGCAATGGCTCGCGGGCCAGGCGAGTGTGCTGGGAGCGACCAGCCCTTTCTCGCTGATGAACAAGTCCGTCGCGCTGTACGGCGAGGCGTCGACTCTCTGGAGCGGCGCGGAGGCCGCGGCGTTCGCCAAGATATACGGCTTGCAGGATTGGCTGCTGTCACGCGTGGGCGCGGCGGCGGGAGAGAAAGATGAAACTATCGGTTGACAAGATTGCATCGGCGACGCGAAACGTGCCCCTGCGGCGGGATGTCCGCGTGAGCGAGCAGATCATCGCGCAGCCGGGCTACATCGTGGCCGGGCGGATTCGTGGGCAGAAGAACACCTACAACCAGCTCGAGGACCTGCACGGGCGCATGGTGACGCTTCAGGACGGTGACGTGATCGTCGGCGTCTTGGGTCACCGAAACGCTTTGCACGGCTATTCGGGCGTGGTGCCAGAAGCAGTGTCGGTCGGCGACACGCTGCAACTGTTGAATCTCGGCGGCGTCATCGGGCGGTGCACGTCGGAGAATCCCGACCTCGGCAAGCCGTTCGACGTCGAGGTGCTCGGCGGAGTACTGGTCTTTCCGGAGTTTGAGAGCCGGCAGGGCACGCCCGCGCACATCGGCATGAATGCCATCGAATACGACGGCAATGGCGTGCCGGATGTGCCGGTGGTCTACATCGCCGGGACGTGCATGAGCAGCGGCAAGACGTCGGCTGCGTGCCAGCTTGTGCGGCAACTCGCGACGCGTGGCGCGGCGGTCGGGGCGTGCAAGTGCACGGGTGTTTCGCTGCGACGGGACACGCTGGCGATGATGGACTACGGGGCTCGCTGGGCCGTTTCTTTCAATGACGCGGGCATTGTGACGAGCAGCGCCGATTCGTCGGTGCCGGTCGCGCGGGGGTTGATCGCGCATCTGGCCCGCGAGGGGGCACAGGTGATCGTCAGCGAACTGGGCGACGGCATCCTCGGCGAGTACGGCGTCCAGGAGATCCTCGGCGATCCGGTGCTGATGGAGCGGTCGGCGGCGATCGTGCTGTGTGCCAATGATCCGGTCGGGGCGTGGGGCGCGCAGCAGGTGATGGCCGAGCGGTTCGGACTGACGATCGATGTCTTCAGCGGCCCGTGCACCGACAACGCCGTCGGTACGCGCTTCATCCGCGAGAACCTCGGCGTCGAGGCGATCAACGCCCGGACGAACGGCCGCGAACTGGGCGAGTTCATCGCTTCGAAGGTCAACGGCCGGCTGGCGGAGTGCGTCAAGTGACGCGGCCGATCAAGATCGCCATCCTGGGCGGCAGCGGGTACGCGGCCGGCGAATTGCTGCGCCTGCTGACGCAGCATCCGAACGGCGAGGTCGTGTCGGTGACATCGGCGGGGCATGCCGGGGAGCCAATCGCTGCGTTGCATCCGCATCTGCGGGGCTTCTACGACATCAGCACGGCTGAGTCCGTCGATTTCGAACGGCTGCTGAGCGGGGAGTACGCGGTCGTGTTCGCCGCGCTTCCGCACGCGACGAGCGGAACGACGGTCGACAAGCTACTGGGTGACTTGGAACGCCGCGGGCAAGGCGGACGTGTGCGCGTGATCGACCTGTCCGGCGATCTGCGAATCCAGGACGCCGGTGTGCACCAGCGGCACTATCCCGAGTCGCCGATCCTGGCCGAACGGCGGCGGACGTTTGTCTATGGAATGCCGGAGCTGTTCCGCGAACAGATTTGGACAGCGCGATGCGTGGCAAATCCCGGTTGCCTGGCGACCGCATCGATCCTTGCGGCTGCGCCCCTGGTCGGGCCGGAATTCCGCGGTCCGCTGGCGATCGACGCAAAGACGGGCTCCTCCGGCTCCGGCAAGGCGTTAAAGGAAACGACGCATCACCCGACGCGGCACGCCGACTTTCGGGCGTACAAGCCGCTGTCGCACCAGCACGAGGGCGAAATTCTGCAGGCGCTGGGCGACCCGCGCGGCCAGCGGATCGAAGCCAGCTTTGTTGCGCAGAGCATGGACGTGTCGCGCGGAATCTTTGCCACCGTTCACCTGACGCTGGCCGAGCCGTCCACAACCGATTCGCTCCGCCAGCGGTACGCGTCGTTTTATACGGCGAGCCCGTTCGTGCGGATCGTGCCGGAATCGCCGACGCTCCAGGATGTCGTCGGCTCAAACTTCTGCGACGTGTCGGTCGCCTGTCGCGGCCGGCAAGTGATCGCCATGGCGGCGATCGACAACATGGTAAAGGGCATGGCCGGAGCAGCCATCCAGAACATGAACCTGATGTGCGGCCAGCCGGAGACGGCGGGCCTGTGGCAGCCGTCGTTGCGGCCGGTGTGAGGAAAGATGAAGAACAACGCACTCGTTGATACGTACGCCCAGTTTCCGCTCGACGTGGTCGAGGGGCATGGTTCGCGTCTGCAGACGCGGGATGGGCGCGAATATTGGGATTTCTACGGCGGCCATGCGGTCGCGCTGCTGGGTCATTCGCATCCGGCGGTGACGCGGGCTGTGGCGGAGCAGGCGGGACGGCTGACCTTCTACTCGAACGTCGTGCCGCTCGAGATTCGCACGCGCGCGGCCGAGCGGCTCTGCGGATTTGCCGGGCCGGGTCTGGGGCACGTGTTCTTCTGCAACAGCGGGGCCGAGGCAAATGAGAACGCACTGAAGGTCGCGTTGCAGCAGACCGGTCGTACGCGAATCGCGACGCTGGAGGGCGGCTGGCATGGGCGAACGCTGTTGGCGCTGTCGGCGACGACGGAGGAGAAGCTGCGGAAGCCGTTTGAGTGGCTGCTGTGCGATAGCGTGCGCCTGCGGCCCAACGAACCGGACGACGTGGTCGCGATCGACGAGCGCGTCGCAGCGGTGATTGTTGAGCCGATCCTGAGCATTGCGGGCATCGTCGAACTAGACGCCGAATTCCTGGCCGCGCTGCGAAAGCGCTGCGACGAGGTCGGCGCGATGCTGATTTACGACGAAGTGCAGACCGGCATGGGGCGGCTCGGGCGGCCCTTTGCAGCGGGTGACCGCAATGTGTGGCCGGACATGGCCACCTCTGCCAAGGGGATCGCCAACGGGATTCCGATGGGTGCGGTGCTGATGAGTTCGCGAATCGCCGGCGGTTTGAAGTCGGGCGATCTCGGATCGACGTTCGGCGGCGGGCCGGTGGCGTGCGCGGCATTGCTCGCCGTGCTTGAGACGATCGAGCGCGAAAAGCTGCTCACCCATGCTGCCAAGCTGTACGCGGCGATCGCCGACAAGCTCGTCGTCGGCCCGGTGACGGACGCGTTGGGCCGCGGGTGTTTGCTGGGCTTGCGGACGGCGTTGCCGGCGAAGGACGTGCACGCGCAACTCATGAAGCGCGGATTCGTCACCGGGACGAGCGCGAACCCGCATGTGCTACGACTGATGCCGCCGATCAACACGCCCCTGGAGGCGGTTGACGAGCTGGCGGGGGCGCTGGCGGAGGTAGGAGAGAAAGTCGATGCAGCACTGGCTTAGCTTTTTGGATTACGAACCGGCGGAACTCGCAGCGCTGATTACGCGCGCCCGCGAACTCAAGGCCGGTGGCAAGGCGGACGCGATCCGCGGCAAGATCCTGGGGATGGTTTTCTTCAACCCATCACTGCGGACGCGTGTCTCGTTTGAGGCGGCGATGATTCGCTACGGCGGGCATGCCATCTGCCTCAATGTCGGCGGCGACTCGTGGAACCTAGAACATCGCGACGGCGTCGTGATGGACGGCGACCGGGCCGAGCACGTGAAAGAGGCCGCGCCGGTGCTGAGCCGCTATTGCGACGCGCTGGCGGTGCGGACCTTTGCAGGATTGAAAAGCGCGTCGGAAGACGCGGCCGACGCGCTAATCCGCTCGTTTGCGAAGTATGCGACCGTGCCGCTCATCAACATGGAGTCGGCCATGGAGCACCCGTGCCAGGGGTTGGCCGACTGGATGACGATCGATGAGAAGCTCGGCGGGGCGGCGAAGCGCCGGTTCGTACTGACGTGGGCGCCTCAGGCCAAGGCGGTGCCGATGGCGGTGCCTCATTCGGCGGCGTTGTCAGCTGCGGCGGCCGGCATGGATGTGACGATCGCGCACCCGCCGGGATACGAATTGAACGGAGCGATCCTCGATCGTGCAAGAAGTTGGAGCAGCGCCCACGGCCGCAGGTTCGAGATCACGAACGATCAATCAGCCGCGTGTGCCGGGGCTGACGTAGTGTACGTGAAGAGCTGGGGCAGCACGGCGTTCTATGGCCAGCCGGACGCGCAGTGCGAGAGTTTCAAACAACATGCAAGCTGGATGGTGACGCCGCGACATCTCTCGCGGCCGACGACCATCCTGATGCATTGCCTGCCGGTGCGGCGAAACGTGGTGATCGCCGACGCGGCGCTCGACGACCCGCGCTGCGTGGTTGTCGATCAGGCGGAGAATCGCCTATGGACGCAGGCGGCCGTACTCAGTCGGCTGCTGCATGAGGAGAAGTAGAGAATGCACACGCAACCCAGCATGAAATTGCTGCGAACGGCTATTCCGTACATCCGCGCCTACCAGGACCGCGTCTTCGTCGTGAAGCTCGGCGGCCGGCTGTGCAACCCCGGGCCCGAGCTCGACAACGTCGTCGAGCAGCTCGCACTGCTGGCGACGCTCGGAATCCGGCTGGTCGTGGTCCACGGCGGCGGCGAGCAAGTCAGCGACCTGGCACGGCGGTTCGGCATCGAGCCGCAATTCGTCGCGGGACGGCGCGTGACCGACGACCAGACGCTTGAACTCACAAAAATGATGCTGGCCGGGACGATCAACATCAATCTCGTCGCGGCGTTTCGTCGGCACGATGTGCCGGCAGCCGGCGTGACGGGCGTTGACGGTCGGATGATTACGGTCGTGAAGCGGCCGGTGCGCTCGGTGACCGATCCATCCACGGGCGAAGTTCGCGAGGTCGATTTCGGCCACGTCGGTGACATCACCGCCGCGCGGACCGAGCTGATCGACCATCTGCTCGACAAGCGGGTCGTTCCGATCGTCGGGACGCTGGCGGCGGACACGCAGGGGCGGATCTTCAACGTCAATGCCGACACGGTCGCGGCCCGGCTAGCGGTCGAGCTGCATGCGGTGAAGTACATCCTGCTGACGACGGTCGACGGCATTCTGCTCGACGTGAAAGACGCCGACAGCTTGCAGGCATACGTCGATCTGGACGATCTCGACGAGCTGACCAAGCGCGGCGTGATCGCGGGTGGCATGCTGCCGAAGGTGTCGGCGTGCGCCGAGGCGGTTCGCGGCGGCGTGCCGCGGGTTCACATCATCAACGGCGCGACGCCCGACGCGGTGCTGGCCGAGATTTTCACGAACGAGGGCAGCGGGACGCTGATCGTGGCGACGCGCGAGCAGAAGGCGGCGGCAGTTAACGGCTAATGACGAGTGAAGCGAAAAACCCGGAGCATTTGCTCGAACGGCTTGCGCGCCTCGTGGCGATCCGCAGCGTGTCGCGCGAGGAGGACGCCATTGCGGCGGCCGTCTTCAACGGGCTCGAGGCGGCCAAGCTGCATCCGCGCCGCTCGGGGTGCAACGTCTGGTGCGAGATCGGCGATGCGCCGCGCCCACGCTTGCTGCTCAACTCGCATCTCGACACCGTGCCCGCCGCGGCCGGCTGGAGCGGCGACCCGTGGACGCCGCGCCGCGAAGGCGATCGGCTGATCGGGCTGGGGGCAAATGATGCCAAGGGGTGCGTGACGGCCATGATCGGGGCGGCCTTGGCGTTGAAGCTGCAGCTCGATCGTGGTGAGAAGCTGGGAGGGACAGTCGTGCTCGCGCTGACCGCCGAGGAGGAAATTTCCGGCAAGGGGCTGTCTGACGTGCTGCCCACTCTGCGGCCGATCGATGCGGCGCTGGTGGGCGAGCCGACGGGCCTCGTGCCGATGATCGCTCAGCGCGGGCTGCTCATCCTGCGCTGCGTCGCGCGCGGGCGGACCGCGCATCCGGCGAATACGCGGGCCGACACGGCCGACAATGCGATCGTCAATGCGGCGAACGAGATTGTGCGGCTTCGCGGGTTTGACTGGGGCAGTGCGCACCCGCTGCTCGGCGCGTGCCGCGCGCATGTGACGACGATTGCAGGCGGGGTCGCTCGCAATGTAATTCCGGATGCGTGCGAGTTTTTCGTCGATATCCGCACGACGCCCGAGACGCCGCACGCGGCGCTCGTCGCGCGGCTGTGCGAGTTTTTGAAGTGCGAGGTCCACATTCACAGCGACCGGCTGGTTCCTGTGCAAACGGATCCGTCGCAACCGCTGGTTCAGGCCGCGCTCCGTGCGCTGCCCGGCGCGCAGCCGACCGGCAGCCCGGCGATGAGCGACATGGTGTTCCTGACGGGCGTTCCGGCGGTGAAGATTGGGCCGGGCGATTCGGCCCGTTCGCACACGCCGGATGAGTTTGTCACGGGACAGGAACTCGCGGCTGGCGCGGCGGCATATGAACGGATTGCTACCGAGTATTTCCGAAGTCCGGGGGAACTCGCACATGGCTGAGCAGGCCCGGCGATTGTGGGACAAGGGCGGCGAGGTCGACGACCTCGTGCATCGATTCACCGTCGGCGACGATCCGACCTGGGACCTGAAGCTCGTCCACGCCGACTGCCTGGGCTCGGCCGCGCACGCCCGAACGATCCACCGCGCAGGAATCTTGAACGACGCGGAATTGAAGTCGCTGCTGGCGGGCCTTCGCGAGATCGACCGTCTGCGAGCCGCCGCCGAATTCACGATCCCGCCGGAGCTTGAAGACTGCCATACCGCCATCGAGTCGCACCTGACGAAGTTCTGCGGCGCGGCAGGCGAGAAAATCCACACCGGCCGCTCGCGCAACGACCAGGTCGCCACCTCGATGCGGCTCTGGATGCGAGGCGAGGCGGTTCGCTGGCTCGATCTGCTCGCGGGCTTCGTCCGCACCGCGCTCGACCGAATCGAACGCGACGGCGCGACCGAGATGCCGGGCTACACGCACATGCAGCCGGCGATGCCATCGAGCATCGGCCAGTGGCTGCATGCGCATGTCGAAGCGGCGTTGGAACAGGTGCGGGCGACGCTCGACCTGCTCGACCGGCTCGATTCGTGCCCGCTTGGCACCGGCGCGGGATTCGGCGTGCCGCTTCCGCTCGACCGCGAGTTCACAGCGAAGTTGCTCGGATTCTCGCGGGCGCAACGCAGCCCGATCGACGTACAGAACAGCCGCGGGCGGATGGAGCGATACTTCGTGCGCGTCGCGGCGGATATCGGGGCCGTGCTTCAGAAGCTTGCTTCGGACTTGCTCGTCTTTTCCACCGCCGAGTTCGGTTTCTTCCGGCTGCCGGAAGGCCTGACGACGGGCTCATCGATCATGCCGCAGAAGCGCAACCCGGATGTGCTGGAGCTGATGCGGGCGAAGTCGGCCCGCTTGCGTGCCCGCGAATACGAACTCGACGGCGTGATCGACAAGCTGCCATCGAGCTATCATCGCGACCTGCAACTGACAAAGGAGCCGGCGCTCCGCGCGGCGGACGAGATCGAACAACTGCTGGCGGTCGGCGAGCGGGTCGTCGCGACGCTTGAGATCGACCGCGACCGGCTGGCGTCTGCCATGCGGCCGGAGCTCTTCGCGACCGAGGCGGCGTTGCGGCTGGCGACGGGCGGCACGCCGTTTCGACAGGCCTATCGGCAGGTGGCAGATGAATTGCGGGCCGGTCGGTTTCGGACGCCGGCGGATCGCGATCGATCGCACATCGTTTCGGCGGGGTTGTTTGCAACGCTACGCGACGAAATCGCGGTGCACAGCGCAAAGGCCCGGACCTGGTCGGAACGCGTCGCCGCGGCCGAGCGGTTGCTGAGCGCGCCTCACGTCTGAGTGCTATCGCAACGCATTTCAAGATAATCACTTAGAGATAATCGCGATTTTTCAACCTGTGACTGTAAGGTCGGCCGAGTTGTCGGGTCTTAAAGAGTGGTGGATGAGGCCGAATAAGCGGGAGACAGGCCGAGTTCACCGGGAGCAAATGACGCGATACACGCGGGCGTCTTGAGGCAGGCGCCCGCGTGTCAGCGTTTTTACGGAACCACTTCGGCGGCCGGCCTTGCGGGGCCCGCGAAAACCTGCTCTAAGAATTCGCTCGCGGAGGACCGGGAGCGACATGCCGAGCATCGAACAGATCAACAAGCTGCTGGCCAAGGAGCCGGACGACGCGTTCCTGAACTTCGCGCTCGCGATGGAGCTGGCCAAGACCGGCCAGGCCGCCGAGAGCATCGCCCAGTTCGACCGCGTCGTCGCCATCGACCCCAACTACACCGCGGCCTATTTCCAGAAGGCCCAGAACCTCGTCCGCTCCGGCGAAATCGAGCCGGCCAAGGCGGCCCTGCGAATCGGCATCGAACGCGCCGAGGCCACCGGCAACGCCCACGCCGCCGGCGAAATGAGCGAGATGCTGGCGAGCTTATAGTTGTCAACGATATCCAAACGTACTCACTTTGGCGGCACGAACGCCTCGGTTTTGATTGATTCCGCATGTCCGTCGGCGAAGACGGCGTTAATCACTTCACCGTGATTCGAAGTCGCTTCGTATCCCACGAGGCGACGCGGGTCGGAGTTGGCGCGGTCCGACGCCGCAGGCGGAAGCATGATGTAAACACCACCATTGGGGCATTGCGTTTCGGCGCGATCAAGAAGGCCGCTCGCGACGAGCACCGCGAGCGGATCGGCGCCTGGATACTCACCGTGTTGTTGAGAATAGATGCGAATCGCATTGCCGATCGCGCGGAGATTTGCGACACATCGCGTCCGCGCCGCCAATTCGGAGGCGCGATGTGGACGCAAGGGAACGAGAAACAAGGAAACGAAGACTACCATCACGACGATGATCAAAATCGGCACTCGAAAGCGCCGCCGCCGGCGTCGTGTGTCGTCGAGTTGTTCTGCCATGGCAATCCGCACTCCGGACATCGACCGAACGCATTTCCCGTCAAATTGTAACCGCACGACCCGCAGCAGCCGGGCGTAGCACGGCGTCGGTCAACGAACCACAGCAACGCGGTCGGCACCGCGGTCATCAGCAGCGCGAGCCACAGCGGGAGCATCACGAGTTGCGCCCGCGGGTCGGTGCGGATGAACGGCCGCCAGAAGCCATAGACCATCGGCGGCGGATTGAACGGCCGGCCGGTGACGCAGGCGGCGTACCACCGTCCCGGCTGCGACGTGGCGAACGCATTACGACTGAACGTCAAACATCCCTCGGACAAACTGACGATCGACCGATTGCCGA
>CAZONT010000109.1:0-13088 GCA_964581285.1 uncultured Planctomycetaceae bacterium | reverse complement strand
GCGATTAACGCCGGAACCCTGCGCGCCACCAACGCCGCGACGCTCGTCTTGGCCGCCGGCGACTACGACAACACCGCCGGAACCATCGAAGCCCAGAACGCCTCAACCATCGTGGTGAACGGCAATGCCGTCGTCACCGGCGGAATCCTCACCACCTCCGGCACCGGCGCGGTCGCCCCTAACTCGGGCCGCTTTCACAATGTCACCAACAACGGCGCCCTCGCCGTCCCCAATGGCCAAGCCGGCATCCTCACCGGCACCATGACCAACAACGCCTCGATGACGCTCAATTCCGCCGGCGGCTTCTGCGACTTCCTCATCGACTCCGATGTGACGCTCAACGGCCCCGGCACGCTTGCCATGTCCAACAACCAGTTCAACCGCGTCTTCGCCAGTGTCGCGACTCAACGCCTGACCAACAACAGCACCATTCGCGGATCCGGCTCACTCGGCTTCAACCTGATGGCGCTGACCAACAATGGGCTGATTCAGGCCGACCAGCCCACCGCCCTCACCATCGATCCGTCCGCCTCCGGCGCGATTAACGCCGGAACCCTGCGCGCCACCAACGCCGCGACGCTCGTCTTGGCCGCCGGCGACTACGACAACACCGCCGGAACCATCGAAGCCCAGAACGCCTCAACCATCGTGGTGAACGGCAATGCCGTCGTCACCGGCGGAATCCTCACCACCTCCGGCACCGGCGCGGTCGCCCCTAACTCGGGCCGCTTTCACAATGTCACCAACAACGGCGCCCTCGCCGTCCCCAATGGCCAAGCCGGCATCCTCACCGGCACCATGACCAACAACGCCTCGATGACGCTCAATTCCGCCGGCGGCTTCTGCGACTTCCTCATCGACTCCGATGTGACGCTCAACGGCCCCGGCACGCTTGCCATGTCCAACAACCAGTTCAACCGCGTCTTCGCCAGTGTCGCGACTCAACGCCTGACCAACAACAGCACCATTCGCGGTTCCGGCAACCTCGGATTCAACATGATGGCCCTCACCAACCAGGGAGTGATTCAGGCCGACCAGGCGACCCCTCTTACGATCGATCCGTCCGCCTTCAACGTCATCAACACCGGAATCCTCCGGGCGACCGCCGCCGCGTCGCTCGTCCTCACGGGCGGCGAGTTTGTTAACACCGGCGGAACCATCGAGGCACAGAACGCCTCAGCGATCGTCGTGTCGAGCGGCGCACTCGTCATCGGTGGATCGCTCACTTCCTCCGGCAGCGGCGCGATTGTCCCCAACTCCGGCGCCTTTCAGAACGTCACCAACAACGGCCTCCTCTCCATTCCGAATGGCCAGAACGGCGTCTTCAGCGGAACGATCACCAACAACGCCAACATCAACCTCAATTCCGCTGGCGGGTTCACCGACGTCTTCGTCGACGGAAGTGCGACACTGCTCGGCGGCGGAACCCTCGTGATGTCGAACGGCCTCTTCAACCGAATCCTCGGCACAACCGGCGCGAGCCGTCTCACGAACAGCAGCACCATCCGCGGCGCCGGCGGGATCGGAAGCAACTTCATGGCCCTGACCAACTTCGGCACGATCATCGCCGACCAGCCAACCGCGCTGACCATCGATGTCACCGACTCTGAAGCTTTCATCAACTACGGCCAAGTCAACGTCACCGGCGCGGGCGGCCTCAGCATTGCGACAGGGCCTTTTGCCAATTCAGGCAGCGTCACCATCGACGCCGGGCGCACCCTCAGCCGCACCGGCCCGTACACGCAACCCGGCGGAACAACTACCGTCAACGGCACACTGAACGCCGCCAGCTTCAGTAATCAGGCCGGCTCGATCAAGGGATCGGGCACGATCAACAGCCCCGTAACGAACGCCGGGACGGTCGGCCCGGGAAACTCGGCCGGCACACTCACCGTCGCCGGCACTTTTACGCAGACGTCCCTTGGTTCGATGAACATCGAACTCGGCGGCCTCAACCCCGGCACCGAGTACGACCGTCTCGCCGTGTCCGGCGCCGCCTCGCTCGCCGGATGGCTCAACGTCCGCGCGATCAGCGGCTTCGTCCCCGCGCTTGGCCAGACCTTTACCATCATCACGGCCGGCTCGGTCACCGGCACCGTCGGCCCGATCACGGTCTTCAACTTCCCGCCCGGCCTCTCGGTCTCGGCGACGTACAATCCCACGTCGGTCGTGCTGACGGTCGTCGCCGGCGCGAACACGCTCGGCGACCTCAACTGCGACAACGTCCTCAACACGTCGGATGTCCCCGCCTTCGTCACGGCCCTCCGCGATCCGGCCGCCTACCTGTCGCTCTTCTCCGGCTGCCAGATCGGCCGGGCCGACATGAACGGCGACGGCCTCATCAACGGCGTCGACATCCAGCTCTTCCTCGACGCGCTGCTCTAAGCCGCGAGGCGAATAACCATCCGCAGGGCGATCAAGTGGCGCCAGGGGCAAAGGCCCATGGCGCCCTTGTTATTGCGACCTTCCCGCCAACCCTGATTCAAATCGTATGTTTAGAGATCGGCGATTCCGTCCGCCGCTGAAGGGGGCACACATGGCGTCATACGACAATCTGGATCCCTTGGATTTTGCAAAGCACGCCCAGCGCCGCCGGCGCATTCTCCTCATCGAACGCGCCCTGGTCGTTACGGCCGTCCTCGCCCTGATATGCCTTGGCACGTTCGGATCATGGGGCGCCAGTCTCTCGCAAGCCGTCGGCCGCGTGACGACGCTCGTCCCGGACGGTCGCATCGCGCACTAGCAGCTGCTCGCGCTATCTCGATTTTTCCTCGGCCCCCACCTTCTCGCGCACGAACCCGCACTCCGGACACCGCCCCGACTCGTTCTTCGTCAGGTCATATCCGCACTTCCCGCACCTCCCGGCCTCCGTCCACTCCGCCGCCCGATCGCGCCGCCGGCTGAGTCGAGCGACCAGCAGACCGGCTCCGATCACCAGCGGCCAGATCACCGCGGGAAGCACGTACGGCCGTTGCGGCATCAGGGAGATGACCAGCGGTGTGATCACCCACGGCGCGAGAAGAAACGTCACCATCCCGGCCACTACCCCGCGATACAGCGCATTGTCCCCGTACTTGTTCACGTCACGCCCCAATCACGGCCGCCGCGAATGTCAGAACCCGGAGCGCGAGCGACTGGGCGCGCAACGCAACACCAACGGCCGACCGCGTCCGTGCGCACCGAGCGTGGACATCTCGCGTCAGCATGCGTCCCGCTGCTCACCTATTCCGATCTCCGATCTCTCTCGCACCACCCCACACTCTGGACACCGGCCGCTCTCATTCTTCGTCAGGTCATATCTGCACCTCTCGCAGCGCTGCGTCGCGTCGCGCAGCGTCGGAGTGCCGAGGTGCCCGACCATGGCGAGCCCGATCGGTACGCCCACAATCGCCAGAAGGTAACTGCCGCCTCCGAATAGAGCCTTGTGACTCACGGACAATGACAACGGCCACTTTGCGTTGACGAGCACGATTCCGAATAGTAGCGCCAGCGTGGCATAGTACACCACGAGGAAAATCTTCCACGCACCGGTCAGTCGGTCTTCTTTTCGCCGCAGCCAGAACGCCCCCAGCGCCGGTACAAACCCGCAGCAGTGGATTGCCAGGAACGCCCATTCGGGCAACACATCGGTAAGCTGCGCAAGCATCCGGAGTCACTTCCTCATCGCGCCGACACGCCCATGCAGGTGTATTGGCCGCTGGACGTCAGTAATTTCGCCCCTTGCGAAACTTACCCGTGTACCGAGCCGGGTGTCGCCGGCAGAGTTGTTTCCCCCTGGATTACCGCCCCGCATTCCGGACACCGCCCCGACTCATTCTTTGTCAAGTCATAGCCACACGTTGCGCATGAGCCATCGCGATGGCTCCTTCTTGCCGGCCAGAAAACAATTCCGACCGGTCCGCCAACTGCCGCGAACAGCAACCAGAGCGGGACTTCCACGCAATAGCGCGTCACGCAACTTGAGGTGACAAACCGCAGTGGCCCCCCGTCAACACAAAACTCCTGCGCGCCGGCGGGCCACGAACTCACGACCATCGACGGCAGCACCAATCCGAAATCTCGGCGATCAACTTGCCACCATCGGCGGCCGAGCCGTGAGACGGAACAGAGCGCGATCATGGGCTCGTCCGGAAGCATCGTACGCCCTCGAAACTTCGCGGTATCGGATGACAGGCCACTCAGGAATTGAACTGTGAGTTGGCCGGCGTGGACATGGGCAGCGGTCTCCGGCGTACCGCACTCAATCCACCACCACGGACTCAAAAGCCACACGACCCCGATCGCGATGCAGGCGATGAGTCCCACCCACTTCGCTACACGACACACCCGCGCCAGTCCCGCCATGTATGGGTTTTACCCATTCGGTATCGCCGCGCCGCATTCCGGACACACCCCCGACTCATTCTTCGTCAAGTCATACCCGCACTTCGGGCAACGGCCGGGCGGGATGCGGCGGCGGTCGCGATACCAGAGGAACGCAGTCGGCACGAACACCGCGACGAACGGAATCCAGAGCGGAGCGAGGATTTGTTTTCCAGGGGGGCCGCCAGTACCAGCACGAACACACCAAATGGCCGTGGCTTCGTCGTCTGCGGCTTCTATCTCCCAAGCGTCGTCGTCTTCAACAGGACTCCATTTCCAACTGACCACCCCGCGGCCGATACCTAAGGCCCACCGCCCCGAACAACGGACAATCGTCCACCGCATACTCAATGCGAACGCCGCAGCGATTCCGATGCACAAAACCGCCCCCGCCCACTTCCCCACCCGCCAAACTCGCCCGCGTGTGCCCACGCCAACATTCTAACCCGCCGCCTCGGCTCCGCCCCGATGCGCCATCAGGGACATCTGAACCTTGCGTCCCCCAAACGCGGCTCCGCCGCCTCTCTCCTTCCCTCCGTGCCTTTCGCAACGATGTGGAACAGTGGGCGCGTATATGAGGTGAAAAAGCGGGGACAACGTAGCCCTCGCCACGAAAACTCTGAAACTGCCGCACGCGGTATCGCTCGTCGAGTACGCCGCGCGGCCACGGAGAGATTCTGCGCGGACCGCGCCCGCACTGTCCGGCAGAAAGGCGCCCAAAAATCCCAATGAATTCCTGAATTCTCACCGCTCTAACTTTTTTTGAGTGGCCTCGTTTCTAGGGAGGGAATCCCGTGAACGTGTTCGAAACGCTCACCAACCCCAATCCCGATGAGATACCCCGAAGTGCACGGAACCCCGCCAATCCGTTCCAACCATTCCAACAAGAAGCGCCTGCGGCCCCGCCCGCCACCGCCCGAATTCCAACAATTCCGGTCAAATCGGTATTCCAACCGTTCCAACGATCTCACCGCCTCGATTCCAAACAACGACCCTGTTTCTAGTGGCGGCCCTGCCCGGTTGTATTACACTTAATCCGAGGACGGCGGGAATCATGTTCATTCTTCCAATCTTTTTCGCCGCCGTGTGCGCGATCGTCGTGATCGCCGCCGTGCGACGAGCGGCCTGTAACTCCAGGCGACCGTTCCGCACTTTCACACGCGCCGGCGAATGTGGTCACGCGGACTGCCGGCACCTCAACCGGCCGGCCGCCCGCTTCTGTGCCCGCTGCGGCCGGCCGATGACGTCGGCCTGAGCGATCGGGTCGCAACGAGGAGGATTGTTCCATGTCGGAAGAACGCACAACCTATCGCACCGGCGGACCCGAGGAGCGCGGCCGCGCGCGGTCCATCTCGCCGCCACGCTGGCCCTGGCTCATCGTCGCGATCATTCTCGCCTACCCGTTCTACTGGTGGTTCGTGAAGCGCGTCGAGGTCGGCCCGAATGAGCTGCTGGTCCTCGTCAACAAGACGGGCCGGGAGCTTCCGGCCGATGGCGCGGGCGACCAGATCGTGCTCTACCCCGAACTCGTCAAGTCACTGGCGGCGAAGGATGGGCGGAGCGACGAATGGGTCCGCGATCATTACAAGGGCGTGCGATACGAGGTGCTGAAGGAGGGGCGCTACTTCTTCTCGCCCATTTTCTACGAACGCTGGAAGATCCCCGCCACGCGGATCCCCGAAGGCAAGTACGGCGTGCTGATCCGCAAATACGGCAAGCCGCTGCCGATGGGCCGCACGGTCGCCACGGCCGACGACGAGCGCGGCCCGGTGTCCGGAACGCTGTCTCCCGGACGCCACAACATCAACTCGTTTGCGTACGACGTGCAGCTCTTCGATCGGATCATCGTGCCGGAGGGCTATACCGGCGTGCAGACGCTGCTCTCGGGTCCGGTCCCGAGCGACCCGGATGTCTACGTCGTCAAGCGCGGCGAGCGCGGCGTTCAGCCCGACTCGCTCGGCCCCGGGACCTATCTCGATCGCAACCCGTACCAGGTTCGCGTCGATCTCGTCGATCTGCGCAGTCAGAAGTACGACATGTTCGGCGACGACGCGATCGAGTTTCCGTCCAATGACGGTTTCACGATTCACATGGAAGCGACCGTCGAGTGGGCCGTCTACCCCGATCTGACGCCACTCGTCATCGTCGAGGTCGGCGATCTGGAGGACGTGGTGGCCAAGGTCATTCGGCCGTACACGATGAGTCTCGCCCGCATTCAGGGGTCCAAAATGACGGCGCGGGATTTCATGGGCGCCCGCGAAGTGTTCCAGCGAAAGTTGTTCGCCGACCTGCGGGAAAAGTGCCGGCAGCAGGGTATTCAGATCAAGGCGGCCACCATTCGCGACATCAAGCCACCGGAGCGTGTCCGGGCCATCATCCGCGAGCGCGAGCTGGCCGATCAGACGATGACGAAGTTTGAAAATGAGATCGCCGAAGCACAGGCCCGCGCCCGGCTCGTCGAGCAGGAAGAACTCGCCAATCAGCAACAGTCGATGGGCGACGCCAATCGCGAAGTTGTGACGCTGATTACTCGGGCGCAGCAGACCATGGATGTCGCGGTCACCGGCGCGAACCAGCGACTCGATGTCGCGAAACTCGAACTCGAAGCCGCCCGTCGCCAGGCCGAAGCAACGCTGGCCCGCGGACGGGCCGACGCCTCGGTCGTGCTCATGGGTTACCAGGCCGAGGCCGAGCCGTTGCGATCGATGGTGCAGGCGTTCGGCGATGGCGACACGTTTGCGCGAAACCAGTTCCTGCAGAAGGTTGCGCCGTCGATTCACCATGTACTGGCGAACACCGACGGACCGTTCGCGGAGATTTTCCGTGATTTCCAGCCGGGGCCGGGCGGCGCCGTTCCTTCGGCGACAAAGAAACTGGCCGAGGCCAAGCCCGGGGCGACCGTCGGAGGGAGTAAGTGATGGACACACTGACCAACATGGGCGGAAACGTCTTCCGGCGTATCGGAGTATGGATCGCCGTGCTCGCGGCTGGCGCGGGCCTCGTGACGTTTGTCTACTTCACGATGTTCCGCATCTACGTACCGCCGGGCTTCAGTCTGGTCCGCATTGCCAAGAACGGCGACCAGCCGCCGGCCGGCCAGACGCTTGCCGACAAGGGGCAGAAGGGCATCCAGCGCGAGACGTGGGGACCCGGCCGCTACTTTCTCAACCCGATCAATTGGGACACCGAGTTGGTGCCGCTCGTTGAGATCAAGTCCGGACGGCCCGACACGTGGAAGTGGGTTCATTCCATCCAGAAGCTGCCGTCCAGCCCCGGGCCCGGGGCCAACATCATCACCGGCGAGTTTCCGGAGATCGGGATTCTGGTTCGCAAGACCGGTCCCGTTAGTCCGCAGGGCACCAGGGACGCCATCGTGTCGCTCGCAAGCGGCTATCAAGGCATCATCCGCGAAGTCCTGACGCCCGGAACGTATCGAATCAATCCCTACGAGTTTGAGATTCGCAAGGAGCCGGCCGTGGTCATCCCGGCCGGATTCGTCGGAGTCGTAACGAACCAGACGGGCGATCAACCCGCGATGGTCGAGGTCCCCGACCTTCCGGCCCAGGCGTCCACCACGCAGGAAGATCAGAAGGCGTTCACGAAGCGAATCCGTCCGCTGGCGGAGCCGGGCCAGCGCGGCACGCTCCGATCCGTGCTTCCGCCCGGCGTGTACTACCTCAATCCGTACGAGGTCCGAATCAAGATCACCGAGGTCGGCTTCGACGAGTTCTCGCAGCTCGCAGGTCGTACCTTGAAGGACACGATCCGCTTCCCGTCCAAGTCGGGCTACGACATCGAGCTCGGCGTCACCGTTGTCTGGGGCCTCCATCCGCGCCACGCCGCCGAAGTCATCAACGAATTCGGCACGACGGCGGAAGTGCTCGAGAAGGTCATCAAGCCGCAGCTCCGTTCGATTTGCCGCAACGAGGGCTCGCTGTACGAAGCCCGCGACTTTATCCGCGGTGACCGCCGCGAGGAGTTTCAGAAGGTCCTGACCCAGAGTCTGCACGACGTCTGCAGGCAGAAGAACATCGAGTTGCTGCTGGCATTGATCAGCACGATCGATGTCTACAGCCGTGAGGGTGCGACCGCCGAACAGGGCGCGGACCTGAAAACGGCGATCCAGGACAGCTACATCGCCATCGAGAAGCAGATTACCAACACCAAGTTGCAGGAGACGGCCAAGAAGCAGGCCCTCCTGGAGGAAGCCAAGAAGAAAGTCGACGTGGCCCGCGAAACAATTCAGGCCGAGACCCGCAAGGCCGTTGCCAACATCATGGCCGACGGCCAGCGAAAGGCCGCCGAAACCGAGGCCCGCGGTCGACTCGAAGTCGCGAAGATCGAGCAGCAGATCGCCACGCTCGAAGCTGAGAAGACGCAGGTCCTCGGCAAGGCGGCGACCGACGTCGATAAGCTGAAGCGCCAAGCCGATGCCGACGGCAAGCGGATGCTGGTCGAAGCTCTTGGCTCCGGGAATGCATACAACCTGTATACATTCGCCAAGGGCTTCCAGCCCGACTCGATCAAGCTGTTCTTCGCAGGGCCGGGGACATTCTGGACCGATCTCAAGCGAATCGAGGAGGTTGGCGCGGCTCAGGTCATCAAGGCCCAGCAGCCGGACAGAGCGACGTCGCCATAACCGGCTGATTGACGCGAGCGCTCGTCAATCCTAATCTGTTGATTCTTCCTGAGCCGCGAGCCGGATAGCCGGATCGCGGCTCCGATTTTCGATGCGAGGAATAAGATGACAAATCCACACGGATCCAAGACCCTGAACCCGCGCTACGTCGCCGACGAGGCCCGGCGAGCATCCCTGCTCGCCGAAGCCGAGCATCTCCCGGCGGTGTTGCTCAATTCCGCTGCCGCCTCCAATGCCGTCATGCTGGCCAGCGGTTACTTCAATCCGCTGACCGGTTACATGAATCTCGCCGAGGCCACACGCGTCGCCGAAACCATGACGCTGCCGAGTGGAGCGCTCTGGCCGGTGCCGATCATGAATCTCGTCCCGCACGACCGCGTGACGCCCGACCACCGGCGCGGGAAGCGTGTTGCATTGCGGGACCCGAACGTCCCTGGCAATCCCATCCTCGCAATACAGGAGGTTGCGGCGGTCGAGGAAATCTCACCTGACGCGAAGCAGCATTTGATCGAGAAGACCTTTCGCACGGCCGATCCAAAGCATCCGGGCGTCGCTGACTTTTCCGCCGCCGGCGATGTCGCGCTCTCCGGCCCGATCGAAGTGCTGAACTATTCCTACTTTCCCGCCGAGTTCCCCGAGACGTTTCGAACCGCCGGCCAGCTTCGCGAAGCCATCACGTCGCGCGGATGGAAGAAGGTCGTCGCCTTTCAGACCCGCAATCCCATGCACCGCGCCCACGAGGAACTGTGCAAAATGGCGATGGCGGCAACCAACAGCGACGGCCTGCTCATCCACATGGTTCTCGGCAAACTCAAGCCCGGCGACATACCCGCGGCTGTTCGCGATGCAGCCATTCGGAAGATGGTCGAGCTGTACTTCCCGACCGGCAGCGCCATGATTGCCGGCTACGGCTTCGACATGCTTTACGCTGGGCCGCGCGAGGCCGTCCTGCACGCGATCATCCGCCAGAACGCCGGCTGCTCGTATCTGATCGTCGGCCGCGATCACGCCGGTGTCGGCACGTACTACGGCGCGTTCGACGCCCAGACGATCTTTGATAGTCTGCCGCCAACCTCACTTGAGATTCAGATCTTCAAGGCCGATCACACGGCTTGGAGCCGGAAAGTAAACAAGGTCGTGATGATGCGCGACTACCCCGACCACAAGCCGGAGGATTACATCAACCTCTCCGGCACCAAGGTCCGTGACACGCTTGCGGCCGGCCAGCCATTGCCGCCGGAGTTCGCACGCCCGGAGGTCGCGGCAATCCTGATGAAACATTATCAACAGGAAGCTGGGCGGTAGAGTCTAGCTTCGCGAGGCGGCGTGCTCGACGGCCGGACTCTCACCGGCGTGGGCATACTCCTGCGCGTACCAGTCGAACGCTCGCTGCATGCCGTCGGCGAAACGGACCTGCGGCTTCCAGTTCAGGAGCTGCTGCGTCGCCGTGTCATCGATTCGCTGGGGCAGACCAGTGAGTGCGACGACGGATCGATTAAATGGAATTTTCACCAGCCTTGGACTCAGCCGAAGCATCCATTCTCCAATCCACCCAAGAACATAGGCGACGGGATACGGCAGCGATTTCGTCGGACGCGCAACGCCGAAGCCATCGGCCAGAGTGTTGAGGTAAATCCGCTGCGTGATCCGCTCGTTTCCGGCGGCGATCAGGGTTCGGCCCACCGCTTCGTTCGATCGGCCCGCGAGAGCGACGGCGCGTGCCGCATCATGCACGTAGAGCATCGTCATTTCGTTATTGCCGCTGCCAATGAGCATGATCGGGCCGGCCGTGAAAAACGGACGAAAGTAGCGGTGCAACGCGCGATTGCGCGGACCATAGAGATACCCCAGGCGAATGATGACCCATTCCATCGGGGTGGCGACGTTCTTGCGAACAACTTCCTCCGCCGCCAGCTTGGTGCGCCCATAGACAAACCACTTCGGCGGCGGCGGCGATGGCGTGGATTCGTTGATGACGCCCGAGGACATCAATTTCGGGTGATAGACGCCGCACGAGCTGACGTACACAAAGCGGCGTACGCCGGCCTCCCGGGCGGCCTGAACGAGCCGCTCGGTTCCCATCACGGTGGTTTCGTGGAACTCGCGGAAGTCGCCCAGGATTTCGACGCGGGCCGCTGCATGGTAGACCACGTCGCAGCCGCGGCAGGCGTCTCGAAGAGAGTCGAGGTCACCCAGTTCGCCCTGGACCGGCTCTCCACCGAGGCGGGCGATCTGCTCGCGATCGGACGATCGACGCACGATCGCACGGACGGTGTCGCCGCTCGAGCGGAGCGACTCGATCAGGTGACTTCCGACAAAGCCCGTGCCGCCGGTAACGAGTGCGATCATGTGTGACTACTCGCCGTTTCGACGCCGGACTCCGGCATTCTTCGCCGCTCATCAATCGCGGGGCGGACGTGGAATCCAGCGCGGAACTCGCTTGCAGTACTCTTCGTAGCTTCCGCCAAAGCGCTTGGCGAGGCGCGGCTCCTCCACTCGCGTGACCTGGTAGTGTGCAAGCGGGAGTCCGACGGCCAGCAAAACGATGATGCCGAGGGAGCCGAAGCAAACCGCCTCTCCGAGCACCGTGACGAGAAGCGTAATCACCACCGGATTGCGAACCCAGCGGTATGGACCCGTTGCGACAAAGACCTTCGGCGGATCGAACTCCACGTGCGGTCCCTTGCCGAAGTAGATCAGCCAGATCGAGCAGTAGAGATAGGCCGCCAACCCGATTGCGAAGATCGCCGATCCCACCAGGATCCGGAAGACGAGCCAAAACTGGCGAATGCTCTCGACCGCGGTGCCGCGACCGAGCGAAACCTCTCCCAGGAAATAGAAAACCGACGGTACGATTCCGAGAATGAAAAGCAGGAAACCGATCGTGTAAAGCGTGCTTCGCAGTGCGAAGGGGGGCGATACCGGTTCTGATTGGCGCTCGGAGGCGTCTACCATCGAACGGCGAAGCCCGCGGTCATCCACTTGCTGGATTCCACGGCGTGTACCACTGCAAGCTGACCGCTCTTCAACTCGCCGGTCCGGATCATTTCATCGAGGTGGAGCAATGTCGCCGATCCGCCGCAGTAGCCGATCTGGCCGCTGCGGAACTTGATCCGTTCGGCCGGCACGCCGAGCCGCTCCATGAAGTGCGGAAGATTCTCTTCGTACAACTGCATGGTCGGAATCGAGATCACGTAGTGATCGACCGTTTTGGAATCGATGTTGAGCTTCTTGGTGAACCGCACAAGGCCTTCAAGCAGCAATGGAGCCGCGTTGTCGTTGACGGCCGTGAAATCCTGCCAGAGGTGATGGCGGCCGTCGTCGTACAACTCGGGAATCTGTCGATTTGCCTTGGTCAGGTCGGCGACCGCGCCGCCGGCGACCATTCCAGCCGGACGCCCTGCACCAACCGACTCGACGAAAGTGCCGAGAATTTCGTGACCTGGCGCACCGTTCTGGGTCGCCTTGAGAACGACCGCGCCGGCTCCGTCTGCCAGGATCCAGCGGAGAGCGGCATTGACCTTGTCCATCTTTTCCTGGTTGAAGTAGCAACTCCGGAGATACACAGAAGAAAGCTGGCTGTAGCACACAAGAGCCGTCTGGTAGCGCCCGGATCGCAGCGCGTCGTACGCGACCTGCACGCCCTTGCCGACGCCGGTGCAATTCGAGTGAATCTCCATCTCGGCGCAGGTTTGGATTCCCAGGCGTTCCTGCAGAATGGCGCTGGTCGGCGGCGTGCTCTGGTCGTAGGACGGGCAAGCGATGATCACCAGTTCGATCTGCTGCGGCTGCATCTTCGCCATGTCCAGGGCATTGCGAGCCGCCTGCTCGGCCAGACTGGCGAACGTGTACGTCATGTCCCCGGTCTCGGCATCAATCGCGAGGTGCCGCGTCACGACACCACTTCGATCCAACATCCGCCGCCCGAGATTGTCGACGAAACTTTTGATCTTTGCCGGCGCCCGCTCCAACGGACCCAGTACGTTCTCGAGTCGGTCGTTCGTTACCGGCGGACCCGGCAGGAAGCTGCCAGTGCCTGCAATCTTCACGTGTTGAAAGGACATATCACTCCTACTGCGTCATGCGT
>CAZONT010000108.1:7308-13233 GCA_964581285.1 uncultured Planctomycetaceae bacterium | reverse complement strand
GGGAAAACCTCATCTACGGCCGCCCCGACGCAACCCCCGAGGAAGTCATCGACGCAACCCGCGCCGCCAACGCCCACGAGTTCATCATGGCCATGCCCTTCGCCTATGACTCGCCCCTCGGCGAACGCGGCGCCGGCCTGTCCGGCGGCGAGCGCCAGCGCGTCAGCATTGCCCGCGCTCTGCTCTTCGATTCAAAGATATTGATCCTCGACGAGGCCACCAGCAACGTCGATACCGAATCCGAAAAGGCCATCCAGGACGCCCTCTCCGTCCTCACCCGCGGCCGCACGACCGTGGCCATCGCTCACCGCCTCTCAACGCTCCGAAACGCCGATCGCATTCTCGTCTTCGATCGCGGCAAGCTCGCCGAGGAAGGCAGCCACGAAGCCCTCCTCAAGTCCGGCGGCATCTACGCCAAGCTCGTCAAGATGCAGACCCAGCTCACGCGCGATGCGGCCGTCGACCAACTGGTCGTCGAGTCCAGCGCACCACCCTCGGATGCCCCCGCCGCCGCGGTCGCGGCCCCCATTGAACCATCGCAATCCTTCCGAACCCGCTGGCTCACGCCCGCGAATTCCCGCATTCACCTCGGGACCCACGACGCCCTCCACGTCACAGTCCTCGACGACCGCATCTACGGCGGCGTATCCGCCGCCCGCGTCCTCCCGGTCGAATTCCCCTCCGCGTTCATCAGTCTGCGCTACAGCGACCCCGACGGACGCGAACACGAGATCGGAATCATTCGCGACCTCGCCGAGCAGCCCCCGGAAGCCCGCAAGCTGCTCGAAGATGCCCTCGAACGCCGCTACTTCGTCCGCGAGATCACCGACATTCGCTCGATCGCCCTCAAGCACGGCTACCTGCACTTCGACGTCCAGACCGACCGCGGGCCCACCCGCTTCATGATGCGCTGGACCCAGAGCCAGGCCCAGGACTACGGCCCCGCCGGAAAGATCATCATCGATGCCGACGATAATCGCTTCCTCGTTCGTAACGTCGAAGCCCTCCCGCGCCGCCAGCAGCTGTTGCTGCGCCGCCACATCTATTGGTAGTTGCAGAAAAAAAGCCCCCGCCTGACCGATGCCAGACGGGGGCAATGCGAGGGACGAGACTCACTCGGCCGTGCTTACGGCGTGGTCAGCAACACCTGTACCATCGCCGGCGCATCGGCCGCCGTAATCGCGCTGTCCTGGTTGACGTCGGCCGCGCACTGTTGTGCCGCCGTCACGAGGAACGGATCGAGCAGTGCGGTCGTCAACAGTTGGATATCATCGCCGTTGACCTCCGTATCGCCGTTCATGTCGCCCGGTGTCACCGGCGGACACGACTGCGGCACAAGTCCGAGGATCTCGACGTCGTCGATATTCCAGCCCTGGAACGTGACCGAACCGTCCGTCACACCCATGCCCCACCGGATTTGCAGCGCCGGCTGGTTGTCGGCGCCGGTCAGAGGATAGGTTTGCTGTGACCACGACGTCTCGTTGATGTTCGACCCCGTCGGCTGCGGATTCGTCCAGACGTTGTTCCACGTTCCGCCGTCGGTTGTCATGTCGATCGTCGCAAAATCGAACTGACTTCGCTCGACACCCAGCCACCGACGGAATCTGA
This sequence comes from uncultured Planctomycetaceae bacterium, assembly GCA_964581285.1. GTDB lineage: Bacteria > Planctomycetota > Phycisphaerae > UBA1845 > UTPLA1 > SpSt-539. The sequence goes on along the minus strand of CAZONT010000108.1, from coordinate 11,625 downwards.
GTTGTACGCCGGTCACGCCCGTCGTGTTGAGCAGTGTGGTGGTGAGGTGCCGCCGCGGCGTCAGGGTGTTCGGATAGCAGCCGGCCAGGTTGTACCCATACACATTCGTACCGGTAAACCCACCCGACGGATCGCCGCACGTCCCGGTCGGCTGACCGAAGCCCCAACCCGCGTCCATCGTCCAGCCCGGGTCGCCGTTCATTGGGAACGAAAGAATGACCTGCGGACCGCCGACTGTCATGCTCACGGTTGCAACTTCCGAATCGTACGTTCCGTCCGTGGCCTTGAACGTAAAGCTATCCGTGCCTTGATAGTTGAACGAGCCCTTGTACAGCACATGGCTGCCGTTCGACGCCAGCGAATACGGCACGCTGCCGATGATCCCGCCGTTCGGATCCTTTAGCAGCCCGTTCGTCGGAAGCGTCAAAATGACGTACGTCAGCGGGTCGCCGTTCGGATCGGACGCCGGCAATGCCGCGTCAAACACCGTGTTCACCGTGACCGTCCCGGCCAGGTTGCTCGCCGTCGGAGCATTGGCCGGCACGATGCTGATGTTATCGACAAACCAGTCGTCGAACGCGCCCGCCGTCGCCGTGTTACGGAACCGCAGCTTGAAGTTCGCATGCAGTGCCGCCGGCGGCAGCAACATGCTGACCTGCGAGTAGGTCGTCATGTCCGGACCGGAACCCAGGTGGGTCTGGAGCAACTGCCAGACGCCGCCCGAATCCTGGTATTCGACGAACAAGTCGTCGCCGGCGTCGGCCGCCTCGCCGCCTCCCGTCTGCTCGTACGAATACGTCAGCCGCACTGCCGATTCGCCGCTGAGGTTGATCAGGTGCGTCTGGATCTGATCGCTGCCGTCCGGATCGCCGTTGAACCGCGCCGAGTTCGGCTCGCTCGGTTCGGCGATCCCGACCGTATCAATCGTTGCAGTCTCGACCAGCTTCCACTTCTGCGGGTCGAACGTCGTCGTCGGGAAGTTATCGACGAACGGCAGGAACAGGATCGGATCCACCTGCAGCGAGATCGTCGCCACGTTCGAGTCACCGCCGTCAGGCGGCGTTCCGCCGTCGTTGGCCTTGTATTGGAAGCTGTCGGCCCCCGAGAACCCGAGACTCGGCGTGTAAGTCACCTGATTGCCGTTGCCGGAAATCGTATAGGGCAGATCGCCCGCCACGATGACGTGATTATTGCCGGTGTCCTTCAGTGAGTTCACCGGATTCGGCAGAGATGTCACGATCGTCTGCAGCGGACCACCCGGCAGACCATCATCGCTCGACAAAAGCGAAATCGTGATCGGCGTCACCATCCCGGTCGAGAAACTCCCGCCCGAAGCCGACGGCGGCCGCGGACCGCAGGAGCCGAATCCCGAAATGTTCGCCTCGAAGAAGTCCGGCGACAGCCCGCCACCCGGCGACAGGCCCGCCAGTCCATCGGTGGCCGAGAGGGTGAGCCACGTGATCTGAATTCGGCCGTCAAAGTACATCTCAATCTGGAACGAATTCGGCGAGCTGGTCACGTTGTGCTCCGGCACGTTCTGCCACGTCACGACCAGCCGATCGCTGAGTTGCTTCCAACTGACAGACCCACCCTGCCCCGGGTCGAGATCATCGAACAACGCGGCAACCCGCCGCTGGGTGAAGTGAGCCGCGAGCGTCTCTGTGAAGACCGTTTCGCCCGACGTAAATGTGATGTAACCGTTCGTTCCAACGAAACAGCTGCCGAAGCTCGACCCGTGAATCTTCACGGTCTGTCCCCCGGTCAGTGTGATCTGCGAGTTGCCGTCATCCGCTGAACCCGTCCAGCTCGTGATCTGCGTTCCGCCCGCCGGATCGGTCGGGAACGCGTTGTTCGGGTAGCCGCACGCAGAGTAGAAACTGATTGAGCCGTTCGGAACGAACAGCACCGTGCGATTATCGAGATCGTTGTCATTACCGTCGAACAGCTCCGTGTACAGATTGGGAATGTTCGGCGTCGCGAAGCTGTAGCACGAACCGCCGTTGTCATCCGACGCCGAGTTGCCCGCCGGATCGGTCGCGCCCACGTTGAAGAAGTAGGTGGTGTTCGGGTCGAGTCCGCTGATCAGAATCGAATGCGAGGTCTGCGAGCCCGCGCCCGTCACAAGGTTCGCCACCGCATTGCAGGCCAGTCCCGAATTCACCCGACCGGTTGCCGGCTCGTTCGTATCAAAGGTCACCGTCGCGTTGCGCGCCCCGATGTTCGTCACCTGCACGTTCGAGATGATCGGCGCCTGGCAATCGACCTCCGCGATCGATGTCCGCACGACGTTGATGCCGCCCGAGCCGTCGTCCGCGTCGACATACGTCGCCGTCACCGTATCGCCGTGCGCCACCTGCAACACGCCCGCGCTGTTGGTGGTCGCCAGGTTGATCGTCCCGCGGAAGTCGGCCGTCTGCGGACCCGATTCGGTCAGCAGCACCGACTCGCCGCCGGCTTCCGTCGTTGAGTTGATCGTGACGGAAACCGTCTCGACAACGTTGTCGTCCGCGTTCAAATCGCAATCGATCACCCGAATCGCCGCCTGTGTCGTGCACAGGTACTTGTTCCGATCCAGCGAGATCACGCCCTGCCGCGAGCAGTTCACCAGCAGCGGCGACGCGGCCAGCGAAAACGGCTGCGGACCCTGCGGCACGTTGAAGCCGCGAACCTCGATCCGCCAGATGCCGGCCGCCGGGCTGGCGACCCGAACCTGCTCGATGTTGTCCACGCTGTTCTTTTGCGTCTGGACCGCCGGGTTGCCGGGGTTGCTTACGTCCAGCGTCCACGGGAAGCGCTGTGTGTTGCTCGGATCAAACACGACCAGGTCGAGATCGTTCACCAGCGCCGGATTGACGTTCGGCGTGCCGGGCGGGTCGTCCCACGCCAGCGTCGCCTTGAACTCCGGATCGCCCGGATTGACCACCACCAGCACGTTGTACGACTGGCCCTGGGTAACGCTCGCCTCGAGGAAATTCCCCGTTCGCATGAAGTCAACCGCCGGCTGAATCCGCACGGAGCCGTATCCGTACTGGTTGTCCGGACCCGTATTACCCAGATCGACCGCGGTATGAGCGAACAGAATCTTCAACGTCGAGTTCCGGAAATCCGGACGCGATGGAAACTGATTCCGATAGTCCTGAAGCAACAGCGCGCTCAGCCCGCAAACGGTCGGCGACGCCATCGACGTTCCACAAAATACGCCGTACGCCGTATCGCTGCCGCTGAAGCACGACGTCACTCCGTTGTCGCCGCCAACCTGGCAACCGGGCGCCGAAATATCCGGCTTCATTCGGCCGTCATCAGCGGGACCCCAGCTCGTGAAGCTGGTCAGCGAATCGTCGTTCGAGTTGAGCGCGCCGACCGTAATGTGATTCTTCGCGCACGCCGGCGGAGCCGTTGTCCGATACGTCGTGCCGCAACGGCCGCTGCCGCGCTCATTGCCGTTGGCCCACACCACGCGGAACGGCTCGCCGTTGGCGATGCCCGGCGTGCCGCGAACGATCTTGTCGATCAGCACGTCCGTCACGCCGTAGTTGCCTTCCCAATCGCACGGAAAGCCGTTGGGAGCTGTGTTGGTCCCGATCGAGTTGTTGGCGATGTGGGCGTCGCGATTCACGATCGCGTCGGTGTAGTCCGCCTGCAGGTCGCCCGGGTCGGTATAGAGGAAACCCGACGACAAACTGCATCCCGGCGGACTTCCCTGATTCAACGCGTGCCCGACGATCGAAACCGCCGGCGCCATGCCCTTGTTGTTCGCATTCGCGACGCCGGCCCCGCCGATGGTCCCGGCCACGTGCGTCGAGTGATCGGCCAGCGTCTCGCAGGCCGGCTCAGGCCCGTTGACGGCTCGACCCTGAAAATCAACGTGCGTCGTGCGAAGCAGGCCGCCGTCATAGACCAGAACCGTCACGCCGGCTCCGTCGAGACTGTACGGAGCCGCCTGGACGATGTTCGCGCCGGTCCGGACGCGGTTCTCCGCGTTGACTTCGGTGAGTTGCGGCAGCGGCGGCTCGATCCACTGCACCTCGTCCTCCCCCACCAGCAGTTGCACGCTTTCCAGCGGCATCTCCACGACCAGTGCATTGGCGCCCGAAACCTTCGAGCGAACCACCGCCCCGTGCCGCAGCGCGAGATTCACGCCGACCGGCTCGAGCTGCACATCCGGATGAAACATCACGTACGCCGCGATCGTCGTCGCCTTGTCGCGCGCAATCAGCGCCTCCTCGCTCGTCATCGGCTTCTCGAGTGTCTCGCCGGCCGGAGCAAGTGCCTTTCGCTGAACGCCCCACGACGGAAGGTTGCCGCTCAGAAATGACG
>CAZONT010000108.1:0-7298 GCA_964581285.1 uncultured Planctomycetaceae bacterium | reverse complement strand
AAATGACGGATGCAGCTTCCAATTCACTTGGATGCCGAACGCGTCGACCACCGTGGCCGCGCGAGAGACTGCCCCGGCGTCGATCGCGCCATTGCGCGACGCAAAAAACGCGTTGTCGCCGAGATAGGACTGCAGCGTGATGCCGGCCGCCGACAGCTTCGCGCGGTCGGCCTCCGTCACCGGCGCGCTGAATTGCATGACAAAATGCCGCTGGCCAGAGTCGGCGATCCGATTAACCGCCGCACGCAGCTCGTCCGGTGCTTTTCGACTCGTCTCGACCGTATTGGAAAGGAATCGCACGCGCGATGTCGGCGCTTTGACGCCGCCGGCAGGTGGCGCCGCGCTCGCCGCGCCGGCCGCGAGGCCGACCACGGAAAGTGCCGGCAGCAACCGGCGGGACAACGACAGAATCAGACAACCATCTTGATTTGACCGCGGCATGAATCTTCTCCCTCCGACGCCGACGACAGCGATCGCGCTCGTCCGCTCGCGGACGTAGATGACCGCCGCGTCTGGAATAGTCGGAATTCCGACGCATGAAGGACAGGAATGGTCGTTCGGCCCGCTGCCAGGCCCGATCACGGCCGCGTTCGAGCGGCGAACGGCCGACTATCGTTCAGGATACCGGATCGAGACCAGCCCATTCAAGTCCGAAATCGCTCACCGCGTCGCCGCCCGTCTGAAATAGCTCGCTTGGGTGGGCAATTCGACGTAAAAAAAACCTGCCGGGCGATTGCCCGGCAGGTTTGCTCGTGAAAATGGTTTCTTGTCGCCGACGCTCTCTACGGCGTCGTCAGCAGTACCTGCACCATCGCCGGGGCGTCCGCCGCGTTGACCGCGTTGTCCTGGTTGACGTCGGCCGCGCACTGCTGGGCCGCCGTCACCTGGAACGGATCCAGCAGTGCTGTCGTCAGCAGCTGGATGTCCATCCCATCGACGCTCAGGTCGCCGTTCACGTCGCCCGGCGTCACCGGCGGACATGACAGCGGCAGGAAGCCCAGGATCTCGACATCGTCGATGTTCCAGCCCTGGTAATTCACCGACAGGTCGGTGGCCCCGATACCCCAGCGGAAGTAGACGGTCGCCTGGTTGTCGGCCGCCGCGACCGCGTACGTCTGCTGCGACCACGATGTCTCAACGATCGTCGCACCGCTGTGAACCCAGACGTCGGACCACGTCGAGCCGTTCGTCGACATCTGGATTCGGGCCTGGTCGAAGCCCGACGACTCGACGCCCAGCCAGCGGCGGAACCGCAGTTGGACGCCCGTTGCGCTCGAGCAGTCGATAGCCGTTGTCGTTAGCCAACGTGTCGGCGACAGGCCGCCCGTGTAGCAGCCCGCCAGGTTGTATCCGTACACGTTCGCCCCGGAAAAGCCGGCCGGCGGATCGATCGCGCCCGTCTGACACGGTGGATTCACCTGTCCGGCCATCGGAGGCCCAAACGCCCAGCCGCCGCTGTTCGGCCCGCCGCCGCCCGCGCCCGCATCGCAGATCCAACCCGGATCGCTGTTGAGCGGGAACGAGTGAATCGGCGCGGCGCCTCCTACCGTCACGCTCACGGTCGCGACGCCCGAGTCATGCGCGCCGTCGCTCGCCTTGAACGTGAATGAGTCAGGCCCTTGATAGTTGAAGGCCGCCTTGTACAGCACCGCGTTTCCGTTGCTCGAAACCGAGTACGGAACCGTCGTGATCACGCCGCCGTTCGGATCCTTCAACAAGCCGTTCGTCGGCAACGACTGAATGATGTACGTCAACGTGTCGTTGTTCGGGTCCGTCGCGATCATCGTCGCCGACACCGTCGCATTCACCGCCACTCCAACCGCCGAGTTCTGGGCGACCGGATTGACCAGCGAAATGATGTTCACGTTATCGACAAACCAGTCGTCCGCCGTCGTGGCGCCCGTCGTCCCCGTGCTGCGGAATCGCAGCCGGAAGCTCGAATGGAACGCCTGCGGCGGGAGCTGCAGGGTCACAAGCTGGTAGGTCGTCATGTCAGCGCCCGACCCGAGGTGCCGCTGAATCTCCTGCCAGTTGCCGACCGAGTCGCGGTAGTAAACGACCAAGTCATCGCCCGCTTCCGGACTGTCACCACCGCCGCGAAGCTGGTAGTAGTAGCTCAGCTGAACGGCCGTCTCGCCCGCCAGGTTGATCGCAAACGTATAGACCTCGTCAACGCCCGACGGATTCCCGTTCATCCGCAGCGAGTTGGGCTCGCTTGGCTCCGCCGTGCCGACCGAGTCGATCGTCGCGTTCGAGACAAACCCCCACTTGCCCGGATCGAACGTCGTTGTCGGGAAGTCATCGAAGAACGGCAGGTTCAGCACCGGCTCAACCGTCACCGTCACCGTCGCCACGTTCGACTCGTACGTTCCGTCGCTGGCCTTGAAATTGATGGTGTTCACGCCGCCGAATCCGATCTGCGGCGTATATCGCACCACGTTGCCGTTTCCTGCCAGCACGTACGGCACCGTCGTGATATCCGCCATGCCGCCGCCGACATCCTTCAGACTCCCGTTCGCCGGCAACGAAAGCACGGTGTACGTCAGCGGATCGAGGTTTGGATCGCTCGCGCTCAGCGCGATGTCAAGGAACCCGTTGAACGGCGCCGTGACGGCCGCGTTGTCCGCCGTCGGTGCATTGGCCACGTTGATGCTCACGTCATCGACGAACCAGTCGTCGAACAAACCCGACGTCGCCGTGTTTCGGAACCGCAACCGGAAGGCCGGATGGAACGCCGACGGCGGCAGCAGCACGCTGACCTGCTGGTACGTCGTCATGTCGGGAAGCGTCCCGAGGTGCTGGCTGATCAACTCCCACGAACCGACGTTGTTCATGAACTCAACAATCAGGTCTTCCCCGGAGTCCGGCGACTCGCCGCCGCCCCGAACCTGGAACCAGTACGACAATCGCACCGCCGTCTGGCCGGACAGGTTAATGAGGTGTGTCCGCAAGTCGTCGCCGCCGTTCGGATCGCCGTCGAAGTGCGCCGAGTTTGGCGCGCTCGGCTCCGCCAGCCCGATGGCGTCGATGGTCGCCGTATCGACCACGGCCCACTTGTTCGGATCAAACGTCGTCGTCGGGAAGTCATCGAAGAACGGCAGACCGAGAACCGGCTGCACGACGATCGTCACCGTCGCCGTGTTCGAATCACCGCCCGTCGGAGGCGTGCCGCCGTCATTCACCTTGAACTGGAAATTCTCGGTTGTCGGTGTTGCGCCCGTGTGGAAGCGGACCTGGTTGCCTCCGCTCACGAGCGTGTACGGCAGTTCGCCGCCTGTGATCACGTGGTTGTTGCCGAGATCCTCGAGCGGAGACGCCGGTAGTGCCGTGATGATGTACGTCAGCGGACCGGGAATACCGTCGTCACCCGCAACAAGCGTCAAGTTCACCGAAACACTCACCGGCGTCTCGACCGATCGGCTCGCCGCGGCCGGCGGCTGCGGACCGCAGGTGACGGCCGCCGACAGATCCATTTCCGCGTAATCCGCCGGAATGCCGGTGCCCGCCGACAAGCCCGCGATGCCGCTCGTGATGTCGACCGTCAGGTAGCTGATCCGGATTCGACCATCGAAGTACATTTCCACTTGGAGCGTATTCGTATTCGTCGTGCTCGCCTGCGGCACGTTTTCCCACGTGACGACCGCCCGATTGGCAAGCTGCTTCCACGAAACGGTTCCGCCCAGCGCCGGGTTCAGATTCGCGAACAGCGACGAAATCCGCGGCGTGTCGAAATGATCGAGCACCGTCGGCGTCGAGTCCGTATCGCCGACTCCAAACGTAATGAAGCCGTTGCTGCCCACGAAGAAACTCGAGTAGTTCACGCCATACAGCGACACCTGCGACCCGCCCGACAGCGCGACGCTCACGTTCGCGTTGTCAGCCAGGGTCAGCGGAGTTCCGCCCGCCGGATCGGTTGGCAACACCGAAATGTTCGTCGAGCAGAGCGCATAGACGTCGATCGAGCCGTTCGGCGTGAATAGCAGCGACTTGTTGTCCAGATCGAAATCGCCCGATGCAAACTCCTCGGTCAGCGTGTCAGGAATCGGGGTCGTCGTGAACGTGTAGCAAGTTCCGCCGTTATCGTCCGTCGTCGTATTTGCCGACGCATCGACCGCATCCAGCGCGAAGAAGTGCTGCGTCTCGTCCGCCAGCCCCGTCAGCACAAACGAGTGCGACGTGACAAACGCCGCCTCCGCCGCGGACTGCCCGAGCGCCCCGCAACTCGTTCCGTAGCGAATCGTCCCCTTCGCCGGCTCGTCCGTGGTGAACGTCACCGTCGCCGTTCGAGGGCCCACCGCCGAAATCTGCACGTTCGATATGATCGGCGCCGCGCAATCCACGGCCGCGACCGACGTGCGAACCACGTTGATCCCGCCCTGGCCGTCATCGGCGTCAATGTAGGTCGCCGTCACAGTATCCCCGTTGGCCACCATCAGGACGCCCGAGCTGTTGCTCGTCGCGAGGTTGATGGTCCCCCGGAAATCCGCCGTCTGGGCGCCCGTCTCCGTCAGGACGACCGTCTCGCCGCCGGGTTCACTGTTCGAGTTGATCGAAACGTTTACAGTCTCGACGACGTTGTCGTTGGTGTTCAAATCGCAGTCGACAACCTTGATCGACGCCGTCGCGGCACAGTTGTACTGCGTCCGATCCAGTGCAATCACGCCCTGCCGCGAGCAGTTCACCAGCAGCGGCGAAGCGCACAGCGAAAACGGCTGCGGACCCTGCGGTACGTTGAACCCGCGAACCTCGATCCGCCAGACGCCGGCCGCCGGGCTGGCGACGCGAACCTGCTCAATGTTGTCCAACGCGTTCTTCTGCGTCTGCACCGCCGGGTTGCCGGGGTTGTTCACGTCCAGCGTCCACGGGAAGCGCTGGGTATTGCTCGGGTCAAACACCACCAGGTCCAGGTCGTTGACCAGGGCCGGGCTGACGTTTGGCGTCCCCGCCACGTCATCCCACGCCAGTGTCGCCTTGAACTCCGGGGCCCCCGGACTCACAACCACCAGGAAATTCAGGGTCTGCCCCTGGCTGGTCTCCGACTCCAGGAAGTTCCCGCTCCGCATGAAATCAACCGCCGGCTGAATTCGCACCGAGCCGTAGCCGTACTGATTGTCGGGGCCCGCATTACCCAGATCGACCGCCGTGTGGGCAAAGAGAATCTTCAGCGTTGAATTGCGGAAATCCGGCTGCGACGGGAATTGAACGCGAAAGTCCTGCAACAACAGCGCGCTCAGTCCGCAGACCGTCGGCGATGCCATCGACGTACCGCACAGCACCGCGTACGAAGTGTCGCTCGAATTGTTGCACGACGTCACGCCCGCATCACCGCCGACCTGGCAGCCCGGGCCCGAGATGTCCGGCTTCATGCGGCCATCGTCCGCCGGACCCCAGCTGGTGAAGCTTGTCAACGAGTCGTCATTCGAGTTGAGTGCCCCGACCGTGATGTGATTCTTCGCACAAGCCGGCGGCGCCGTCGTCCGGTACGTCGTGCCGCACCGCCCGCTGCCGCGCTCGTTGCCGTTCGCCCAGACCACCCGGAACGGCTGCCCGTTCGCGACGCCCGGCGTGCCGCGAATGATCCGGTCGATCAAAACATCCGTAACGCCGTAGTTGCCTTCCCAGTCGCACGGAAAATTGTTTGGTGCGGTGTTCGTGCCGATCGAATTGTTCGCAATATGCGCGTCGTAGATATTCATCGCGCTCGTGTAGTTCGATTCGAGATCGCCGGGGTCCGTGTAGAGGAAGCCCGACGCCAGCGTGCAGTTCGGCGGATTCCCCTGGTTCAGCGCGTACGAAACGATGCTCACGCCCGGCGCCATTCCCTTGTTGGCCGGGACCGCGACGCCCGCGCCGCCGATGGTTCCCGCAACGTGGGTCGAGTGCTGCGCCACCGCTTCGCAGGCCGGCTCGCCGACTCCATTGACGGCTCGACCCTGAAAATCGACGTGCGTCGTCCGCACGAAGCCGCCGTCATAAACCAGCACGGTCACGCCGGTTCCGTCGAGGCTGTACGGCGCCGCCTGGACGATGTTGGCGCCCGTCCGCACGCGATTCTCAGCGTTGACCTCCGACATCCGCGGCTGCGGCGGCTCTACCCACTGCACTTCGTCCTCGGCCGCCAGCAGATGCAGGTTCGCCAGCGGCATCTCCACGATCAGCGTGTTCGCCCCCTTGACCTTCGACGTCACCACCGCGCCGTGTCGCAGCGCCAGGTTCACGCCCACCGGGTCCAACGTCACGTCATCGTGGAACATGACATACGCGGCCACAAACGTCTCGCGCACCGGGGCCGCCGCCTCGACCGGCGCCCCGTCCTTCTCCGCCTCGGCCTCTGCCGGCGCCGCCGCGACCTCGATCGTCTGCACTGCCCACGACGGCAGATTCCCGCTGATGAACGCCGGATGCAGTTTCCAGTTCACGTCAATCGTGAACAAGTCTTGTACCGTCGGGATCTGCGCGACTTTGGACCCGTCCAGCGCGCCTTGCCGCGACGCGAAATACGCGTTGTCGCCGAGGTACGCGTCCAACTTCACGCCCGCCGCCGCGAGCTTCCCGCGCGTCTCTACCGACACGGGCGCCGTAAACTGCATGACAAAGTGCGTGTGCCCCGCATTCGAAACCCGCCCGACGGCGGCCTTCACCTCCGCCGCCGTTTTCTGTGTCGTCTCAATGGCCCCCGACTGAAACCGAACCCTCGACTTGGCTGCGCTCGCCTGCCCGCCCGCCGGCTCAGCGGCCCGAGCGCCCGCGGCCGTTATCAGCACCACGGACGCAACGGCCATTCGAACGAAACACGACTTCCACCGCGGATTCCAATTCGACAGCGCCATTCTTCATTCCCTCCGAGGTTCGCATCGGCACGGAATTCCGGTCAGGAACCGGCTGCGCCGATGGCAAGGCCGCGAAATTTTTCCAGACGGGTCCGACACAGTTTCGGGAGACAGGAACGACCCGGGAAGGGCTTCCCACAGGCAGGTCGCTACCCTTGCGGCGGACAACCGACTCCGCCTAACAAGATACTCTAAATCCGCCCGGCGATTCAAGTCCGAGAATCCGATCGCACCGCATTCGAGCACGCCGGATTCGACCCACAGTCGTTAATACTGTACCACCGAGTGAATCGGGTACTGCCCCAGCTTCTCACGGCCGTTCAAGAACGACAATTCGATCAAGAAGGCCACCCCCACGATCTGGCCACGCAGCGATTCCACCAGCTTGCAGCATGCCGCCATCGTTCCGCCCGTCGCCAGAAGGTCATCAATCATCAACACCCGCGACCCCGGCCGCAGCGCATCCTC
>CAZONT010000107.1:0-13303 GCA_964581285.1 uncultured Planctomycetaceae bacterium | reverse complement strand
GCGGGCCCTCGAAGAGGTCGTTCATCTTCGGGGCGGTCATGGTCAGGCCCTGGCAATAGTTGAAGTAGGACATGTCCATGCGGAAGGAGCCATCGGGCTTGAGGTCGAGCAGCTTGTTGATGATGACGTCTTTGAAGCGGGGGACACCGTAAGGCGCGAGGCCCATGAGCTTGTATTCGCCTGAATTGACCTTGAAACCGGTGAAGTAGGTGAACGCGGAGTAGAGCAGTCCGAGCGAGTGGGGGAAGCGCAGCTCGTTGGTCAGGTGGATCTTGTTGCCTCGGCCATATCCATACGTCGCAGTCGACCATTCGCCGACGCCATCGAGTGTGAGGATCGCGGCTTCCTCGTAGGGGGAGGGAAAGAAGGCGCTGGCAGCGTGGGATTCGTGGTGATCGGTAAAGACGTAGCGGCCCTTGTATTGACGCTTGAGGCCCTTGTCCATCTCACGCGGGAGGTGAAGTTTTTGCTTGAGCCACAGGGGCATGGCCTGCAGGAAAGACTTAAACCCGACTGGGGCGAACGCGAGGTACGTTTCGAGGAGCCGCTCAAACTTGACGAGCGGCTTGTCATAGAAGGCGACGAAGTCGAGCTTATCGGGAGTGATGCCGGCTTCGCCGAGGCAGTAGTCGATGGCGTTGTTCGGGAAGCGATAGTCGTGCTTCTTGCGCGTGAATCGCTCTTCCTGCGCTGCAGCGATGATCTCGCCGTCACGGACGAGGGCCGCGGCGCTGTCGTGATAGAAAGCTGAGATACCGAGGATGTTCATGTCACCGTTCGCTGGTAAATGTCCTGACCGGCGGCAGACGTTCGCCGCGCGGGTTTTCTTTCTGACGCTGGCAGACCTTTCATGACGCCGATGTGCCGGAGGGAATCGGTGCCAACGCGGCGTCGGCCGGTATTTCCGGTTGCTCGATGAGTCGCTGAGCTTGCGGCGCGCTTGGCGGCACGGGCGACTCGTCGGGTCGATACTCCGAGACGAGACTCTTGATCTGCGATTTCAGTTCGTCGGCCGACCGGAGATCGGCATCGCGAAGGAGGCCGTCGATCCCGTGGCAGACTCTGGACCAATCCTCGGGCCGGTTCCGCCAGATTCCGATCTGCTCGTGATGGGTCGGGCGGACATCTTCTCCGAGGATGCTGAGCTCTTCGAACAATTTTTCGCCCGGCCGGACGCCGGTGAAGACGATTTCGATATCGTCGCCGGGGCGCAGGCCGGAGAGGGTGATCATTTCGCGGGCGAGGTCGACGATCTTGACGGGCTCTCCCATGTCGAGGACGAAGATATCGCCGTGGCCACCCATGATGCCGGCCTGCAAAACGAGCTGGGAGGCCTCGGGGATCGTCATGAAATAGCGGGTCATGCGCGGGTCGGTAATCGTCACCGGGCCGCCGGCTGCAATCTGTCGGCGGAAGATGGGAACGACGCTGCCGGAGGAGCCGAGGACGTTTCCGAAGCGAACGGTGATGAAGCGGGTGGTCTGTCCATCGCCGAGTTGTTGTATGTACAGTTCGGCAATGCGCTTGGTAGCGCCCATGACGCTGGTTGGATTGACCGCCTTGTCGGTCGAGATCATGACGAAGCGTGCGACGCCGGCTCGTCGCGCGGCGTCCGCAACGACGCGAGTGCCAAGGACGTTGTTCTTGATGGCTTCGCCGACGTTGAATTCCATCATGGGGACGTGTTTGTGGGCGGCCGCGTGGAAAACGAGCTCGGGGCGCTCGGCCGCGAAGATGGCGTCGATGCGGACGACATCCTTGATGTCGGCGATGTAGGCGACGCGCGGGATGTCCGAAGCGACGCCGGCCAGCTCGCGCTCGATCTCGAACATGTTGTTCTCAGACCACTCAACGAGAATGAGGCGGGCCGGCGCGAAGCGGGCGACCTGGCGGCACATTTCTGAGCCGATCGAGCCGCCGGCCCCGGTGATGAGGACGCGTTTTCCGGCGATCTGATCGCGAATGGAGGCTTCATCGAGGCGCACCTGGGCGCGGCCGAGCAAGTCGTTGATGTCGACGTCCCGGAGGCGCGAGACGGTTACCTGGCCGGTGATGACATCAGCCATGCCCGGGATGGTCCGGAAGCGAAGATTGGTTCCCTGGCAGAGTTCAACAACGCGGCGGAGCTTGCCGTGCTGGACTTCCGGCATCGCGACGAGCAGATCGTCGGCGTTGTGCTTTTCGGCGACGCGGCGGACGTCCTCGATGCGACCGAGGACCGGAACGCCGTGAATACTAACGTTGAGCTTGGCGGGATCGTCGTCGAGGAAGCCGGCGACGCGGTAGCGTTCGACATCCATGCGGAGGATCTCGCGAAGCATAGCTTCGCCGGTGTCACCCGCGCCGAGGATGAGGCACGTGATGGGGCCGCCGCTGGCGATGGGGCGAGAGTATTCGTGATAGAGGCGGACGGCGAGGCGCGCGCCGCTGATGACGAGGATGGTGAGCACGAAGTCGGAAATGAAGACCGTCGACGGGAAGCCGACGAGGAAGAGCCGGTTGTAGAATCGGACGGAGAGATTCTGGGCAATGTAGAAGACGGCGACGAAGGCGAAGGTGGAAATGTAGGAAGCGGTGAGGACGGTCAGGAGGTCGCGAATGCCGACGTATCGCCACGAACCCCGATAGAGTCCGAGGCGATAGAAGACTAGAAGCTTGAGGGAAATCACAAGCGGAACCAGCGGCAGGAAGATCGGCCTGAACCACACGTTGAAGGACTTGAAGTCGTAGTAGAGGCCGAGTGCGACAAAGAGGGAGAAACTGAACAGAACGGCATGCACCGCGACCGAGACAATCGTGCGATGTCGCCTCAGGAAGCCGAAAAGCGATGAATTCGATGTGGGCGAGAGTTCCAAGGATGCCTCTTTATCATCTCGCGCTTTCGGGAAACGCGACGAGCGCGTCGCGCCGGAATCGAGCCCGCCGCCCTTGGAGTCAACCGCCGGAAGGTACGGTGTTGCGCGTCTCCACAAATCGAGCGAGCTTATCCAATTCAGAACTGTTGGGGGCCAACTTTAGAGCGGCCTGGGCTTCCTTTCGCGCTGCACCGGGGTCTTCAAGGACGAACGACAAGTACGACAGCACGGCGTGCTCAAACGCGTTGGCCGTTGAGCCTCGCAGCGCCCTGTCAATTTCGGACTGTATCTTTCGGAGGTCCTGAGGTGAGGTCGTGCAGTCTGCAAGATTGATCTTCAGCTGGTCCGCGGAATTGGCGCGGGCAAGGCCCTGGCGAAGATAGACGAATGCCTGACAGACGTCGCGAGAGAGAATGCAGACCACGAAGAGTCGAAAGCAAGGACTGGCGTCATCGGCGTTGATGATCCGGGCGCGTTGGTAGGAAGCTCGCGCCCGGTGGATATCGCCGGCCCGAGCCGCCTCGTCCCCGCGGTCGATGCAATCGAGGAATTCCCTATCGACTCGCTGCTTCTGGCGCTGCTCGAAGGTAAGAGCGATCGTATCCTTGGACGTGTCCGCGGCAGAGCGATCGGATTCGTTATTCGACGCGTTGAGCGCAAAGGGATCTTCATCGCCACGCGCGGCGAGCGTGGCATAAGATTCGCGTGGACCCGTCGCCAGCCTAGCAAGGTTGGAGTTCGTCCGGAGCAACAGACCGCGGTCGAGAGAAATCGAAGCGGGGCTGTATCCTGGGATGTAAGTCGAACCGCGCGAGGTGCGACGAAGGGGAGGCGGATTTACATCGAAGTTTGAACCGATTCCGGTCCCGGTGGTGCGGCCGAGCAATCCGGTCGCGGCCTTGTCACCGAAAATCTGTCGTGCGGCCTGGCTGTTACGGACCAGGCTGGCGTTCAACTGCGAGCCGGAAACACCGAGTCCGTTCGATGAGGTGTATCCAACTTGAGGTTGATTTTGAATGCGCGCGTAGGGTTGCTGTGGGAGGCCGCGGTTGCCTGCAGCGGAACCGCTGCCCCAATCGCTCGTAAAGTCTCCGCCAACTCTGCCAAAATTTGCGAGCGGGCTTCGCGAGCCGACCCCCCTCAGAACGACTGCATTGGGACTGTATGCGGAGGTACTCGCACTTGTACCCGCGCGCTGGGCTATCGCGGGCAACGGCGCTGTGAAAAACAGCGCAAGTCCGAGCGAGGCGGCGGCGTGTCCGGCGAGTCTGTGTCTTTTGTTCAAGTCATGCCCCTGAAACACGTTATGATATCGGTTAAACTGCCGAGGGTCAATAGTCCCAACGTGGGATATGATAGTCCAGACACACCGGCGATTTTGCCAAACGGCATATTTCGCCGAACGAGCCGCCCTAGATGCTGCGACTCAAGTTCCCGGAACTGAAACTCCTGCCGATTTCGCTCGCCGCTAAGTGCCGCCTGCTGTTCGGGTTGGCGGTCCTGATGATTGTTCTTTCGGCACTGTACGTCCCGTGGCTGCGAATGCGCGACATGGTGCACGAGGCGAACGTCAACGCTGCGCGTCAGATGGCAATGCTTGCGGTACAACGGTGCGACCTGCAGCGAAGCAGTGATTGGGATGTTCAGCAGCGGGCGCTGGCGCGATGGTGGCGTCGTGGGGCGGCGGAACTCGGGCTGGACGGGGCGTGCCCGACACTGATCCAGCTTGCAGCGGGTAATCCGGTTCCTCCGCCGGCCTATGGCGGCGATGGGTTCATTCGGCGCGGGATCGAGCTGTTGGCGAGCCGGCCGGGGGTTCGCGAGGCGCCGTCGCGCGTCGAGCAGAACGCCGAAGGCCGGACGTTGTACCGATATCTGCGGGCGGTGCGCAGCGACGGCGAGCGATTTCCGCAGGGGACGCTGCTCGGGGTTGTGTCGGTCGACTATGTCGCGCCGACGGCGCGATTCGACTTGCTGACGAATTTCGGCATCAGCTTGATGTCGGCGGCGCTGGCGTTTGTGCTGGCGACACTCGTGTTTTATCTCATCACGACCCGGCTGATCCTGCAGCCCGTGCGTGACCTGCGCGACGTTGCGGAGCAGGTGTCGGCGGGCAACCACGATGTACGAAGCACCATCGCGACGGCCGATGAGTTCGAGGACCTCGCGCGAGCATTCAATGCGATGCTTGCGCACCTTGAGAGCTCACGTCGCGAACTCGAGACCATCAATCGGAGTCTCGATACAAGACTCGGCGAGTTGGCTGAACTCAACGTGAAGCTCTTCGAGGCGAACACACTCAAGAATCACTTTCTTGCGAATGTCAGCCATGAACTGCGGACGCCGCTGACGTCGATCATCGGATTTGCCGAACTGCTGCGGGAATCGCACCTCGGGGATGGCGGGCGACCGCTGCGGTACTCGGAAAACATTCTGTCGAGCGGGCGGCTGCTGCTGGCGATCATTAACGATCTGCTCGATCTCGCGAAGATCGAGGCCGGGAAGCTCGAATTGCACATCGGCGCCGTGAACCTGCGGGACATGGCCGAGGCGCTGATCGATTTCATGCAGCCGTTGGCGATGAAAAAGAAACTTTCGTTGGCCGCGGACGTGTCGGCGGATTTGCCGGTTATCCAGTCTGACAGCGGGCGACTGCAACAAGTGCTGTACAACTTGTTGTCCAACGCCATCAAGTTCACCGACGAGGGGGGGCGCGTCGAACTGCGCATCACGTGCTCGGATTCAGCGCCCGCCGGGCGTGTGCGCCTCACCGTTGCAGATACGGGAATCGGAATTCCGTCGGACAAGTTGGATCGGATTTTCGACTCGTTTGTGCAACTGGACGGATCGATGACACGCGAACACAGCGGAACGGGGCTTGGACTGACCATTACGCGAGAGATCGTGCAGCTGCTTGGCGGCACGATCAGTGCGACGAGCGAGGTGGGCCGCGGTTCGGTGTTTACGATCAGCCTGCCGGTTGATGCGCCGGTCGAAGAGCTTCGCACGCGGACTTTGGCAGCGTCGATTCCTCTTACGCGATGAGAGCCAGGGAGTTCAGTTTGCGCGGCGCGGCGACGATTGTACTTGCGGTCGTGACGCTGACGACGAACGTCGCCCACGCGCAAGACCCGGCGACGACGCAGGCATCGGACGGGGGGATTCGGAAGGAGGGCGCGACGTACCTGAACGAGGCGTTCGAGGCATACGACGGGCTGGGCCGTCTCGATCGACTGGCGACGGGGGCGACAGGCAGCGCGGAAAGCGCAAAAGCGTCGGCGGAGTGGTCGGCGGCCGTGGATGCGGCCGTTCAACTCACGGATCACTTCGGCGAAAACCTCTACGGCGCCGGTGACGGGAGGTTTGTGACCGTTCGGAACGAGGTCCACCGACGGGTCATGAGCTGGCCGGCCGCCGGGTCTTCAGCGTATTTGCGACGAGTCGGGCCCGCGGCGTCGGTGAAACTCGAAGCGGGACTCGCGAGCAACGACATCGACACACTGGTGCGCGTTGCCGAACTCTTCTACCCGACGACGGAAGCGGCGGATGCGATCGAGCGGGCCGTGGCGCTGTCGCTGGAGGACGGCGATTTCAGCTTCGCGCGGCAGTGGCTGACGCGGCTGCTCGCCGATCATCCCTTGCGTGCGGATCGACGCGAACGATGGCGGGAGTTGCTCGCGGCGGCCGGCGAAATCGGCGGAGCGGTTGCGGGAGATGAAACGGTAGTTGAGGGAAACATCACGCTGGCTCGCGACTCGCAGCGGCGGGATTACCGCGTCAGCCGGGCGTTGCCGGAGGCGATGCTTTGGAAGGCGAGCGAATTGAAGGGGACGACCCTCCTTGAAGTTGGCGGCGGCGATCCGGTGAACGATCCTTCGTCGGCGAACGCAAGGGCCTTGCTGGGTGGACGACTCAACGCGTTTGAGCCAATCGCGGCCGGTGGGTACGTGATCATTCACGACCACCGGACGACATGGGCGATCGATCCTGAGCGGCCCGATCAGGCGAGCTGGGAGTATTCGCTGTCGGCGCACAAGGATGATCCGTCGGCACCGGGACAACCGTGGGTGTCGGAGGACGAGCCACCGCCGCAGTTCACCAGCACGGCCTGGGGCGAGCGGGTCTTCGTGCATTTGGAGCGGCGCCCGCCGGATCGATTCGGGGCCGACCCCAGCCATCCCCCCGCATCGGTGATGGCATGCCTGGACCTGGCGAGCGGGCGTGCGATCTGGACGACTGACCTCGCGAGTTGGGCGATCGAGTTTGAGGAGGCGAAGCTGGACGGTGCGCCAATCGTCGTGCGCGACAAGGTTGTGGCCGTTGCACGACGACGGAAGCCGTTCGGATTTGAGGCGTGCTACCTGATCGGCATGGGGCTGGAAGACGGGCGAATCCTGTTTGCGACGCACCTCGGCGAAGCGGCGACGGGTGGGCTCGGCTATCGGCGGGCGACGATCACGCATCCGTCGGCGGACGGCGATTTAATCTTCGTGCATACGAACCTCGGGACGATTGCTGCGGTTTCTGCATCGAGCGGCGCGGTGCGGTGGCTGCGCGAATATGAGCCGAGCGGCGGCGCGAGCGCCGCCGGTGCGGGCGCTTCACGCGGCGGACCGCAGGCGCGCTCGTGGCAGTATCAGCCGTCGATGGTGTGGCGGGACCGGGTTGTGGCGGCGCCGCTCGACTCGGACCAGGTGTTTGTTGCGGACCAGGTCACCGGCCGCATCGTCGCCCAGATAGCCGCACCGGAATTGAAGAATCCGGACATGCTGATCGGCATTCGAGGAGATCGGTTGTACTGCGTCGGGACGAGCGTCGTCTGCTTTGATCTGGCGAAGAAGCGGGTCGTTTGGGATCGCGTGTTGCCGGATGGCGAGTTGTCGGGGCGGGCGGCTATTTCGAGCGAGGGCGTGTTCGTGCCGACGACGAATGCGCTGCTGCAGTTTCCGCTGGACGGCGGATCGCCGCGCGCAAACACATGGACCGTTCCGGCGGGCGGGAACATCGTCATCACGTCCGGTGAACGATCGCGCGGCAGCGAGTCCATGGGCGGGTGCGGGGAGGACTCAAGGGAGCGCAACGCAAGGGATGAGGCGGCGTGGCCGGACGAGGTGTTGGTTGCGACGCCGCTCGGGGTCTGCGGACTGGCGCGTCGGGACGATGCGTTCTCGCATTTTCGAGCGGCGATGGCGGCACGGTCGCGAGATCCGCTGGCGGCGCTGGCGCTGGCCGACCTGGCGCTGGGTACGAGGGACTTCGAAAGCGGTCTCGCGGCTTTGGGAGAGGCCCTTTCGCGAGCGGGAGGTCCGGCCAATCTCGACGATGTGGTGCTTCGGCGTCGGCTTTTCACGGCGTATGTAAACTATGGCGATGCGCTGCGGGGCGAGTCGTCTCGCGGGCGCGAGGCGATCGAAGCGTTGAAGCGAGCCGGAGAGATCGCGCTTGAGCCGGCGGACCAGGTCGCGTTTCGGCGTCGGCTTGCGGCAGCGCATGCACGGCAGCGCGAGTTTGCCGAGGCCGTCGCGGTATGGCAGCAAATCCTTGCCGACGCCAGCCTGACGAACGTGCGCGTGAGCGAAGAGCCGGCGACGACTCCAGCGGCGCGCGGAAATCGGAACGATGGCGAGACCGACGCAGCGGCGACGGCTGCCGGCGACGCACCGAGCGAGACGTCCGGCGAACTGGCGCAACGGGAGATCGGCCGGCTCATTTCGGAGCAAGGGCCGGGAGTGTACTCGGCGATCGAACGGGAGGCGGTGCTTCGGCTGGCAGCGGCGCGGCAAAGTCGCGACGCGGCAACGTTGCTGAGGATCGCAGAGATGTATCCGAACAGCCGGGTCTCGGGGACGGCTCGCCTGGAGCGAGCGGAGATCCTGCTTGCATCGAATAGATCAGCGGAGGCGGCGGCGGCGTTGCGCGCGGCGCTGGAGTCGGGGGTGGGGATCGACCGTCCGGCCGTGATGCTCAGGTTGATCGAATGCCTGCTAAAGGGAGAAAAGCGCGAGGCGGCGCTGGCGTGGCTGGATCGAGCCGGCCGGCTCTATCCGGACTATCGATGGGGAACGGCGGACCCGCGGATCGGTTTCGACGCTTACCGTAGGAGCGTGCTTGCAGCGGCGCCTCGTCCGGGTTCGTTGCCGGACCCGGGCACCGCATTCAGGCCGGGCTTCGAGCGCGTGTTCGGCGAGTCGCCGGTCGTGCTACATCCACAGGGTGGATCGCCGGCGTCTGCCTGGGACGCTGCCTTGATCTACGCGGACGGCAAGTTGGATGCGATCGGCGCTCGCGACGGTGAAGGGCTATGGCCGGAAGCCGTCTCGTGCCGGATGCCGCCGACGCTGCTGGGCGTCGATGAGCGGCATTACCTCGTGGCGACGCGGCACCAGGTCATGGCTCTGGATCGGCGTAACGGTGCCCTGGGGTGGAAGCTCGGCGAGTATCCGGCGGACGCCGATTCGCCGGGTGTTGATCCGGAATGGATCGCGGCGTGGGCGTTTCATGCAGTGACGAACGAGTGGTTGTACAGCGCGCTCGATCGCAACGAGATCGTGTGCACGAACCGGTCGGATGGCGCCATTCGATGGCGCGTGCCGACGACGCAGAAGGTGGCGGCCGACCTGGTGGCGGCCGAGTCATTCGCGGCGTACGTCACCCGGGACGGCCGCGGGAACGGCGTGGTGCTTTTATCCGCGGAGACCGGGCAGGTTCGCGGAACGTTTGCGATGCCGGACGACCGGACGATCCAGCGGTTGATGCCGACGGTGGACGGCGACGGCCTGCTCGTGCTGTCGTCACGTGAAGTAATGTCGATCGATCCGCGCGACGGAAGTTTGCGGTGGAGGACGCCGGCGGGTGGCCGGCTGATTCCGCGAACGGCGTGCATGGACGGCGAGGCGCTGTACGTCGGCACCGACGAGCGGCGCGTCACCGCATTTCGCCTGGATTCGGGGCGTGTGGCATGGGTCGTGCCCATGGTGGGTGGCGTCGGAGAAGCGAACCTGTGGATGGCTCCCTCGGCCGATCTGGTTTACGTGGCCGGACCGGGGGCGTTGCTCGCGATCGACGCGTTTGACGGCGAATTGGTTTGGAGCAAGAGCAGCGGAATGCTTTCGGAGGATCCGCTCGATCCATCGCCACCCGAGTTGACGGAGCTGGGCGTCTTGATCGTGGGTCAAAATGCGTTTCCGCTGACGAAACCGGCAAAGTGGGAGAAGGAAAAGGAATACGCCGCGCGGATCTTCACGGGTCAACCGCCGGGTCCGACCGACAAGATGGCGCGCGTGGTCGTTCGGCTGGGTGTGTGTCCGCAGTTGCGCGGCGTGTTCGCGTATAACGGCGCGGTTGTGGTCGTCGACGGGAGCAAGCTGATCGGCTACGTTTCGACGGCCACGACGCAACCGAAAGACGCGGTACGATGAGCGAACAGAATCACACGGTGGTGCATATCGCGGCATTCGTCGAGCCGAACTTCGGCGAGAACGCGTACGTCGTTGATACGGGGGAGCGCGGGGTGTGCTGGATCATCGATCCCGGGTTGCCGCCGTCGGTGCAGCAGATTTCGGTTCATATCAGCCGGCGACGATTGAAACCGGAAGCAATCGTCCTGACGCACGCGCATGCGGACCATATCGCGGGGGTGCCGGAAGTGTTGGGAGAGTTCCCGACTTTGCCGGTGTTCATTGCGAAGGCGGAACGACGCCTGTTGAGCGATCCGAACGCAAACCTGTCGATGCTCGGCGGGCTTCCGATCGGCTGCGATCCGCCGGACGTGCGCGATCTCGAACCGCCGGGTCCGATCAAATTGGGCGAGACTTCGTGGGACGTGGCGGACGTTTCGGGACACTCGCCGGGTGGGCGGAGCATTTACTGTCGCGAGGCAGGGGCGGTGATCGTGGGGGATGCGCTTTTTGAGGGAAGCATCGGCCGGACGGACTTTCCCGGGAGCCACCACGAGCGGCTGATTCGCAACATTCGCATGAATCTGTTTTCCCTCCCCGATGACACGGTGGTGTACAGCGGCCACGGCCCGCCAACGACCATCGGACACGAAAAGCGAACAAACCCATTTCTCGCCTAGTGCGGCTATTTGCGGCAGAATATCGGCGAGGTTAAGAAGAGCCCTTTCTGCGTAGGAGGCCTGAAGATGCCACGGACTTTGCCGACGATTTCTCTTCTTTTGATAGCGACGGCGGCGCTCGCGGATGCGCCGAAATACCCCGCGACGCCGACTAAGCCCGTTACCGACGAGCTTCACGGCGTCAAATTGACCGACCCCTATCGCTGGCTCGAAGACGAGAAGGCAGCGGATGTTCAGGCATGGGTGACGAAAGAGAATGAAGTTACGCGCACGTACCTCGACAAGCTGCCGGAGCGCGCGGCGGTCATCGCCCGGCTGGAGAAACTCATTCGTGTGCCGACGGAGAGTGGCCTGAGAGTATTCGGGTCGGAGTACTACTTCACGAAACGCGATCCGCAGCAGAACCAGGCCATCTTGTACTGTCGCGGCGCGTCGTACGACGCCGCGGCGCGGGGCCGGGCCATCTTCGACCCGAACACATACAGCTCCGACGGAACCATTGCGATGGACTGGTACTTTCCGTCCGATGACGGCAAGCTCGTCGCACTCGGAACCTCGGTCGGCGGGTCGGAAAACAGCACGCTACAAATCATCGACGCGAACACGGCCGAACCAATGGCCGAACGAATTCCAGGCACGAAGTTCTGCAGCCTCGCCTGGCTGCCGGACGCGAGCGGCTTCTATTACACCCGGTATCCCCTGCCGAAAGAGGTCCCGGCCGGCGACGAGAACTATTTCAATCACGTCTACTTTCACAAACTCGGAACGAAGTGGAAGGACGATCCGAAGGTCTGGGGAGAGGGGGAGCCAAAGGAGAAGCGCGCGGACGTCGAGACCTCCGCGGATCACAAGCGCCTGTTCATGTCGACGCGTCTCGACTGGGCCAAGAACGACCTTTTTGTGCGGGACATTTCGGCAGCGCCCAATGGGGCGTTCACGCCCGTGGCGAAGGGGCTGGATGCGCTGACGAGCGGAGACTATCTCGGGGATCGGTTGCTGCTGCTGACGAATTACCGGGCGCCGCGATACCGGGTAGTTGAGGCCGTGGCGGGCGAGTCGAATCCGGAAAAGTGGAAGGACTTGATTCCTCAGCAGCGCGGCGTAATTCAGTCGATGTCGATCGTCGACGGGAAGATCGTCCTCGGCATTCTCGACGATGTTTGTTCTCGCATCGTGATTTATGACGGCAACGGCAAGCAGGCGGATGAAGTGACGCTGCCGACGCTCGGGGCGGTGAGCGCGATCAACGGCAACTACAACGGCACGGACTTTTTCTTCGCGTTCGAGTCGTTCGCATATCCGCCGACGAGCTATCGCTACGACCTCAAGGGCCGCAAGCTCGAGCAGATCGCACGGGTTCCGATCGACATCGATCCAAACGCCTACGAGACGAAGCAGGTCTGGTTCAACTCGAAGGATGGCACTAAGGTGCCGATGTTCCTTGTTTTCAAGAAGGGGCTGAAGTTCGACGGTCAGTGCCCGACGCTCCTCAATGGATACGGCGGCTTCAACGTTGCTTCGACACCGCGCTTCCGCAACGGTCTCTTTGTCTGGCTCGACCGGGGTGGCGTCTATGCCGTCGCAAACATTCGCGGCGGCGGCGAGTTCGGTTCCGAATGGCATCATGCCGGCCGGCTCGAGAAGAAGCAGAACTGCTTCGATGACTTCATCGCCGCCGCTCGTTACCTTTGCGACAACAAGATTTCGAATCCGAAGAAGCTCGCCGCGATCGGCGGCTCGAACGGCGGACTTCTGATGGGAGCGATGATCACGCAGGCGCCGGAATTGTTCCGGGCGATCATCTGCGCGGTGCCGCTGCTGGACATGATCCGGTATCAGCAGTTTTCGATGGCGCGGTTCTGGATCCAGGAATACGGCAGCAGTGAGAACCCGGAGCAGTTCAAGTACATCCTGAAGTACTCACCGTATCAGAACGTGACGAAATCGAATTATCCGGCGGTGCTGATTGAAACGGGGGATTCGGACGGGCGCGTCGATCCGTGCCATGCGCGAAAAATGGCGGCACTCTTGCAGGCAAACAACACGAGCGCGACGCCGATCTTGCTGCGCTACGAGGCCAAGGCCGGTCACGGGGCCGGCAAGCCGATCAGCAAGATCGTCGATGCGCAGGCAGACGAATGGGTGTTTCTGATGAATGAATTGGGCGTGAAGTAGCCCAATTGTGGATGACGTTGGCCGGATTTGTCCGGCGCGGTGGAAGAAATTGTCACGAAGTGAGGAGAACCATCAATGAGCACAAGACGATATGGGCGCGTGGCCGCGAGCGTGGTGGCATGTATCGGGTCGGCGGCGCTGGGCATGTTCGTGGCGACTGCGGCGCGCACGAACGCCGGCGATGGGCACGAGGGGC
>CAZONT010000106.1:0-13706 GCA_964581285.1 uncultured Planctomycetaceae bacterium | reverse complement strand
GGCTCCGCGCGCACGGCCCGCCGGTGATCGTTCCCGGCGTGCACGTGACTGTCACCGTGCCGTCGCAGTTGTCGGTCGCCGTCACGCCCGTGTCGCACGCCGGCAACGTCGGATTGCATCCGAGGTCCCCGCCCGCCGGCACATCGTGCAGCTCGGGATCGTGCGTATCAATCTTCACCGGCCCGAGGTTTACCGTGTTTGCCGTCACCGAGTCGCCGTTCGGATCGCTGAGCTGGTTGATCGCCCCGTTCGGTCCGCTCGCACGCCACTTCACGAGGTCCGCCGTCAGCGAGCAGACATCGCTCTCCACGTTGAACGAGAAATACGCCATGTTCTTATTGGCCGACGTCCCCATCCCGCCGTCCTCGATGCCCGTTGCATAGTCGATAATCCCAATGCCCGGGGCAAAGTTCTCGTCCACCGTCTCGTGGATCTGCCGCGTAAACGGCGGATCACCCGGACTGGCCGACTGGAACGACAGCACGTTGCTGTTGTATTCCAGGAAGTACTGCCCGCCGACGACCGTCGTCGTCGCTCCCGTCATGCTGATCGCCACCACCAGCTTGCTGCCCGTGTGGCATCCCGGCGGGACCGTCAGCGTCAGCGTCGCCTGGCTGGCAACGTTGATGGTGAGCGTCGCCGCATTGCTCGTGTCGCTTCCGCACGTATTGGACACGACGCAGTAGTAGCTCCCCGCGTCGCCGGCCACGACCGACGTAAGCGTCAGCGTATCGGTGTCAGCGCCGGTGATATGAGGCGGATCATTCGCCAGCGGCGTGACGCCGTAATACCACTGGTAGCTCAGCCCGCCGCCGGTCGCCGCGACCACGAATTGCACGTTCGCCCCGACCCCGACCGTCGCGTCGATCGGGTCGAGCGTCACGTTCGGCGTCGTATTCACGACCACGGCCACGCTGCCGCACGTCGCGCTCTCGCAGCCCGTCGTCGTATTCCGCGCCCGCGCGTAGTACGTCGTGTTCACCGTGCCGACGATCGCAAACGGCGACCCGCTGCCCACCGGCGTCCCGCCCGGACACGACCCCGTGTACCAGTCCACCGTCTCGCCCGGCCCCACGTCGGCCGACAGGTTTCCGGCCTGCCCGATGCAGATCGGGTTCGGCGACAGCGCCACATTGGTCGGCTCGGCCGGCAACGCATTCACCGTCACCAGC
Organism: uncultured Planctomycetaceae bacterium; assembly: GCA_964581285.1. Lineage (GTDB taxonomy): Bacteria > Planctomycetota > Phycisphaerae > UBA1845 > UTPLA1 > SpSt-539. Next base: position 12,534 of record CAZONT010000106.1, on the reverse strand, counting down.
ACCGTCGTGCACGTCGCGCTGACGCATCCCGTGATCGTGTTCCGCGCCCGCGCGTAATAGGTTGTCGTCCCGCCCGGACTGACGGTGATTGGCGAGCCGCTGCTGGGTTCGGCCGTCCCGCCGCAGAAATCGTTGAACCAGTCGATCGTCTCGTTCGGCCCGACCGTCCCCGTCAGTTGCGTCGATTGCCCGACGCAGATCGAACTCGGTGTGGCCGCCACGGCTGTCGGGGCCGCCGGCAGCGCGTTGACCGTCACATCGACCTCGGCGCAGGCCGCGCTCACGCAGCCCGTCGTCAGGTTTCGGGCACGCGCGTAGTAGTGCGTCGTGACCCCCGGGCTTACCGCCAGCGAAGTCCCGCTGCCGACCAGCGTCCCGCCGCAGCTCCCCGTGTACCAGTCGATCGTCTCGCCGCCGCCTACCGTCCCCGACAGTGTCGATGACTCGCCCGCGCAAATCGTCGCCGGCGTCGCCCCGATTCCCGTCGGAGAATTCGGCCGCGCATTCACCGTCACGGCCACCGCCGCGCACGTCGCGCTGACGCAGCCGGTCGTCGTGTTCCGCGCCCGCGCGTAGTACGTCGTCGAAATCCCCGGCGACGTGACAAACGGGCTGCCGCTGCCGGCCACCGGCCCGTTGCACGAGCCGCTGTGCCAGTCAACCGTCTCACCCGGCCCCACGTCGGCCGTCAGCGACGTCGAGTCGCCCTCGCAGATCGTGCTCGGCGTCGCGGCCGCGTTCGTCGGCTCGGCCGGCAGCGCGTTGACCACCAACGTCGCGTTCGTGCTCGTCGCCGCCGGATTGCATACCCCGGTGACGACACAGTTGTAATCCGTGGCCGCGTCGCCGGTCTGCACGCCGCTCAGCGTGAGCGAGTTCGTCGTCGCGCCGGAAATCGTCGCCAGCCCGACGTGCGGGCCGTCGACGAGGTTTGTCGTGCCGCGCCGCCACTGGTACGTCAGCGGCCCCGTACCGTTCGCAGTAATAGCGATCGATGCATCCTCGCCCGCGCACTTCGTCTGGCTCGCCGGCGTCGGACCGGTCGCGATGCTCGGGGCAGTGTTGACGACGAGCGTCGCATTCGTGCTCGTCGCCGCCGGGCTGCACAAGCCCGTCACCACGCAGTTGTAATCCGTGGCCGCGTCGCCGGTCTGCACGCCGCTCAGCGTGAGCGAGTTCGTCGTCGCGCCGGAAATCGTCGCCAGCCCGACGTGCGGGCCGTCGACGAGGTTTGTCGTGCCGCGCCGCCACTGGTACGAAAGTCCCGCCCCCGTCGCCGTGATGCTGATGGTCGCCGGGTCGCCGACGCACTTCGTCTGACTCGTCGGGGTCGGACCGCTCGTGATCGCCGGCGGCGCGTTCACCGTCAGCGTGGCGTTGTTGCTGGTGACGCTCGCGCAGTTGTTCGAAACAACGCAGTTGTAATTGATCGCCGCGTCCCCCGCGCTCACCGGGTTGATCGTCAGCGTCGCCGTATCCGCTCCCGAGATGCTCCCCCCGTTGACCAGGTTCGTCACTCCCTTGCGCCACTGATACGTCAACACGCCCGGCCCGCTCGCCGTCACACTGAACGACGCGCTCCCGCCCTCGCACGCGGTCTGGTTGCCCGGCTGCACATCGATCGACGGCGACGTGCTGAATCGCTGAACGGTGAAGAACTGATCGCCCGCATACGACGAGCTGAGGTTGACCTGGCATGCGGCCAAGCCCGGGTTCGCCGATCCCGCCGGAAGCGGCCCGAGTACTTGGTTCGACATGTTTGTGTAGCTGCTGTCGGAGATAAACGCCGCGACTTTGACCGTGCCGCTCGGATTGCCGATCGCGCCCAGGGGAATCGCGAGCTCGACGCCCGTAAACACGGCTGACGCGCTGGCGGCCGAGCTGCTCGTTACGCCGCTCGTGTTGGAATTGTTGACCGTGATCCAGATGTTGTTCGGGTTCGAGCCGCCGGACAGGACGCCGTTGCCGCCCGGGGTTGTGTTCGAGCCGAGGAAACTGGCGGTGCCGCCGCCGCCGCTCGGAAGATTGCATGTGTCCGCGAAGAGCGTAAACGACGGGCTGCACGAGATATTGACGCCGATCCAGTGATCGGGCTCGAAGCCGGGGTCGAAGGTCAGGCCCGGAGCGCCGGGGATGGAGTGAGAGCGGCCCTGCTCGAAACCGAACCGATCGATCTGGTTCCCGGAAAAGTTCGTCGCGTTATCGCCGCGGAGGTTGTTCTGTCCGCCGGCTACCGAGTCGATGAAGATGTTGAGCTTGTTTCCATTCGATTCAACGTTTCCGCTGAGCGTCAGGTAGAGCGTGTTGTTGACGATGATTCCGAATGCCCGATCGAGTTCGCTGCCATTGATGGGACAGCCGTTATTGTTGAGGGTGTTGTCGCCGTAGCCGGTCGAGCAGGCCTGGATGGCCAGTGCGTGATAAAGCGTGTCGGCGCGGCCGTCCATTGCGATGTCGCACTCGGGGAGGACGCGAACGCCGCGGAAGGCACTACCGCCCGCAACCGTCGCAATGCCTGTGAATGGCGCGGTTGAGCCCGTGTCTGTTACGGTCACGAGCCGCGAGGTACTCTCAGCGGTCGATGCGTAGAGCACCTGCTGACCGGCGTTGTTTAGCGCGCCGCTGACTCCACGGCAGCCGGACGTGAGTCCAGAATTCAATACATACTGAAAAGTCCATGTCCCACTTGCGAAGATCCATTTGCGAATTCCCCCGCCGCTGCCTGTACCGGAATCGTCTGCGACGTAAAGAGTAGTTGGGTTCGCGAAAAAGAAATCGTACGACGAATTACCAGCAAAGCCCGGCAGCGGCGTCATCGTTTGGCTTCCTGTCGTCGGAAGGCCCGTTCCGACGGTATAGAGATTTGCCGCCGACGATGCGTAAAGCTGGTTCCCGAAGATGTTGGCAACGCGATTGTTCGCGTTTGTCGAACTGATAAGTGTTGAACTAGACGCTCCCACAGGGGCCGCATAGCGCACACCCTGCGTGCTTCCGGCCAACCAAAAACTCGTTCCATCGAATGTTGAAGCGCTTCGAATGTTGCTGGTGAAGGCGTCTCCAAGCGCGGTCGCTGTGTTGACCGTGCCAGCCATGTCAATACGTCCAACGACACGACCGATGGTTCCGGGCGAACCAGGAACGGCTGTTCCGACGGTGGCGTCGTACCCGGATAGCACAAGGTAGCGCCCGTCGGCCGCCAGTGTGAGGAATCCCTCGCTCGTCGCGGAACCAGTCAGCGTAAGTATTTGGTTTGCGCCGGCATCCGCGGTCGGAAGTGCTATTGACTGCACGAGTGCACCGGTTGGCCGGTACTCGTCAAGAAACGCTGTTGCGGCGGTGCCACTTGTCGCGCAGCGGACCACTACGATGTCGCCGGGAACAAATGACGCCCCAGAAGCGATTCCAGCCGTAAAGGAGAGGCAAATCGCCCCAATCGCCCCAACAAAAACGTTTGACCTGTTCTTCCGACAGCCCACACCCTGAATACCAGAAGACATGATCCCTGCTCCTCCAAGTCGGCAGATGTGTTTCCGAACGGCCACGCAGCCGGTCAATGCCGACGCGGGCAAACATTGCAAACGCTCAACCATTCGGGTGAAGTACGCAGGCCGCCCCCGGAGGTGTGCTTCCCGCTCCTGCTCCCATCACCCTCAATCTTCCAGACTACCGAAACGCAGCCCCCAAAGTCAACGATTTGGCGCGGCCCCAACGCCCCGAATCCTGTGAGTTCTCTAGGTGTTTTCACTAGTATTGGCATGCACGCGACCGCCGCGCACGATGATGGCGCCCCCGCGCGCGGCACCGCGGTCGGAACGACCCCTGCTCGTCACGACCGCGGGTCTGCCCGCACCTCTCCCGACAGTGTATTTTCCCGCAATCTGACCTCGGGGCCTTGTAATGATCCTGCTATTTCGGATATGTTGCTATGTGGAGGGATAAGCGCACACTCGGTGTGCCTGCCCTGAAGCGAGCATCTCAACCGCATCGGAGAGGGAGTCTCATATGAAGCGTATATCGTTGGTGGGAGCAATCGCCCTGTTCGCAATCGCCCCGGCGTTCGCTCAGGTCGTGTCGCCGGCATACGACGTTTATTACCTCGACGGAAAGCCCGTCGCTGGCGACTCCGGCGCTCCGCGGGTTCCGGGACCGAACGAAATCTACTCCGTGTATTCCGGCATCGCGACCGCCGCCGGAAACCTGGGTCTGATCGATCTCAATCCGCCCTCCGACAACGACCTCGTTGCCTACGATGGGGTCCTCGAGCCGATTAACCCCTATGCCGTCGCGGCGGGTTCCATCCAGCGAACGGTCAACGAGATCCTGCTGCCCAACACCCCGGCCGCGGGACAGACGACGCTCGTCATCACGATCGCCGGCCGCACCCCGGCCGGTGGCCCGGGCGACTTGTGGCCGGCCGGCTTCACCGTTGGCGGCGTCGCGGCGACTTCCGGCGGCGTTGGACTCGGGCTGAATTTGGGCGCTGCCCTTGGTAGCGATCCGTTGCTGTGGGGCGGCGGGGCGACCGTGCCGGTCGTATCCGGCGCACTGCGTATTGCGACTTCCGGCGTCTTTGGTGCGCCCCTTGCACTGCCGCTGGCGACGTTCTTTGGCAATGGCAATTGGAACGGTCTCCTCGGCATCGTCGTCGGAAACGGCGCGACGGGCACCGGCATTCAGGACATCCTTGAAATCACGATCGTCACAAGCAAGATCCCTGAGCCGGCGACGCTTGCCCTGCTCAGCACGTTCGGGCTCTTCCCGATCCTGCGACGACGCGGCAAGTAAGCGAACGCCGTCCCAAAGCTATTGGCTTCAAAACAGGCGGGCCGTTGGACAATCGTCCAGCGGCCCGTTCATTTGGCGTGGATTCTCGCAGCCGAGAATCGGCCAGATCGGCCACGACCCGCCGCGTCAGACTCGATTCAATCAACGACTCAATGGGACTTGCAGGATCGCCCCGCCCGGCATACGCCCGAAGAAGTCCGAACCCCGAGCGCCGGCGCGTGGGCCCGTGACGCGCATCGACGATCGATCAACGCCGGTAGCGCGAGGCGTCGGCGAGTAGGCGCCAGCTCCCATCGAGGCCCGGTGCGGCCAGACGGCTCAATCCACGCGCCAATCGCTCATGCAAGAAGCGGCCATCAGATGCCGGCGATGACGCGCCACGCCCCCCAAAATGGAACGCCCGCAAACAGCCATCGGCCGTTCGCGGGCGTCGTACTTCGTCCGGAGTCGTGCTCGTGCGGGCTTGAAGGCCGCCTATCGCCGCCGCCGTCGCAGCAGCATCAGCCCGGCTCCTCCCAGCAGCGCCATCGTTGCCGGCTCCGGGGCGATCGTCAGCTTCACAAAATCAATCTCCATCCGCACGTTGTCCGGGGCCTGCTGCCACAGCGTGTAGCTGAACCGCGTCAGCCCCGTGAAGTCGTACGTCCCCAGCGCGTCGAGGATGTTGAGCGAGCTGAGCGTCGAACCGACGTAACCGAGGTCGACGTTGGCCTGCAGCGGCGGCTGCGAGAGCGGCACGCCGCCGGGCGAATCCGGGCTCGTCGAGACCCAGAATCCGTCCGACACAGGGATGCCGTCGGCCAGCGTGAAATAGGGCAACTGCCCGCCGGGAAACGGGTTTGCCAGTCCGACCGAGACCGGCGGCGGATTGAAGTTCAGCGAGAACGACGGCTGGATGATCTCGTAGCCCCGCGTGTCGCCCAGCCCGCCGTTGAGGAAGACATTCGAGTCGACCAGAAACGTCATGACCGCCGAGTCGCCGCCGGCGACCGCGTTGAGCGGGGCGGTGGTGATCCCATTGAAGACGACCGTGCCCTCCGCCGTGACCGTGACGAGGTCGGCCGGAGCCGCCGTCGCCGCCAGCGCGAAGATCGTCATTGCGAGGATTGCTGCTTTCATGACTGGCCTCCTGTAGAAAGAACTTCGACAGGTGTGCGGAACGCCAAACCGCGCGAAGCTTATCGAAAGAGCGCCCGAAACTCAAGGAAATTCACAGGGCGGCAAACGCAAGATGCGTGCCGTCGGGCACCCGCGCAAATCCATTTGTGCCACATCCACCGCCGCCCGACTTGACTTCCCCAAGCTAACACCTAACATGCTCCAAACTCGACCCGGCGGAATCCCGAAGGATTCCACGCGCACGAACTGTCCCGACCGGACCGCCGACTCCGCGCGCCGCAACGACGGGGCCGCTGCGAGCTCTGGAATGATTCGCCAAGCAACGCCAAGTAAGGCCCTTCGGTCAAAAACGGGCGGACAGCCCGATAATGAAATTCTCACGGTTCCAACTTCTTCTGATGACTGCCGTTCGAGCCATCCCTATCCGGCCAAATCGTTGTCGGGGGAATCTCCGCCATTCATTGCCAAGCAACGCCGTCAATACGGCAGCGGGTGCCCGGTCCGATAATGGAATTCTCACGATTACAACTTTCTTGGATCGCCGCCGTTCTAACGGCCCCCGTCAAAGTCGAACCCAAGCTGCACATGGGGTTTCTCCCGATCGGGTTCCGCCCTAATGACAAACCCCGTCCCGGACCGGCGCGCTTTTCCAGATCGCTCGCTCCGCTTCGGCCCCGTCAGCCCGAACCGTTCGCGCGACATCCGGAACAGGTCGGCCACCGATTCCCAGTAGGTCCCCGCGCCCTTCATCCGCTTGCCGAACCGCACTTCGTTCAGCGCCCCACCCCGAATCTCTCGGATTCTCGCCTCGATCCGTTCGACCCGGTCCGGCATTGTCTCCCGAATTCGCCCTCGGAAAACCGCCTCGACGCTGCCCGGCAGCCGCAGGGCCGTGAATCCCGCGGCCGTCGCGCCCGCTGCCGCCGCCTGTTCGAGGATCCGCGGCACGTCGCGGTCGTTGAGCCCCGGAATAATCGGCGCTACCATGACGCCGACCGGCACGCCCGCGGCCGTCAGCCGCCGCATCGCCTCGAATCGCTTCGACGGCGCGGGCGCGTGCGGTTCGATCTGTCGCGCCACCGCGTCATCGGCAAATGCGATGCTCTGGTAGACCGTCGCGCCGGCCGCCCGCTCCAGCTCGGCCAGCAGCTCGGCGTCGCGCATCACGAGGAAGCTCTTGGTAACGATCGCCGCCGGGTTCTGATATTCGAGACACACGCGCAGGCACGCCTGCGTGAGCTGATAGACCGCTTCGAGCGGCTGGTAGCAGTCGGTGACGCCCGAGAAGTTCACCTCCTCGCCGGCCCAGGCCTTGCGCCCGAAGGCCTCGCGCAGCAGGTCGGCCGCGTTGGTCTTGACGACGATTTTCGTGTCGAAGTCGGTCCCGGCCCCCATGCCGAGGTACTCGTGGTAGGGCCGGGCGTAGCAATAGGCGCACGCGTGTTGACAACCTCTGTAAGGGTTGACCGACCAGCGAAACGGAATGTCCGGGCTGTCGTTTTCCGAGAGGATCGACCGCGCCGTCTCTTCGTAGACTTCGAGCTGTGCCGCCGGCGGCGGTTCCAGCCATTCGCGATGCTCGCTGAGATAGGGGTTGGGCGGATTATCGACCGGACGCATGGCGGGGCGCTCCCGAAGCGTCCTCAGGATATTCGGTCTAAGTTAGGTGTCAAGCCGCGGCTCTACGGCCCGCTGACGGCCGCTACGAAGGCCGGGATGTCGTCGCCGTTGACGGACGCGTCATTGTTCATGTCGCCTCTGGTGATGAAGCACGCCGGAAACGCCGCCGTGTATCCGTCCGGGTTGGTCAGGGCCAGCACCATCGGGTCGATGTCGAGGGCGTTGATTGCATTGTCGCAGTTCAGGTCGCCCGACACCGGCACGACCGCGCAGCTCACCGACGACACGACCACGTCATCGATCGCCGCGTCGGTGATCGAGTTGTTCGGATTGTCCGTCGCGCTGAATCGGATCTTCATCTGGTTCGTCAGCGTCACGTAGTTCGACACGAGGATGGAATTCTTGCGCCAGACCGGATCGTGGGTCACGGTCTCAATGGTCACCCAGTTCGCCCCGTTGTTATTGGAGATCTCAACCACAAGCGTGTCTTCGCCGGTGCTGCAATACATCCAGCGGTAGTAGCTGAGCAGCGGCGACGCCAGGCCCGACATGTCGATCGTCGGCGATGTGAGTCGCGTCGGCCCGCCGTCCAGGTCCGCTCCGCCGGCCGATCCACCGACGGCGCCGTTGCCCGTCACCCAGCACATCGACCCGGTCCCGGCCGGATTATCGTCTTCCGGCTGCACCGGCGCGCCGCTGATGTTCGTCCCGACCGGGTCAGCCCGCACCCAGGCCCCGCCCGTCACCGCATTATTCACCACGGTCCAGCTCTGATTCGTGTCAAAGTTGTCGGAGAAGTAGGGCGTCTCCTCGCCGACCGGCACCGTGTACTTCGCCGCCGGCGCTGTGGCCGGGCTCCGAATCTCCGTCCCGCCCGAACTCTGTGAGGAAATGTAGTATTCCGTCGGATCGCCGCACCCCCGTGCCGGGAAGGTCGCCACAAAATCGTCGCCGCTGACGTATGCCAGCGGATATGCAGTGAAATCGCCGCTCGATCCGGCCCGGGCATACAGCGTCGCGGTCGCCGGATTCACCACATCCCAGTCGCCCTTGATCCGGACGTTGAGATTGCTCGTCACGCTCGGCGGCTGAAGCACCGGAAGTCCGTTCGGAAACTCGATCTTCAATGCAGGTCGAATGCTGGAGATGTGGTTCGCCTGGAACATCAGTGCCGGAAACATCTCCTCGCAGCTTGGAAGAATCTGATTCGCGGGCAATGTAAAGCCGTTCGTGCCGGTGTCCCGCAGCTCAAACGAAAATGCGTGAACCCGTTGGACGCCATAGGTCCAGTCCACCGAAACGCCCGAAGCGGGATAGATATTGGTGTAGATCGGCCCCGGATCGAACGCAGTCCCGTGCACGCCGGCGATCAGCGATTGCATGGATGTGCCGACAAAATTGAAGATCGGCTCATCCGGCGAAGTGGCCGCCTGGTAGCCCCACGGCCAGAGAATCAGTTGCGAATAGCTGTGAATATCGTTGTGAGTGACGATGTTGGGGTGCGCGAGGAAGAAGTCGCGCATGGCCTGCGTTTCGGGCTCCGAGAACGGACCCGCGCCGCGGTAGGTTTCATCAGACCCGACGGTGGCGGCTCCCTCGCCGCCCCACTGGTAGCCCCAATTGCGATTGATATCGACGCCGAACGAGCCGCCATTGTTGCGGCGATTCTTCCGCCAGAGCCGATTCGTCGTCCACGAGTAGATGTACCCATCGACGTTGAAGACCGGAATGATAAACCACTCGCAACGGTTCACGAGCTCCTGGATGCCGAGGTCGGTGTCGTAGTTGCGAACAAGCTGATCGGCTACGTACAGGGTGACAGGAACCGTGATCCATTCGCGGGCGTGTTCGCAGCCGTGGTACAGGACGCCGGGTTTCACACTGGCGCCGGGACCGGTGATGCGCAAGCCCTGAATCGTGCGACCCTCGAGCGTGGTACCCACGTTGATGACCTGGGCGAGATCGGGTCGCAGCGTGGCGAGCGACGCCATGTAGGCGTTGACCGTCGCGTTGTCCATGTAGGCGTCCCACGTGCCCCGCGGGTGCGGTCCGGCGATTTCGGCGGCTTCGGCGTCGATCTTCGCCTGCACGTCGGGGATCAGTATCGTAAACGGCAAATTCGACTTCTGAAGCTGTTCGAACTGATCAGGCGTCACTCGAACGTCGAGCGTGCCGACTCCGACGCGCTCGCTCCAAACGTCGTTGGTCATCGCGAGAAGTGTCTGAAGCTGGTCGTTGGTCTTCACCTCGACGCGGACGACGCGATCACCGTCGAAGCGGACGTGCTGGGCGAATGCCGCATGAGCGAGAAAGGTGAGACCGAGAGTAAAGCAAAACGTTGAACGGGCGAACATGGGCTTTTGGCTCCAACCCCCGCACTACGGGAGGCCGGTGAAGCAACGCGGCGTCCCGTTTCGAACGTTATCGTACCGCAATGGCCCCGTCCCGCAAAACCGAACGGGAATTGGGAGATCACCGCCTGCCTCGCCCGAACCGGCGATCGCGGCTATCGTTTCGACGACCGCGTCCAGACTACGATCTCCTTCGAGTAAGGTGCTGGTAATGTCACCTTCAAACGGGCCTCAAGAGTCGACGGCCGGCGTGCTGGCACGCGAAAACCAGTCGGCAGGGCGGGTCTACCCGTGGGACAAGCGCTTGGTAAAGCGTTTGCTGGGGTCGCTCGGCGATCCGCCCGTGGAAATCGTGCTTTGGAACGGCGAATCGATCCGCACGTCGAGTGCTCCGACGATTGCCCGGGTCCATTTCCTCGAGCGGCGCTCTCTAATAAAAACCCTGTTCGATGCCGATCGTCATTTCGGCGATGAGTACCGGGACGGGCGGGTTGAGGTGGAGGGGGACCTTGTTCGGCTGCTTGAAGAAGCCTACCGGGGAATGAGCTGGTCGGAAGAGGGACGACGACGCTGGGTATGGCGACGCCGGAGCACGATCGCCGATTCGCGGGAGAACATTCACCACCACTACGACATTGGTAATGACTTCTACAAGTTGTGGCTCGACGAGCAGCTTGCGTACACGTGCGCGTATTTTGCCGATCCTGCGATGAGTCTGGAAGATGCTCAGTTTGCCAAAATGGAGCATGTATGTCGCAAGCTGCGCCTGCAACCGGGCGAACGGGTGGTCGAGGCCGGATGCGGCTGGGGTGCGCTGGCGCTGCACATGGCGAAGCGTTTCGGCGTCCGGGTGCGGGCCTTTAACATCGCCCGAGAGCAAATTCTCTTTGCCCGCGAGGCGGCGCTGCGCGCCGGGCTGGGCGATCGAGTCGAGTTCATCGAAGACGACTATCGCAATATCAATGAGAAGTGCGACGCGTTTGCGTCGGTCGGGATGTTGGAACACGTCGGCATCGCGAATTACAGAGCTCTCGGCACGGTCATTGATCGGTGCCTGACCCGCAGCGGGCGGGGCCTGATCCATTCGATCGGGCGGCACCGGTCAGAGCCCTTCAGCGAGTGGATGCGCCGGCGGATCTTTCCCGGGGCGGAGGTGCCGACGCTCCGCGAGATGATGGACGTCTTCGAGCCATTCGATTTCGCCGTCCTGGATGTTGAAAACCTGCGACTGCACTATGCCGAGACGCTTCGGCATTGGCTCGCGCGATTTGAGCGCTCCGTCGACGCGGTGCGATCCATGTTTGACGAGCGATTCGTCCGCACCTGGCGGTTTTATCTTTCGAGTTCGATTGCAGCATTCACCAGCGGATCGATGCAGCTCTTCCAGGTCGTCTTCAATCGGCACAACTCAAATGACGTGCCGATGACGCGGGCCCACCTCTACCGGGACGTCACACGGAGTTGCTGATGCAGACCTGCGATGCGGTCGTGGTCGGCGGCGGACCCGCGGGCTCGTCGTGTGCGTGGGCGCTGCAACGGGCTGGGCTTCGGGTCATCCTGCTCGACAAGAGCACGTTCCCTCGTGACAAGCCCTGCGCGGGATGGATAACGCCGCGGGTACTGGAATTACGCGCGGTGGATCTCGCGGATTACGGGCGCGGCCGGGTCGTGCAGCCGATCAGCGGCTTCGCGATCAGCCGGGGGGGCGGCGGGGCGATCGAGAGTCGATACGATTGTCCAATCAGTTACGGCATCCGGCGCTGCGAGTTTGACACGTACCTTCTCCAGCAATCGGGGGCTGCGTTTCGGCCGGGCGAACCGCTTCGATCACTTGAGCGTGTCGGGTCGGGATGGTGGATCAATCGGACTATCGAAACGCGTGTCGTGGTGGGGGCTGGAGGCCATTTCTGCCCGGTGGCCCGACATCTCGGCGCCGACACCGGCCGGAGCGAGCAGGCGGTCACCGCTCAGGAAATCGAGTTTGAAATGAGCGAGGATCAGGCAGAACGGTGTCCGATTGCGGCGGACATGCCCGAACTCTTCTTCTGTGAAGACCTTCAGGGATACGGATGGGCTTTTCGCAAGGGTCGCTACCTTAACGTGGGATTGGGGCGGGAGGATCCGAACCGCGTCGCGGAGCACGTGGCGCGCTTCGTCGAGTGGCTCTCTGAGCGAGGTCGCGTCCCGCGCGACATGCCGGATCGATTCAAGGGGCACGCATACATCCTCTACGGACACACTCGGCGGCGGTTGATGGCTGACGGCGTATTGCTCGTGGGCGACGCAGCCGGATTGGCGTATCCGTACAGCGGTGAGGGAATCCGGACGGCTGTAGAGTCCGGGTTGCTCGCGGCCGAGACGATCGTCACGGCGAATGGGAACTACGAGGAAGGTCACTTGCAGTCGTACGTCGCCGCGCTGCATTCACGGTTCGGTGATCCCGCGCGCAGTGACGGGTTCCTTCGATACCTTCCGGCACGGTTGAAATACGCTCTTGCGCTGCCCCTGTTCGCGACTCGTTGGTTCTGTCGGCGGATTGTGCTTGAGGGCTGGTTCCTGCACGAGGATCCGGCCGCTCGCGGTGTGTCGGTAGTCTGACCGGAGAACGCGCCCGATAGGATTCGAACCTACGACCTGCGGTTTAGGAAACCGCTGCTCT
>CAZONT010000105.1:0-13714 GCA_964581285.1 uncultured Planctomycetaceae bacterium | reverse complement strand
ACGGCCAGCCCGAACTGCGAGGCGCCGTAAGGCGTCCCCGCGACAACGGCTCCGGCCGCCCAGGGGCGACCGGAGAAATCAAACCCTTTCCGCGACCTCCCGGCTCAGACCCGGGAGGTCGCTTTGTTTTTAGAGAGCGGCCGCGTGCGATGTTGCTGCGATGGATCGGAAGGAATCTGGACGGTGGGAGAAACTATTCGCGACCGTAGGTGGCGAGCTTCCACTCGCGTCGGCGGAGCTTGAGGATTGCCTTGTGTTCGGCCTGGGAGGCGAGGACGCGCCAGATCTCTTTCCAGCGGGTCAGCGGCTGGCCGGACTTTAACAGGAAGGAGTGGAGCATTCGCAGCCGGTCGGTGCGTGTGACGGCGGGGCAGGCGTCGAGACTCACGCTGAGTCGGACAAGTGCCCTCCAGGCGGCGTCGAAGCGCGGTCCGTTGCGGTGCGAAATGCCGTCCATGTCGATGAGCGTGAAGTCGGGGCGATCAGCGTAGGGCGGCGACCAGCGGACCAGCAAGTTTCCGGCTTTGAAATCGCGGTGCGCGAAGCCGCGATCGGCGAAATCGCGGACGAGCGCGGCGAGTGCGGCGAGGAGGCGATCTTTCATTCGGCGCTGTTCGCGGCTGGTGCGAGGCGCCACGTGGTGGATGAGGAAGGCCTCGAAATCGACGGCATCCTCGACCAACTCGGTGATCAGAATACTGTCGGTGCGAAAGAGGCCGGCGGCGCGTCGTTCGACGACGGCAAGGGCCTGAGCAGCCGGGAGATCGCGATTGAGGAGCATATTGGCGCGGCGCCAGGCGCGGAGATTTCGCGACGGCCCGACCGAGTAGAGGAACTGCTTCCACAGCGAGCGCGCGAGGGGCTGCTTGCAGATGACGGGAAGCGGATCGGGAGTGTCGAGCTTCGCGCGGCAGACAATGGCGCTGTGAGAGTCCTTCAATACCTCGTTTGAGGCAGGGTCGGTCCAACTCGTCGGGTCCGACAACCAGCGCTTCCATTGCTTGAGCTCGAAGACAGCCTGCGATGCGCGCGACGTCGGTCGTGGATGCTTGCTGATCAGCAGGACGTGGCCGCGCCAGCCGGGGGCCGGACGCATGCGAGCGAAGTAGCGCCCCGTTCGCATGGAGCGGCGGTCGCGCTTGGCCCAGAGGCGTTCGGCGTGGCGACGGGCGACACCGGACAGGGTGCGGAGCAGATCGCGCGGATCGATGGTCCAATTGCGAGCGTATGGGCTGGCCATTGCGAATTCGTCGCGTGCGACGAGGTATTCGCGGAGGAAACTGAGTCGCTGTGTTTGCGTGGCGTGGCGGCGAAACCACTGATTGAGCTGAGCCAGATTGGCGATGACGTCGCGCGGATTGACGGGCTGGGCGATTCGAACGTTATGCAGATCGACGAAAACGGGGCGCGGCGAGGGGCAATTCTGAGTCTGGACGAGGATGTTGCCGGCGTGCATGTCGAGGTGGTGAAATCCGCACTGGTGTGCGCGGGCGACGAGGCGAGCCGTACTCTGAGCGATCAGGCGGGCGCGGTGGGCGTCGTCGCGACAGGCGAGCCAGTAATCGCAAAGGGGGACGGCGCCCGGGATTGCGCGAGTCAGGAGTAGTGACCGCCCGGACCATATGCGGCTGCCCTTCCAGCCGCAGGCGATGGGCAGCACCGCGTCGATTCCATGGCGGGCGGCGTAATGGCCGACGTCCCACTCCAAGGCGGAGGTGGGGCCGCGGAGCAGGGCTTTCGTCCGCTCGGCGAGGGACTCGCTGCGGTATCGCTTTACGAATATCGATTCGCCCGGAAGGTCGATGCGCCATACGTCGCGATTGCCATTTCGCTTGACGCGGGCAATGCCCGGGCGCTCTCGGAGGTTAAGCCAATCGTATTCGCCGGCGTCGATCAGCGATTGAGCCGCGAGAAGGCATCGCCAGTCGAAGCCATCCTTGCGACAGTTCGCAACCTGGGGCGGGGACTCGGCGACATTTTGGGGGCGCAGGGCAATCGAATGGGACATAGGGGTTATCGCCTTGGTCTCGAGCCCGAGCTTTGCATGCTGCGCTGCAGGGTGACTGCCCAAGGCGAGGCGGGAGGAGATTCGACCCGGACCCTGCTGTGGAGGACTTTTCATCGTAGCGCTGAGCCCGGCTAAAGACAAGCGGCACCCCGGCCGGCCCGGAGTATCGGCCGCGATGCGGGGGGCGAGTTTAACGCGGATTCGGGCGGCACGCGATTTGTTATCTCCATCAAACCGAGACGGCCGGACCGGCAAGAACTGCGCGTCCTTAGGGGGCGGAAACGTTAGCAACGGGCGTTTTCGGGCCGTCGGCGGGCGATTACGATTGCGGCATGGAGTCTGCGGCAAAGCCGAAACTGGCCGGTGAGGTGCGACCCGCGATGCACTTGGGGGATATTCGCGTTCGCTTTCTCGACGGGGGGCGGCTGAGTCTCGATGGCGGAGCGATGTTCGGGATAATCCCTAAACCACTGTGGCAGCGGACGGTGCGCTGTGACGAACGGAATCGGATTTCCCTGGGAACGACCTGCCTCCTGGTCGAGACGGCCGGGCGGCGAATTATCATCGAAAGCGGCATTGGGAGTAAATACGACGCCAAGGATCGTGATATCTTCGAGTTGTCCTCGCAATGCCTAGTCGACTCGCTGGGCGCGGTCGGAGTCGAGCAGGAATCGGTTGATACGGTAATCCTCACCCATCTCCACTTTGATCATGCAGGCGGGATCACGTCGGCCGGCGCGGACGGTGTCGTCCGACCGACTTTCCCCCGTGCGAAAGTCTTCGTGCAGCGGGGCGAGTGGGACGATGCTGTGAGCGGGTATTGCGTGATGACGGGGACCTACCGACGCGAGAATCTTGAGCCATTGGAACGGGATGGCCGGCTGGTGTTACTCGGCGGCGACGGCGAAATCGCGCCGGGTGTTTCGGTGCGGGCCGTGCCGGGCCACACACGTCATCAACAAGGAGTCTTGATCGAGGGAGGCGGGCGAGCGCTCTTCAACCCTGCGGACCTCATACCGACGGCGGCCCACATCGGGCTGCGATACAACATGGCGTACGATTTGCAACCGTACGAAAACATGCTGACAAAGAAGCGGGTTCTCGAGGAGGCGATTTCGGGGGGCTGGACGCTCTTGTTGGCTCAGGATGGGACTTGGAATACGTGGCGTCCGACGGCAGGCGCGAAGGGAGTCATGGTCGAGCGGGCGGAGTGACGCTCAGTTGCCGTGGGGGTTGGCTTCCTCAAATCGGTGGAGTCGGCAGGTCTGGGACTGGTAGTCGAGCACAAGCACCAGAAACGTGAGTTGCGGGTCGTACTCGGCGACTGCACGCCGCGTTGAGGCCTCGGGCCAGCCGGTGGTTGGCCAGATTCGGTCGGCTTCCTCATCATTGACGTATTCGATCGTTCCCGCTTTGTCCGGTGCGTGGGGCGGCATGACGGTGATGAGAATGACGCCGCGGCCGAATCGCTGGAGGCCGGAAGCGGCGGCGGATTTGAAGCGGTCGTAGTTTTGCTCGATGTAGGCCCTCTCGCCGATTTCCGTCGGAGGGAAAGCGCGTTGTGCCGTGCGTGAAGAATTTGATTGCATACTTGGCCCTGCGGATATTGTCCATGCGGAGGATAACCCCGCGGTCGCGTTACGCCCAATGGGGGTACGGGTGTTGAAAGATGTGGGCGGGTTATAAGCGGCGAATCATGGAATGTGACGTATAATTCACTCTCGGCGTCGGGACGTTGGACCTCCGGGCGTTTCCGGACGAGGAGGGTGCGGGACCATGACGCGTCGCAAGTCGCTCATCGTACAGTTTGTTGTCACGGTCGCGGTCATGATCGGGTGTTGCGGGGTGTGGCCGCGCCCCGTTACGGCAGAGACCAAGCCGAGTGGCGGCAAGGCGGTCGTCGTTACGATCAAGGATGCGATCGACGACGTGACGTTTCGCAGTCTGACGCGGCGCGTCGACGAGGCGCGCAAGCTCGGGGCGTCGACGGTCATCCTGGAGCTGGACACGCCGGGGGGGATGGTGACCAGCGCGCTCGATATCTGCAATTACCTGAAGAACCTGACGGACATGAAGACCGTGGCGTGGGTGCACCCGGCGGCGTACTCGGCCGGGGCCATGATCGCGGTGTCGTGCGACGAGATCGTCATGAGCAGCAGCAGCCGGGTGGGGGATTGTGCGCCGATCATGCTCAGCCCGACCGATGGATTGCAGAGCCTGGGCGAGACGGAGCGCGCCAAGGCGGAAAGCCCCATCCTGGCGGAGTTCCGCGACGCGGCGCACCGGCATGGCTATGACCCGCTGCTGTGCGAGTCGATGGTGAAGATCGGCTCGTCGATCTGGTGGGTGGAGAACGTCAAGAACGGCGAACGGAAGTTCATTCGCGGCGAGGACAAGCTCAGGTATCTCGGCAAGGACACATCGTCGGGAGACGGCTACGCGCCGGGAACCTGGCGGCTGGTCGCCGAAATGCGCGATGTGGCGCTCGGGAAGATGCTTGAAGTAAAGCAGCCAGTCGTCGGCGAGAAGGAATTGCTGACGATGAAGCAGAATGAGGCCGCGTGGTACGGTTTTTCACGAGGCACGGTCAGTACGGATGACGAGATTCGATCGTTTCTCTCGTTGTCGGCGGCGCCGATCCGACTGACGCCGAATTGGGCGGAAGCGATCGCGGCTTGGCTGAGTTCGCCGGTGGTTCGCAGCATTCTGTTTGTGCTGATCCTGATGGGTGCGTATGCCGAGTTTCACGCGCCGGGGCACATGCTCGGTGGAGCGGTGGCGGTTATCGCGCTCGCGCTGTTTCTCGGTGCTCCGTATATCACCGGCCTGGCGAACGTGTGGGAGATCGTGGTCATCATCATCGGGATCGGCCTGATCGCGGTGGAGTTTTTTGCGACGCCCGGGCTGCTGTTGCCGGGCTTGCTGGGATTGGCGTTGATACTCGTCGGCGTCGTATCGAGCTTTGCGCAGCCCGAGATGCCGGCGGTGCCGGGCGCGCCGTCTTTCTTCCACTGGCCGCGAATGCAGGCGACGTGGGACGGCGTACTCGTGGGCGTTAAAGTTGTTTCGGGCGGGCTCATCGTGAGCACGGTCCTGGCGTGGCTGCTCAGCCGGTATCTGCCGCGTGCGCCGCTGATCGGTCGAGTGATCGCGCCGAACCCGACGCCGGAGATGGTGCTCGCGGACGACCCGTATCCGCACGCGGCGCAGGTCGGAGACGTTGGCGTGGTGGAGTCGCTCTTGCGGCCGGCGGGCAAGGCACGGTTCGGGCCGGTGCTCGTTGACGTGGTGAGCGAGTCGGATTACATCGAACCGGGAACGCGAATCGTGGTTCTCGATCGCCGCGGGAATCGCGTGGTCGTTCGAAAGGCACGTGACTGAGTGAACGACTTCTGGCTGGCTGTGACGTTGCAGGCAATCGGCCTGGCGCTGCTGGTGCTCGAGGTGTTCGTGCCGTCGCACGGATTGTTCGGGATCGGCTCCGCGGCGTGCATTGTTTTTGGTGTATACGCGGCGTTCAAGACAGGGCTCGGGCTCGGGTATTCGTCGGTGGCGCTGCAGGTGATCGCCGTTCCGACGATCGCATTGATCGGAGTCAAAGTTTTCCGGAAGACGGCGATCGGCCGGCGAGTTGTGCCGCCCAATCCCGTACTGACCGACGAAGATACGAGCGTTGCGCTGGGCGAGCTGAAGCCACTTGTCGGGCGGACGGGCTTTGCGATCAGTACTCTGCGGCCGGTGGGGATATGCGAGTTTGACGGCCAGCGGGTGCAGTGCGTGGCCGAGAGCGGAATGATTGAGGCGCGGACCGACGTGCGTGCGGTTGCCATCCTGGGCGGCTCGCTGTCGGTGCGGCCGGTTTCGGACGATCGATAACGGACATCCTTTTCGGAGGAGCCCATGATCATTGCAGAGATGTTGATTCTGGCTCAGCGTAGATTGACCGACGGCGGGTTTCCCTATCTGACGGTGGGACTGGGTTTCGTTGCGCTGATCGTCCTGGTGTTTGCGGCGATTCTCGGTCGGTTTTTCCGCATCTGGCTGCAGGCGTACATGAGCAATGCCGACATCGGCATCTTCGAACTGTTTGGCATGAGCCTGCGGAAAGTGCACCTGCCGACGATCGTGCAGAGCAAAATCCAGGCGGTGAAGGCGGGGCTCGACACGATCAGCACGCGCGATCTTGAGAGCCATTTTCTGGCCGGCGGCCGGGTCATCAATGTCGTGCGGGCGCTGATTGCGGCGCAGCGCGCGAACATCGACTTGAACTTCAAGACGGCGACGGCGATTGACCTGGCGGGTCGCGACGTATTGGACGCCGTCCAGACTTCGGTCAATCCGAAGGTGATCGATTGCCCAAGCCAGACCGGGGCGCGATCGACGGTGGATGGCGTTGCGAAAGACGGAATTCAGCTCAAGGTGCGGGCGCGTGTAACGGTTCGGACGAACATCAAGCAGCTCGTCGGTGGAGCGACGGAAGAGACGGTCATCGCCCGCGTCGGCGAGGGTATCGTCAACGCGATCGGCGGGGCTGAGATGTACAAGCGCGTACTGGAGAATCCGGACATCATCTCGAAGCGGACGCTCGAGAAGGGTTTGGATGCCGGGACATCGTTCGAGATTTTGTCGATCGACATCGCCGATGTGGATGTCGGCGAAAACGTCGGCGCGAAACTGCAGGCCGAGCAGGCCGAAGCGGATAAGAAGATGCGACAGGCCGAGGCCGAGGGTCGGCGAGCCATGGCCGTGGCCCGGGAACAGGAAATGAAGGCGCTGGTAGAAGAAAACCGGGCGAAGGTCGTCATGGCGGAGGCGGAGATTCCGCTTGCCATGTCCGATGCTTTGCGAAAGGGCAATCTCGGTGTGATGGACTGGTATCGACTGAAGAATATTCAGGCGGATACGCACATGCGGGACTCGATCGCGAAGCCCGAGGGCACGGGTCATGGTCCGACAGATCCGAAGCGACCGCCGTCGACGTAGTACTTATCGAGTTTGCAAATGACCAACCTGCTCCTGGCATCAAGGGGAATCGGCGAAGAACTTGCGAAAGTTCTCCCGGTGCTCATTTTCGGCATTCTCGCAGCGGCGGTGCAGTGGCTGAAAACTCGCAGCGGTAAGCCAACGATCGACGAGGATTCGGACGCGGACAAATTGTCGACGCAACGCCCGGTGGTTCAGACGCCGAGCGAGGACGATTTCCAGACGCGGCGCGAAACGCCTGCGGCGCCTGCAACGATTGCTGCAGGGCGTGTGCCGTTGGAGATGCTGCGGCGAGAATCGGCTGAGCAGGATCGTCGGCGACGCAAGCAGCAGGAAAAGGCGGAGCGACGGTCGCGGGCGGAGCAGGCACAGCGACTGGCGAGCGCGATTCAGCAGAACGCGGCAATGACGGCGCGGGACACGGAGTTTGTGGCTGCGCGGCCGGTTGTTCGTGCAACGCGGGGCGTCCATGCCGGCATCGGGGCAGTGGATGCCGCGGCCCTGCGGCGGGCGATTGTGTTGAATGAGGTGCTCGGGCCGCCGGTGGCACTCCGCGAGACACCCGGCCTGCCCTAGCGATTTCCTCACTTCGTCATTTCGCTCAGCGAATCGGCGAGCAGTTGGTCGGAATCCATTTCGACGGGCACGTCGATCCAATTTACATTTTGCACTCTTCTGAACCACGTTCGCTGACTCTTGGCGAGGCGGCGGGTGTTGATCTTGATGGCCTCGATTGCGTCTTCGAGCGGATAGTCGCCGCGGAGGTGGCGGATGATCTCGGCATAGCCGACGGCCTGGGCCGCTTGTTCGGAGAGGCCCGACCGATCGGCAAGGAGGCCGCGGACTTCGTCGACAAGGCCGGCGGCGGCCATTTCCTTGACTCGGGCGTTGATGCGATGGGACTGGTCTTCGCGCGAGCGACGCAGGCCGAGGGCGCGATAGACGTAGCGCGGCGGGCCGGACCATTGTTGCTGCTGGGCGCTGATAGGACGGCCGGTGCGCTCGAAGACTTCGAGGGCGCGCTCGATGCGGCGGAGGTCATTGGCATGAATGCGGGCGGCGGCGTCGGGGTCGA
Source organism: uncultured Planctomycetaceae bacterium (assembly GCA_964581285.1). Taxonomy (GTDB): domain Bacteria; phylum Planctomycetota; class Phycisphaerae; order UBA1845; family UTPLA1; genus SpSt-539. The sequence goes on along the minus strand of CAZONT010000105.1, from coordinate 5,648 downwards.
TGCGGGCGAGTTCGGCATGGAGTGTCTCGGTGCCCTCGCGGGCAGCGCGTTCGCGGAGGCGGGAGCGGAATTCGGGGTCGGCCGAGGGGCCGTCGAAGAGGCCGTAGAGCAGGGCCATGAGATAAAGCGGCGTTCCGGCGACGGCGAGGACCGGGCGGCCGCGGGCGGCGATGTCGGCAATGGCGGCGTCGGCTGCGGCGACGAAGCGGGCGACGCTGAAGGATTCGCCGGGTTCGGCGACGTCGATGAGGTGGTGCGGGACGCGCCGGCGTTCGGCGGGCGATGGCTTGGCGGTGCCGATGTCCATTCGCCGATAGACCTGCATGGAATCGATGCTGAGGATCTCGGCGTTGAGGCGTTCGGCGAGGGGCAGGGCGAGGGCGGATTTGCCGGCGGCCGTGCAGCCGAGGAGCAGGTGTAACTGGCAGGTTGTCTGAGGGTGGGGCATAATCGGGCTCGAAAGCGCGGCGAGAGCAGGCCGTCGCGCGGGCGTCCAGCAAGGGAGTGATCGTACCATGCGTCGAGTCGCATTTTCAGCCACGGTCGTGATCGGCATCGTTTCACTGGCGTCGTGCGTGAACGTGAAGGCGCCGGAACGGATCGACATCGGCTCCGGCAGCAGCGGGTATCACTCTTCGTCCGGCAGTTCGAAGGCGCCAAACCCGGGGAGTCTCGACGAGTGCAGGACGGAGCTGAACAAGGCGTACAGCCAGAATGAATCACTGCAACGGCGCTGCGACAGTCTTGAGGCCGACAAGAAGAAGTACAAGGAAGAGCGCGACGAGTGGAAAGACAAGTACAAGGCGTTGAAAGACCGGTACAACGATTGACGCGGCCGGTCTCCCCCCGACACTGCGCACCGGCGCCGGCTGACGGCGGCGCGGCATGAACCCTCGAACACGAAAGCACCTCGGGACGGCGTTGCGGCTGATCGTCTGCGCTGCGGCGGTTGTGTTCGTTGTTTCCCGGCTCGAATGGAGCCGGCTGATCGACGTGGCGGCCAAGGCCGAGTGGCGGTGGGTGGTCGTCGCATTTTTTGTGCTGGGGCCGATCCCGTTTGCGATGGCGATCCGGCTGCAATGGCTGCTGGCCGCGAACGATATCCATCTGACATTGCGGCGGGCGGTGGGAGTGACGTTCGCGGCGAGCTTTGCGAACTTCGTTCTGCCGGGTCAGACGGGGGGCGACGTCGTGAAGATCGTCCTGATCGCGCAGGACACGCATCGGCGGCACGAGGCGGCGACGGTGGTGATGTTCGACCGGCTGCTGGGGCTGATGTGCGTGACGATCCTGTGCGCGGTGATGCTGCTGGCGAACTGGAACGATCCGGCGGTAAAGGGGTGGGGGCGGACGATCGGTGTGACGATCGTCGCGATGGTGGCGCCGTGCGTTCTGTATTTCTCGATATGGTTTCGGCGGCTGATCCGGTGGGAGTGGCTGCTGGAGCGACTGCCGCTGAGTTTGCACCTGAAGCGGATCGACGCGGCGGTGATGGTGTACCGAAAGCACACCGGGGTCGTGACAAAGTGCGCGGCGATGACGTTCGCACTGCAGGCGGTCGCGATCTTCGCGACGGTGTTGATCGGACGGGCGCTGGGGGTGGCGGGGGCGACGGGGATGCACACGGTGCAGGTGTATTTCGTCTATATCCCGCTGTGCTGGATGGTGGGGGCGCTGCCGATTTCGCCGCAGGGGCTGGGCGTGGTGGAGCTGGCGTACCAGGAGCTGCTGTACAAGGCGGCGGGGTTCGGGACGGCCGAGGGGGCGGCGATGGTGTCGGTGCTGATGCGGCTGGCGTACTTTGTGTGGGCGCTGCCGGGGCTGGTGTATTACCTGAAGATGGGGCGGCCGACCGACGCGGAGGCGGCGGCGGCCACGCCGGCATCGCCCTGAAAATCGGACGTTTGGCGGGCTGAAAACGGACTGCACAAGGGCGGGGGGAGTTGCTATATTGGCGGCTCGTGGAAGGCGTGCGGCCGGTTTATCGCGGCGGCGCGCGGAAGCAAGGAGAGATGGAACATGACTCACGTCGTTGTCGGTCGGTGCGTTGATTGCCGCTACACGGATTGCTGCGCGGTTTGTCCGGTGGACTGCTTCTGGGAGACGAAGAACCCGGCGATGCTGGTGATCGATCCGGATACGTGCATCGACTGCGGGCTGTGCATTCCGGAATGCCCGATTCATGCGATCTACCCCGAGGATGAGGTTCCCGAGCCGTACAAGGATTGGACGGCGAAAAACAAGGACCTCTTCAAGGGCGGGACGAACATCACCACGAAGAGCTCGGCCTTGCCGGGGGCCCTGACGCTGGAGCAGATCCAGCAGAAGGAAAAGGGCTCGGGTTGGGATATCAGCGAGCCGACGGGGGCGTAGGCGGCGACGCGCCATTTCGGGCGATAAATGACAGGGCCTGCACCGTGGATTGAGACGGTGCGGGCTCTTTTTTTTCGGCCGGGAAAAATTGGCAACTCGGGGGAATCGGGAGGGGGATGAATGACAAACGGCAAACGAACAATGGACAACTGGGGGGAGACGGGGTCTTCCCCGATTCGAGGGGGCGGGGCTGGTGGTGGGCAGGCAACGTTTTGCCCGCCGGGTCGGGAGCGGTTGCCCGGCGGCGGCGCGCATTTCGAAGCGGTTCATGACGGCAGTCCGTAGAGACGGGGCGATTCAAAAAAGTTAGAACGGTGAGAATTTTGATTTGGCGGGGGTTTCCGGCGTGTCGCGGGGCGGGTGCGCGATTGGCGTTGAGGGCGTTAAAGGGCGTTACTTGGCAGATTGATGCAGGCGTCATTGTCGTCATAGACGGACCGGGCGCGGTCAGCGCGCGGAATCTCCGGGGACGCGGGGCAGTGCGTGCGCGCAGCGCGGGCGTCGCGGTCGAGTCGGGCGTTTGATGCGGTGGAACAGCGTCCACCGCGTTGTTCATCCGTAGACGCGCCCGCCGTGCCACAGGACGAGTAACTTCGAGGCATCGGTCTTTGTTGGGCTGGCCGGATGGGGGCTGCGTCGCTATCGGGGATGGGGTAGAGAATTGTTGGGGCATGGTCGAAGCCGATTCCGTCCCGGATCCCCAGTGCGGGTGCGGCACTCTCGCAGTCGCCTGGTTGGGGCGGGGCCTGACATTGGTATCATGGACACGATTGCAGACAGCAACAGCGCGATGCTAGCGAGCATGACGTCGGAACTCATGATGCTCGAGGTTAGAGATCGCCGGCAGTGGCGGGCGTGGTTGGAGAAGCACAATGCATCGAACGGCGGGGAGGAAGCTCGGACTACAGTAGCGACGGCTCCTCTTGTCCACTCGCCGTGGCGGCAATCGCCGCGAAGCTGCGCAGGCTGACGCCCAACCCAACGCAATGAAAGGGAAACACAGCCATGCCTGTTCAAAGACCAGTCAAATATGTGCCAGCAGGAACAGGCCCGATGTATTGTGGGCCGGGTGACCGAGTTACCTTCCTGGTCACCGGCACGGAATCGCAGGGAAGCTGTTTCGTCATCGAGGGTTTGATGGCGCCGGCCGGAGGCCCGCCGCCGCATGTTCACCATTTCGAGGACGAGACTTTCTACATGTTGGAGGGTGCCGCCACGTTCCAGGCGGGCGGGCAGACGATCCGAGCCAAGCCCGGCGACCTTATCCACATCCCGCGCGGCACGGTGCATTCTCTGCGAAACGACGGGGACAAGCCGGCCCGGGCGCTAGTCATCATTTCGCCGGCCGGGCCGACGGGCATGCAGCAGTTCTTTGAGGAATCGTTCTATCCCGCGACTGACCGATCCGTGTCCCCACCGCCGATCAACGATGAGCTGGTGAAGCGGATGATGGCCGCCGCCGCGAGAAATGGCATGGAGTGGGTCAGGCCGGCATGACATTGCCCGAGGAGGCATGAGCGGCTTAGCGATGCACCGCGACGAAGCGGGCGGTTGTCACACCGAATCATGACGCCAGCCGTTGGAGGAAACAAAATGGCCAAGTCGAAGCCCGTCGAGTCAAAGAAAGGCGCAAACAAGGCCGCTTCCACGATCCGTTTCAGTGCGCCGCTCTTCCGCCCGAAGTCGAGCGAGAAGGACGCCTCGTGGACATTTCTGAATTTGCCCAAGGAGGCGAGTGCGAAGCTGCGGTCGCGGGGGCGGGTGGCTGTTGAAGGCACGATTAATGGATCGGACTTTCAGGCGACGCTCGATCCGGACGGAAAGGGCGGGCACTGGCTGAAGGTGGAGCGGAAGCTGCGCGAGGCGGCGGGGGCGGCGACGGGCGACGTCGTCACGCTGGAGATCGCGCCGATGGAGGAGGAGCCGGAACCCATGGTGCCGGCCGATCTGAGGAAGGCGCTCGCGTCGGCTCCGGCGAAGGCGCGGGAGGCGTGGTCGGATATCACGCCGGCGGCGCGACGGGACTTCATTCACTGGATCGTGTCGGGCAAGCGGGCGGAGACACGCGTGCTTCGGATCGACAAGGCGTGCGACATGCTGGCGAAGGGGAAGCGGCGGCCGTGCTGCTTCGATCGGTCGGGGATGTATGACAAGAGTTTGAGCTGCCCGGTGGCGGAGGACGAATAGGGACGCGCCGATTCCGTGAAGCGACCTTTGCGCTGCCGGGGATGCGGGTCCTGCCAGCCGGCCGAGGGTGCGAGGTGGAGGCGCGAGTTGCGTGACGGCCGAGATTTCAGTGCCCTTAAGCAAGTGCGGATCGTCTACGATTAGGAATGCTCGCAACCTGAAGAGGAGGAAGAGAGATGACCCGATCTGATTTGCGCCACGCGGTGTTGACGGTCGCCGTCCTGCTGTTCGTCTCGCCGGTGATGGCGGGGTACTCCGTCGACGTCTATATCGACAACGTCCCAGCCTACACGGTGAATGACAATGGTGTCGGTGACGACAACCCCGCGGTGGGCGACATCGCGCACCATTTTCTACTGAATGACGTCGCGAACCGATGGCGGGCCGAAGGCGACATTTTCGCCGACGGAGGTTACGACGGTGCGCTGCCCGTCTCGACAGTGGTGACCGACACGCTGATCGAGAAGATCGCCAATGTACCCATCTTCTTCGGCGAGGTGGATTTCTATCATCATTATGCGGCCTCCGGATTGCAGACGCATGACGCGGACATCGACGGTGTCTTTGACAATACCTTCAATCACCTGGTGGGAGGCGCCAGTCTGTTCTATTCGGCCGACGGCACTGGATTCGATCTTGGGACGTATGCGACGGGGCTCTACGTTGGACCGGGGCCTGCACCGTTCATGGGGAGTCTCGGCCCGGTGCAGACGCCGACGACGATACTGCATCACATGACGCTGGGGTTCTATCTGGACACACTGGGCGACTCGATTGAGATGTTCAATAGCGCCATGATTCGCACCACGCCTGAGCCGGCGAGCGCTGTGCTGCTGTTGGCGGCTGGCGCGCTGTTGAAGTCGCGGCGGGCCGTCACCAAGGGCCGCGCGGCATAATTTCAGTCGAAGGAGCTTGTCGTTGCAGTTCGCAATCTGATTTGCGAGGTTGGCGAACTGGCGCGGCCGCTCACCTCTGCCGTTTCGCCAACTCGTTGATCGCGATCGGCGCGTATGGTGGAATGCAGCCCTTCGATACGGGCCAATCCTTGTACAGGCCGATCTTCTCGCCGATGGCGATCGCGCGCTTGC
>CAZONT010000104.1:0-13801 GCA_964581285.1 uncultured Planctomycetaceae bacterium | reverse complement strand
CGCGGCTGACGGGCTGGGACATCGATATCCTGACGCCGAAGGAATACAACAAGGGGCTCGACCGACTGGCGTCGACGCTGAAGAAGGTGATCGGCGTCGAAGAGGTCGTGGCCGAAAAGATCACATTGCTGGGCTTGATCAATGTGATGGACGTCGAGGAAGTCGGCGTCGAGCCGTTGATGAAGGAATTGGCCTTGACGCCCGAGTTGGCGGCATTGGTGGTCGCGGCGTGCGCCGAAGAGGCGAAGCGCGTCCAGAGCGAACTGGACGCGGAAAAGGCCGCCGCGGCAGCATTGAAGGCCGCCGGAGTCGGTCCCGAGGCATTGAGCGCGAAGGAGCCGGAAGTCCCGGCGACCGACGATGCGGCAGCGGCCACAACGGACGCGCCGACCGGCGAGGGCGATGCAGCGTCTTCGGAGCCGGCCGTAGCGGCGGTGGCCGAAGGTGAAGCGGAACGAGCGATAGAGACGACGTAGCAGCTGAGGACGGCGGCGACGGAACGGACGATACTCATGAGGTGCGCGTTTGACTGAGACCAAGATGCGAGTGCATTTGCTGGCCAAGGACCTGGGCGTCTCCAGCAAGGCGATCATCGACAAGTGCGCTGCCGAGGGCATCGCCATCAAGAACCACATGCACGTCCTGTCGGCGGGCCTGGAGGCGACGATCCGAGAATGGTTTTCGACCGGGTCGCACGTGACGGCGATCGAGGACTCGGGTCCGGTTGACATCGAGAAGGCCCGCGCGACTCGCCCCTCCAAGAAGAAGAAGAAGATCGCGGAAATACCGGCGGCCGAGGCCGAGCCGGCTGCGGTCGAGGTGGAGGAAGCGCCGCAGCACGTCGCGCAGCCGGAGGTCGTCGAACCGATGACCGAACCCGAGCTCGAGCCGGTCGTGGCGGCACCCTCCATGCCGGTCATTACGGCGCCGCCGCCGCCCATGCCGCTCGAAGCGCCCGAAGCGGCGCCGCCGCCTGCACCTGTGATGGCGCCTGCACCGGCGCGGGTCGCCGCGAGCGTGGCCGAGCCGCCTGCCAAAACAACTGCTCCGACGAAGGAAAAACCGGCGGTTGTCGGTCCGCAAAACGTGCCGGCGCCGGCAGTGCTTCAGGGTCCGAAGCTGATTCGCATGGAGCGGCCGGATTACGTGCAGGCACCGCCTCCGCGGCCGTCGTTCCGCGGCCCGGGTGGTCCGGGCGGCCCGGGCGGTCCACCGCCGATCGTGCCGCCGCCGATGACTCCCGGCCGTCGCGGCCGGACGGGCAAGGGCGGGTCGGCTGCAGAAGACGAAGCTGAGGCCGCGCGAGGGCGTCGGCGGGGCGGCCCTCCGGTCGGCCCGGCGACACGTCAGCGGGCCAATCCGCGGCGTGCGTCTGACACGCCGGCTGTGGCCGGAGAATTGCTCCGCGAATGGCGCGATCGTGACCTGATCGAGCGGCGCGAGCGCATCGATCATGCCAGCGGCCGTGGAATCTCCGGATTGCGGGCAGATGAGACACAGACGGCGCCACGCGGGGCGGCGCCGCGGCAGGTCGTCGCGAAGCGGCAGCAGGTTCGCATCACGACGCCGATCATGATCAAGGAGTTCTGCGCCGCAACGGGAATTCCGTTCTCAACGGTGTTCCGAAAGTTGCAGGAGTTAAGCATCATCGCGGGATTGAATCACGCGATGGAGGCAGAAACGGCGCAGCTCGTCGCAGCGGAACAGGGCATCGAGCTTGAGATCGTGAAGCCGCTTTCGGCCGTCGAGGCCGTGCGGGCGGAATTTGAGGCGCGCGAGCGGAAGCATCTGCGGCCGCGGTCGCCGGTGGTAACGGTTCTGGGGCACGTCGATCACGGCAAGACGAGTCTGCTGGACAAGATCCGGAACACGAACGTGGCGGCGGGCGAAGCCGGCGGTATTACGCAGCACATCGGCGCCTACCGGGTAAAGATCAAAGATCGATACGTGACGTTCCTCGATACGCCGGGCCACGAGGCGTTTACGGCGATGCGCGCGCGCGGGGCGCAAATGACGGACGTGGTTGTGCTGGTCGTGGCCGCTGATGACGGCGTGATGCCGCAGACCGCCGAGGCGATCAATCATGCCAAGGCGGCGAAGGTGCCGATCGTCGTTGCGCTGAACAAGATCGATCTGCCGCAGGCCGACGTCCAAAAGGTCTACGGTCAGCTTTCGGAGCACCAACTGGTCCCGGCGGAGTGGGGCGGCGACACCGACGTGATCAAAACGAGTGCGACCCGCGGAGACGGCGTTGAGGAATTGCTGACGCACCTGGCGGCGCTGACCGACCTGCTCGATCTCAAGGCCGATCCGACGGTTCCGGCGACGGGCACGGTGATTGAAGGGTTGCGGGACGACAAGCTTGGCACGGTCGTCCGCGTGCTTGTGCAGGAAGGGACGCTCAAGGCCGGCAGCATCCTGGTTTGCGGTGACGGACACGGACGGGTGCGGGCCATGCACGACGACCGCGGAAGGAAGATCAAGGAGGCGGGCCCGTCGATGCCGGTCGAGGTGCTCGGACTGAGCAGCGTGCCGGCGGCGGCCGACCGATTCTACGAACTGGACAGCGCGGCCGAGGCAAAGCATGTCGCCGAGGAAGTCGGGCGCGAACGGCGCGCGGCGGCGATGGTATCGACGGCGAAGCCGACGACGCTCGAAACCCTGCTCGCGTCCGGCACGGCCGGTGAGCAGCTGCCGGATTTGAACGTGATCGTGAAGGCCGACGTCCAGGGCTCGGTCGACGTGCTGAAGAAGACGCTGAGCGAGATTCCGTCGAACCAGGTGACGCTCACGGTGCTCCATGCGGGAGTTGGAAACGTAAGCGAGTCGGACATCACGCTGGCCGAGGCCAGCAACGCCATTATCATCGGCTTCCATGTCGCGCCCGATCCGGCGATCCAGCGGCTGGCCGACGATCGAGGCGTCGAAATCCGGATCTACAAGGTGATCTACAACCTGACGGACGACATCAAGAAGGCCTTGGAAGGCCTGCTGTCGCCGACAGAGAAGATCGAGTCCCGCGGCCGGGCCGAAGTGCGGCAGGTCTTCAATATTACGAAGGTCGGCAAGGTGGCCGGCTGTGCCGTTCGCGAGGGTGCGATCAACCGAAACAGCCTGGTCCGCGTCATCCGCGACGGCGTTCCCGTTCTGGAGCGCGGATCGCTCGCTTCGCTCAAGCGCGTGAAGGACGACGCGCGCGAGGTGAAGTCCGGCCTCGAATGCGGCATTCGGATCGAGGGCTTCGACGACGTGAAGCCGGGCGACATCATCGAGGCGTACGAGGTGGTCAAGGTCGGCCGGAAGCTCTAGGGCGTACGGCGCGGCCGGCGAATGTGAATGGTGGTTGGCGTATTGCGACTGGATTTGACGATCGGCGACGCGATGTCTCTGAAGGACAAACGTCGCGTGATCAAGAGTCTGAAGGACCGGCTGGCACACCGTCACAACATTTCGATCGCGGAGACGGAGTATCAGGACGAGCATCGCCGGGCCGAGCTCGGGCTGGCGATGGTGGCGAACGATTCGCGGTTCGTCGAGAGCTGCCTGAGCAAGATTGTCGACGAGGTTCGCATGGCCCGGGGCGTCGGGCTGATTGAATACGACATCGAGCTTGTGTGACGGGCTCGGGTCGCGGCGGGAAAGAGGAACGGTCATGGCGCATCGCGCCGAGCGAATGAGCAGCGTGATCCGGGAGGTCGTGAGCGACGCGATCGCAAATCGGCTTTCCGATCCGCGGATTTCGCGATTCACGAGCGTGACGCGCGTGATGTTGGCGCCGGACATGGAGTATGCCGACGTGGCAGTGAGCGTGATGGGAACGGACCGGGAGGCCCGCCGGACCATGGAAGGCCTGACGAGCGCGCGCGGAGCCATCCAGACGATGCTGGCGAAGCGTCTGGACGTGCGGCGTTGTCCGCTGCTGCGGTTCGAGCTGGACGTCGGCATCAAGAAGGGCTTTGAAATTATTCAAGAGCTGGACCGGCTCGGGGCCGAGCGTGAGGCCCGCGAGAGGGCGGCGCAAGCGTCCGGGGAGGGCGGCGCGACGGACGAACGGACCTCGGACGAATGAAACGCGTCAGCGACTATGCACGCGAAATCAGGCAGTTGTATCAGACGCTGCTGCGCCGACACGGCCGGCCGCGGATTCCCTCGCTACGCGAGCCGATCGACGAGCTGATGTACGCGGTGCTTTCGCGGTGGGGGCCCGAGACGCGGGCGGCGTCGCTGGTCGATCAGTTGCGTCGTTCGACGATCGACTTGAACGATTTGCGCGTGACGCCGGTGGTTGAACTGACCGAGACGATCGGCAGCAGCTTTTCCCGCCCTCGCGAAGCGGCCGAGGCGCTGTCGAGGGTCATCAATGGCGCGTTCAATCGCCGCTACACGCTGGATCTGACCTATCTCAAGACCATGAGTCGCCGCGACGTGGCGCGGTTTCTGGCCGGGTTAACCGGGTCGAGCCCGCACGACGTGGCGCTCTACATGCTGCGGAATCATCGCGTGCGCATGAGTCCGATCACGCCCGACTGCCTGACGTGGCTAAAGCAGTCGGGCCTGGCCGATCCAGGATGGAGCCACGCCCACACGCAACAGTTCCTTCAACGGGTGATCCCCGCGTCCGGGGCCGAAGCGTTCTGCTATCTGCTGAAGCGGCATGTCGCGGCGAACCCCTTGCCGCCGGCTCCGATCGAGCCCGAGCCGGTCAAGCCGGCGGAGGCACGGGCCGACCCCGCCAAACCGGCGCCGCGCAATGGCCTGCCGCCGAAGGCGGCGACCGCGCGATCGAAGCCGGTTCCGCCGAAGAAATCTCCGCCCGGGAACGTTAGGCCTGAGCGGGGTCGCCTCAAGCGCCCCGTCCGTGCCGGTGCGTCGCGAACGAAGATAAAGCCGAAGCGGCCGGTCGGATCGACGAAGCGTCGGCGAAAACAGCACTCGCCGCGGCGCTGAAATTCCGTGACGGGGAGCGAGCGATGGCCGCGCTGCGACGATTCTCTTCATCGAAAATCCTGACGACGCTAGTCTCTTTCGCCGTTGGCGTTGGGTCAGCGGCTTTTGCAGACGATGCACCGACGGCGTCGGGGCCGGCGCTCGACGAGTCAAAGGCGAGACTGCCGCTGAGTGCGATCGAGCCGGCCGTGACCGCGCCGCGTACAGCGCCGGCGACGTCACAAGCGCAGATTCCTGCCGGGGCCCGGAACTATTACCGCTCGGGGCGCGATCGCTTCGACGAGCAGCTCTGGGGCGAGGCGATCAACGATCTGGCCAAGGCGCTCCAAATTTCGCCGCAGTTCGACGAGGCGCGGGTTTTGCTGGCGCGAGCGGCGCTCTTGCAGGGCAACACGGCACTCGCGAAGACCCATCTGCTGGCGGCGCTCAAGTCGCGGCCGGATGATGTGACGGTTCACCAGCTGCTGGGCGACATTGCGTGGCGGGCGCACGACGCGAATGAAGCGACGGATCAATTTCGCATTGCATTGTTGTGTCCGAATGCCGAGGCCGGCCGGCCGGAGGTGGTCATTTCGCACCTGTTCCTCGGCCTGGCACTCCGCGAAAAGGGCTACCTGGCGGCGGCGGCTGACGAGTTGAGCCAGTTCCTGGCGGCGACCGAGAATTCCGGCACGGCGCCGGATCACCCCGAACTTCGGCAGGTCACGGCGTTGTATCGCGGGCAGGCGATCGCGGCGATCGGCGAACTCAACGATCGCATCGGCAGGCCGCTTGAAGCGATCGATGCCTATCGTCGAGCCGTCGCGGCGAATCCGGGCGATGTGGCCATGAAAGTGAAGCTGGCGCGGGCGCTGGCGACGATGCCCGGCGGAAGCCCCGAAGCGGTCGGCATCGTGCTCGAATTGCTTCGCGACGACGAGTCGCAGGTCGGCATCGGACTGCTGGTCGAGATTTGCGGCAAGCCGGGGAGTAACTGTGACGCCGACGCCGAATTGTTGCGGCTCGCCAGGAAGACGCGCAACGCAGGCCTGCTGCAGCGGATTGCTGCGCGGATGTCAGACCAGGGAAAGGCGAACGAAGCGTCTGAGTTGCTGGAGCGACTCGTCGAGTTGCAGCCCGATCGGTTGGAGGTCTATCTCGAACTCGCGGAGTTGCGTCTCACGCAGGGCGATGACGTCGGCTATGTGAACGCGCTGGCCGGCGCAATTCGGCGCTCGAAGGATGCCTACGAGCGTGTCGACGCTGTGCTGGCGACGGCGAACCCGAAGTCGCGCGCCGCGCTCATTGCCGCGGCACGCAAGGCGGTGGATGCGGGCGGGGAAGATGCCCCGGTGCGAATGGTCGTCCTCGGACGACTGTTGGCGCAAGATGGCAAGATCGATGAAGCAGCTCGTGTGCTTGGGCAGGCGACTGATGCCGATCCGAAACTTGGTCCGGCATATGCGGCGTCGGCGGAGCTGAAGCTCACACGCGGGATGTGGCAAGCCGCGCTCGAGTCGTGCAAGAAGGCGGAGGATGCCGGCGTCCGCGAGGCGACACTCTATCGCGTCAAGGGGCAGGCACTGGCGGGGCTCGACGAGCGCGCCGAGGCGGAGAAAGCCCTGCTGGAGGCGGTGCGACTGAATCCGAAGGATGCAAAGTCGCTGCACGCACTGGCGGCATTCTACGAACAGACCAATCAGGGCGAGAAGGCGGTTGCGACGCTGAAACGCATTGTGGAATCGGTGGATTCGAAGGACTTTGCAGCACGGGAGTCATTGATCAGGTCGCTGCTGGGGGGCAATGACGTCGAGAATCGGGCGGCAAACCTCAAGACCGCTCGGCGGCACGTGGCGGAACTGCGGCGGTTGGGCGCGCCGGCCAACGTTGTTCTTCGAAGCGAAGCCTGGCTGCGCATGGCGAACGAGAGCCCGAAGGACCGGGACGCGGCGCTTCAGCGATTTCGCGACGCGCTCGACAAACTCACAGTGCAGTATCCGAAGGACGTCGATACCGCGCTCGACCTGGCGCAGAGCTACTATTTCGAGCGTAACTACCAGCAGGCGCTGGCGCGGATCGATCGGGTTCTCGCGGCGGTGCCGGACGCGGTGCGGGCCCGCGAGCTGCGTGCGCGCGTGCTGGCAAAGCTGATGCGCTATGCGGACGCGATCGCCGTCTGGAAAGGGCTGTTGGCCGAGCGACCGCGGAATGCGGAGTGGTTGACACAGCTCGCCGATGTCGCGATGGACGCGAGTGAGTACACGCTCGCGGCGGAGACCTGTCGCAAACTGGCTGACCGCGACGATCTGAAAGACGGCCGAAGCATCTATCGCTACGGACTGGTCGAGGCACTCGTTGCCGCGAAAGAGTGGGATGCGGCAATTCGTGCGTCGCGAGAGTGGCTGGAAAGCGATCCCGAGAATGAGATGCTGCGTCGGCGTCACTTGATTATCTTGAACCTCGCCGGCCGGCAGGAGGATGGGCTGGTGCTGGCGGAGTCGTGGCTGAAGGCGAAGCCGGACGATCCGTTTGCGCGGAGCTGCGTGGCAGAGAAGCTGGTGGCGCTCAAGCGTTTTGACGAGGCGAATCGCCGGGCGCTGGGCTGGCTATCGGCGCGACCCGGCGACACGAACTCGACGCGAATTCTGATCGAGGTCTTGATGGAGGGAAAACAGTATGACGAGGCGATGGAGATCTACGGGTCGTGTGTCGACGATCCGCAGCTCCACGACCGGTTCATCAGGGACTATGCACGGGATCTGCGACGGGCACGCCGGACGGACGAGTTGGTCAAGCTCTGTGAAGACCTTTCGCGTGGCGAGTCGAACCCCGAGTTTCAAAACGAACTTGTGCGGGCGTACATGGACGCACGGCGCTGGACGGATGCGGAGCGGGTCGTTGAGAAGATGATGGGCGACGACGTTGCGAACATGAATGCGGGCAAGCCCTACTCATTGCGGGCGGTGGTCGGTGGATATCGCATGCTGGCGACGATTTACCAGTACAGTGGCCGTGCGGCCCGTTGTCACGAGGCGCTCGAGAAAGTGCTGAATCTGATCCCGGTCGAATCGAGCGAGTATGTCGGGGCGTGCAATGATCTCGGTTACCTCTGGAGCGACAGCGGCGTAAACCTGGATCGAGCCGAGGCGCTCACGCGGATCGCGGCTGCGGAAGAGCCGCGCTACTCGGCGTATCTCGATAGTCTTGGGTGGGTCCTCTACAAGAAGGGCAAGAACGACGAAGCCGTTCGCTTTCTCGGGCGGGCGGTTGAGCGGAGCATGGCGCCCGATGCAGTCATCCTCGAGCATCATGGAGATTCGCTTTGCCGAAGCGGTGACCTGAAGGGCGCGGAGAAGCGCTGGAAAGAAGCGCTGAAAGCGGTGGACGAGCACGACGAGCCCCTGACGCCGGAGCACGACGACGTCGTGCGGCGCTGCAGGGAGAAGCTCGACACGCTGTCGAAGGGCGGGCGGCCGGTACCGCAGCCGTTAGGATCGGAGCAGACGGGTCAACCGGCAGACGAGAAGTAAGGGCGACACCAGTGGCAGGACATTCTCATTGGGCGAAGATCAAGCGCAAGAAGGCCGTGACCGACAGCCGGCGCGGTCGACTCTGGAGCAAGCTCGCGCGGAACATCATTGTTGCTGCGAAGCGCGGGGCCGATCCAGCGGATAACCTCACGCTCCGCTACGCCATCGACGCGGCCAAGGCGGAGAACATGCCGGCCGACACGATCGACAAGGCGATCAAGAAGGGGTCGGGCGAACTCGGCGCGGCCGACTATGTGCCTGTGGTCTATGAGGGCTATGCAGCCGGCGGCGTGGCCGTGCTGGTGGAGGCACTGACCGACAATCCGACGCGGACGGCGCCGGAAATCCGCAAGTCGTTTGAGCGCAACGGCGGAAACCTGGGGGCGATGAACTGCGTTGCGTGGATGTTTAAGTCGAAGGGCGTCCTGACGGTGGCCACGAGCGGCATCGGCGAGGACGCGTTGATGGAGGTCGTGCTGGACGCCGGGGCGGACGACATTCAGAATCAGGGCGACGTCTTCGAGATCGCGTGCGATCCGACGGCGTTTGAGGCCGTCCGCAAGGCGCTGCAGGATCGCGGCATTGCAACGCAGACCGCTGAAATCACGCGGGTGCCGGATGCGACGGTGACCGTGCCGGCCGAGACGGCGACGCAGATCATTGCCATGATCGAGAATCTGGAAGAAAACGACGACGTGCAGAAAGTTCACGCCAATTTCGCCGTTTCCGACGAGGCGGCGGCGCAACTCGGACGCTAGTCGGCCGAAATGGGACCCTTCGGCATCGCGAGGGGCAACCTCTGCGCGACTGCTCAAATGCGCTTCACGCGTGGCCGATAGATGAGCGGTGCCGTTCAAGCTTGCCCATCCCGAACCGAACTGTGACGCTCCGGCGGAGCGCGCAGTCATCCCCGCGGCGGGTGATGAAGTCGCGACCGTGTGGAAGGAGTGGCTGGCGCGGTTCCTCGGCTATCTGGACTCGGAGTGCGGACTGTCAGCCAATACGCTGGATGCATACCGGCGGGACCTTCGCGAGTTTTGCGGAACGCTGAGCCGGCGCGGGGTTTTCGCGCCGGAGGCGATCACACCAACGGTTGTTCAGGCCCACCTGATGCGTCTGACGGAGCGCGGCTTGGCGCTGGCGTCCACGGCGCGGCACATGGTCTCACTGAAGGTGTTCCTGCGTTTCCTGCACCTGATGGGGACAATGACGTCGGACGTAGCGGGACTGCTGGAGACGCCCCGAAAATGGCAGGCACTGCCGGATACGCTGCACGCGCACCAGGTCGAGAAGCTGCTATCGATTCCGCTGACGACCGATCCACTGTCGCTGCGCGATCGCGCGATACTGGAGTTCCTCTATGCGACCGGGCTGCGGGTGTCGGAGTTGGCGGGGCTGCAACTCAACGATGTAAACCTCGACATCGGCTATGTGCGTTGCATCGGCAAGGGGCGGCGCGAGCGGATTGTGCCGGTTGGGCGGGCCGCGATCGACGCCACGCGCGAATACCTCGCGTCGGTCCGTCCGATGCTGGTCGCCCATCGGTCGAATGAATCGGCGCTGTTCGTCAGCCGAACCGGGCGGCGGATGGACCGGACGGCCATCTGGCGGCTGGTGCTGCGCTATGCGCGGCAGGCCGGTTTCCGTGGCAAGATCAGCCCGCACACGCTGCGGCATTGCTTTGCGACGCACCTGCTGCAGGGCGGCGCCGACTTACGCGTCGTGCAGGAGTTACTCGGGCATGCCGACGTCGCGACCACGCAGATCTACACGCACGTCGATACGACGCGGCTGAAGTCGATCCACACGCGATTTCATCCGCGGCAGTAGACGCCGCTCACCACGCCACGCTGCGCCCGCCATCGACGTTCAGCACGAATCCGGTGACGTAAGTTGCGTCGGTGGTCAGGAATCGCACCGCCGCGGCGACGTCCTCCGGCGTACCGGCCCGATGGGCGGGAATGTGGGCGATGATTCGCTGGCGCTTTTCCTCGGAATAGTCGTCGGGCCAATCGGCGACGCCCGGGGCGACGGCGTTCACACGAATGGCCGGGGCAAGTTCGGCGGCGAGGGCGCGCGTGAGGGCGACGAGACCGGCCTTCGAGACGCTGTACGCGAGATAGCTCGGCAGCGGACGTTCGGCGTGAATGTCGCAGATGTTCACAATGACACCGCCGGCGGCAAACAGGGGAGCGGCGCTGCGGCAAATCAGCGCCGGGGCGGTCAGATTCACGCCAAGGGTGTGGTCCCATTTCGAAACGTCGAGATCGGCAAGACGCATCGGCTCGAAGGTCGATGCATTGTTGACGAGCGCGTCGAGCCGGCCGAGTTCGTCGGCGCAGCGGGCCGGCAGCGTGGCCGCGGCTGCCGGATCGGCGAGGTCGGCCGAAAGCAGCGCGACCCGGCGGCCAAGTCGGCGAATGGCGGCAGCGGCTTCGTCCGCGTCCCGGCCGGATGTATTGAAGTGCAGGCCGATGTCGTAACCCGCGTTCGCCAATTCGAGCGCGATCGCGCGGCCGACTCGGCGGGCGGCTCCAGTGACCAGTGCGACGTTGCTCATGGAATCTGCGAATCTGCCGGGCTTCAGGTCGGCGATGAATCGTCGGACGATTCGGGAAGGCGGTGCATTTTCCAGACATCTTCACTCGCGGTCGGAGGAGCGGGCTTTCGCAGCAGCATGGCCCGGTAGCGTCTTGAGAAGCGGTGGATGGCGAAGCTTGCGACGAGAAACGTCAGGATGATGACGCCTGCCCACAGCAGCATGCCCTTGAGTTGCACACCGGTGAATGATCCGCCGCCGGTGCGCGACTGAGCCGCGGCGAGCAGATTACAGATTCCACAAACCGCTGCGGGGGTGATCATGAGCGGATTCGCTGAATTCCTCGATCAGCCGGGTTTGCTTTTCGGTCAGCTTCTTCGGCGGAACGATCTTGATGACGCCATATTGGTCGCCTCGCTCGTGCGATCGCGGATCTTCAACGCCTCGGCCGGCGAGCCGGAGCTTCGCGCCGCTCGGCGTTCCAGGCGGGAGCTTCACGGTCGTCGGGCCGTCGACGGTCGGGATGTCGATTTTCGCGCCGAGGGTCGATTCGGCGATCGTGACAGGCACTTCGAGGTAGATGTCGTTTTCGACGCGGCGGAAGTAGCGGTGCGGCTGAACGCGGCAGACGATGTAGAGGTCACCTGGCGGGTGGCCTCGGCGGCCGTGGCTGCCCTTGCCGCGAACGCGGATGCGCTGGCCGTCGTTGACGCCGGGGGGAATCTTGACGGTGACCGTTTCGCCCGCGGCTGGGCCGTCGACGATGCGGACTTCGAGCGAGATGCCGCGGATGGCCTGTTCGAACGTGAGGGTGATTTCCTGTTCGATGTCTGCCGAGGTTTGCGGCTCGGGCGCGTGCGCGGCGTGTCCGCGGCGGCCGGCGCGATTGAAAATCTGTTCGAAGATTGAGGCGCCACCTCCGCGACCGCCGTCGTTCTCGAAGAGGTCGCCGAAGTCGGCGAAATCGACCTCGACATTGGGGTTTGACGAAGACCAGGAATACTGCCCGCCGCCGGGGTGTACTCCGTGCCCGGCCGGTTGAGGGCCGACTCGGCCGAAGCGGTCGTACTGATCGCGCTTTTGTTTGTCCGAGAGGATGTCGTAGGCCTCCTGGACCTCCTTGAATTTCTCCAGGGCTGATTTTTCGCCCTTGTTGCTGTCGGGGTGGTATTTCTTGGCGAGCTTGCGGTAGGCCTTTTTGATCTCGTCTTCGGACGCAGATCGAGCGACCCCCAACACGCTGTAGTAATCGTTGCTGGCCATGCGGATTTCGATCGAGACTCAAGTCGGCGGTCGCAGGAAATGCCCCGCCGCTGTTGGATTCTATGAGCGTCGCACCGCGGCCGCAAACGGCTGAGCGGTGTATCATGCTCGATCATGGCCGAGAACTTGCGGGTCGCAGCCGTTCAACTTGCCGCGCAGACGATCGATGCGGCGGAGACGGTGTGGCCGCGGATCGATCGGTGGGTGCGACATGCGGCGGAGGCGGGCAGTCGGTTGGTCGTGATCCCGGAGTGCTCGTATCCGGCGTACGTGCTGGGTTCGGCGGAGCGGGCGCGGGCGGGCGACATTCTTTCGCAGTCGGGCGTGAAGGAACGATTCGCCACGCTCGCGCGGTCGAATCGGATCACGCTGGTGGCGGGGTTCGTCGAGGATTCGGGCGGGCGGCTCTGGAACGCGGCGGGCGTGTGGGACGCCGGCGGGCGGCTGCTCGGTCTGCAGCACAAGACGTTTCTGTTTGACTGCGACAATCGCTGGTTTTCGCATGGAACGAAGATCGAGCCGATCGACAGTGAGGTCGGGCGGATCGGGATCGTGATCTGCGCCGATGCGCGGGCGCCGGAGGTGTCAGCCACACTGGTGAACCGCGGTGCGGAGCTGATCGTCGTGCCGACGGCGTGGGTCAACATGGCCCGGGCGCCTGGCCAGTATTGGAATATCCAGCCGGATGTCTTGATTCGAGCGCGGGCGACGGAGTTCGGCGTTCCGTACGTGTGTGCCGACAAGTGCGGGCGCGAACCACCGATGGAATATGTCGGGCAGTCGCTGGTCGTCGCCGCCGACGGCGGAGTCGTCGTTCAAGCCGGCCCCGCCGAGGAGACGTGCATCGTCGGCGAGGTGCTGCCGACGCGCGGGCGCTCGCCTCAGCTCGATACGGGATTGATCGCGGAGTTACGAGGACCCTTTAAGGCCTTGTCGTCGCTTGCACGAAGCGAAGTAAGGGTTGCGCTCCTCCCGACAGAGGTTCCCTTCGATGAAATGCGATCCGGCCAGGTCCGCAGCGGCGTACAACTCGTCTTCGGCGAGGGTCAGCCAATCCGGCCTTCGGGTGAGGAGCCAATCGCCGGCGTCGCCTGCGTCGTGCCGACCGACATTCCAACCTTTCACGCGATTCGCATGCTGGCGTTGCAGGGCGCGCGCCTGATTCTCGTATCCGGCGTGAACGAAAATGATTTGCTCATTCTCCGTACGCGCGCCGCCGAAAATCGCCTGTTCGTTGGATGTGTTTCGGCCGAGTGCGCGTGGCTGATCGGCCCCGACGGCCAGGTCCGCAGTGTATCAACGCACGCGAAGGAACCGGTCGTCCTCACGATCGACTTGCTTGAAGCCGACAACAAACACGTTACACCCGAAACCAACGTTTTCGCGCAGCGTAGGCCGGAACTCTATCAGCTCGGTTGATGCAAAAGCGAGCGTGAATTCTGCCCCCGTTTACCCTAGAATCCGAGCGTCTTAGGACGCGGTCCGCTGTGCCCGATTGGTCCGCGGCGCGGCGCTGGACATCGCTGTGAACGACTGAGGAATG
>CAZONT010000103.1:0-14138 GCA_964581285.1 uncultured Planctomycetaceae bacterium | reverse complement strand
TCGCCTTCCCGAAGCCGGATAAGATGCCGAACATCCTCGGCGATTACTGGGCCGAACTTGGTCTGACGCAGTTCCATTGCGCGGAGACTGAGAAGTACCCTCACGTGACTTTCTTCTTTAACGACTACCGCGAGGAGCCATTTGTCGGGGAGGAGCGGCAGATCGTGCCGTCGCCGCGCGATGTTGCGACCTACGACCTGAAGCCGCAGATGTCGGCCGAGGGCGTGACCGAGGAGATGCTGCGGCGGATCGCCTCCGACAAATATGACCTGTTCGTACTGAACTACGCCAACGGCGACATGGTCGGCCATACCGGCGTCCTGCCGGCCGCGATCAAGGCCGTCGAAGTGGTGGACGAGTGTGTTGGCAAGGTTGTTAATGCCGTGCTGGCAAAGGGCGGCGCCGCAATCGTGACCGCTGACCACGGCAACTGCGAGCAGATGATCGACCCCGCGACCGGCGGCCCGCACACGGCCCACACAACCTACGACGTCCCGCTGATTCTGGTGGACGATCGTTACAAGGGTCGCAAGCTCAAGGAAGGCGGACGCCTTGCCGACATCGCCCCGACGCTGTTGCGAATGGCGGGCATCGATCAGCCGGCCGAAATGTCCGGCACTTCGCTTGTCGATTGAGTAGGACTACGCAGTGGCGAGCAATTCCTCGACGGACAGATCGCCGTCGATCTCCGGCCAGTGGATGCCGCTGCCCCCGCCGATCAGTTTCCAGTTTTTCTGCTGCCGCGCCGTCGCCCCGTGCAGCCGCGGAAACCATGCCAGCGGAACGCGGATCTTTCGGCCGTCCGCCAGACGGACGTGCAACGCATCTCGGGTAAAGGAAACATCAATCGCCAGTGGTTTTGCCCCTTTGGCCACGAGAATTGCACTCCTGCGTTGCGATGCCCGACGGGCAGTGAGACAATTGCTCAACTTACCTCTTGGGGGTCACCGACGACTTTCTATTATACGTCTGTACCTTCGCCTGAGCCGGGAATCTGACTTTTGGGCTCCGATTCTTTTATCGCCCCCACCCGCTGCAACGATATTGAGCGAAAAATGCAGATCGTGCCCGCCGATCGCGGCGGGCGTTCAAGAAACGTCCGACCACGAACGCCGCAGGTTGCACCATCACCTCGCATTCTCGAATATGACGCCTAATGTCACTCATCCTCCAAGCCCGCAACCTCCGCGTCGACTATGGCCGCTTCACCGCGCTTGCCGGCTTCAACCTCACGCTCAGTGGCGGCGACCTCCTCGGACTCGTCGGACCCAACGGCGCCGGTAAGACCACGGCCCTCCGGGCCCTCGCCGGACTCCAGCCCCTCACCACCGGCGAGGTCCGCGTCCACGACCGCCGCGTCGAGCCCGGCGGCACCGCCGCCATGTCCATCATCGGCTTCACGCCCGATACGCCCGCCCTCTACGACGCTCTGACAGTCGTCGAGTTTCTCCGCTTCATCGGCCACGCCCACGGCCTCCGCCGCGATGCCACCGAGGAACGCATCGACTTCTGGCTCGAACAGCTCTGGCTCACCGACCGTCGCGACTCCAAGATCCAGACCCTGTCGCGCGGCATGCGCCAGCGCCTCAACGTCGCCCGCGCTCTGCTGCCGAATCCATCGCTCGTGATCCTCGACGAGCCCGCGGCCGGCCTCGACCCCGCCGGCCGCGTTCAATTCCGCCGCATGCTGGCCAATCTCCGCGATCAGGACAAAACCCTCATCGTCAGCTCCCACATCCTCGCCGACCTGCACGAGTTCTGTACCCACATCGCCATCATGGAAGCCGGCCGGCTTCGCACGTTTGGCACGGTCGCCTCCGTCGTCAACGGCCTGGCCGACCATCGCTGCCGCTACCGCGGGACGCTTGCGGACGCCGGCAACGACGCTGCCACGCGGATGTCCGCCATCGCCGGCGTGACCAACGTCGCCCTCGACGGCCGCGCCTTCACGCTCGAATACGATCACGACCCGGTGGCGGCCGCGACACTGCTTCGCCGAATGCTCGACGCAAACCTGAGCGTCGCGTCGTTCGCCCCGATAGCCGCCGACCTCGAAGAGGCGTACCTCCGCGCCGGAATACGGCAGGTGGACTGATGAACGAACTCAGCGTCATCGCGAATCCGCTCGGGGCGGCCCAGACCCGCCTCCTCTGCTCGCCGACGCGGCACCTTCAGGTCGCGCTGGCCTATCCCCTCATCTCCGGCTTCATCGCCATGATCATCTTCCGCGCGGCCCAGCCGATGTCGCTCAGCCAGCTTGCGATGGGCGCGCTCCCGGTCCTGCTCGTCGCGACGTCCGCGCTGCTGGCCTTCGTCGCCGGGGCCGCCATCCGCCGCTCCGTCCTCCGCGACTTCACCACCGGGATGATCGACTCGCACCGTCTCTCGGCCATGTCGGGTTCAACGCTCGTCCTGGGCTACCTCACCGGCCCGACGTCTCAGGCCGTCGTCCTCGCGGTTGAGAATTACCTGATGGGCCTGGTTGCGTGCGCCTTCATGCCGCAACATCCGTGGCTCGAATGGACCGTCGCGAACGGAATTGTCGCGTGTGCGGCCTTCCCCATCTGGGCCGCATCCGTTCTGCTCGCCGTTGCCACGCAGGGCCGCGGCAGTCTCGGCGGCCTGCTCTTCGCCTTCGGAATTCTCGGCGGCTACGCCGTCTTTCGAATCATCCCCGCCTTCGTCCTGATCCTCGGCCCGCTGATCCTCTTCACCAAGATCAGCTCGGTCGCCGTCGGCGTTACGCCTCCAGCAACGCTATTCCTCGGCCTGCCGTTTCAACTCGTCATCGGAGTGACGTTGTGCGTCGCCGCCGCCCGCAAGGTCCGTCGCGCCGACGTCCAGGCATTCGGTAGCGGCCTCGGCGCAATTCTCCTGGTCGAGATCACTCTTGCCGGCCTGCTCGGTCTCTATCTCGCGGATGATCTCGCCGCCGCCACGCCGATCCGCGAACTCCGCCACGTGTCGAAGGACCTGCTGTTCCTCGCCACGTGGATCATGCTCTCGATCTTCTCGTTTGTGCCGGTTTCCGCCGCGGCGCA
The DNA here is from genome assembly GCA_964581285.1 of uncultured Planctomycetaceae bacterium. Taxonomy (GTDB): domain Bacteria; phylum Planctomycetota; class Phycisphaerae; order UBA1845; family UTPLA1; genus SpSt-539. The sequence continues at coordinate 11,097 of CAZONT010000103.1, read as the reverse complement.
GGCCCTCAGCCGCTGGCGGCGACGCAGGAGTCTCGACTCCGAGTTCGCCGGCGTCGTCCCGCCCGGACTGCTGCCGGCCGTGGCGTTGGTGATGCTTGTATTGCTGGTCCCCGTCGCGCTTGACCGCGCCTTTTACTCCGAGATTGTCAATCAAACTCCGAAGGTCGTCGGATGTCTGCTGCTCGGCGTCCTCTGCATGGCCGGCTTCTTCCGCTGGTCCTACGCGCGTCGCGAAAAGATCTTTGTCCTCGGTCTGATGTTTTTCATTCTCACCTGGGTGCTGCCGGTCGTCGCCGAGATTGCATGGAACGTCTACGCCGAGACCTACGCCGAGCATGGAGATGCGACCGACACCGTCATCGCATTTTCTCCACTCATTGCCTTCTCGCCGGCCGGCGCCGCTTACGCCGTTCTCTCCGAGAGCACCGCCCGCCTCTGGCCGGGGCTTGTATTTCAGGGAGTCCTGACGGGGTTGCTCTGGCTTCCGCGTCGCGTGCAACGCGACCTGTGATTTGCCTTGGTCGCCGCGATTGCGTCCGGTCGGCGCGCTGCATAAACTCACTCCCGACCGCGCGAGGGAGAAAGCCGCATGAAAATCATTCGCGAGCCCGGCGTCTTTGTCGTCGGCCGACAAACCATCGACGACGCTGAACTCAATCGCTTCCTCGCCGAACACGAAGTCGAATCGTGGCAGACCGACACCGACGTCGCCGGCCAGAAACTCTCCGAGGTTGCCGGCCGCGTCTGCTACATGTCCTTTGCCAAGCCCCGCCCCGGCGGAAACCAGAGCTACATCAAGCACATTCTCGAAGTCGGCCACGGCAGCATCCTCGAACACGCCGTCTGGAATATCCTGCTGACGGGCGTTTCGCGAAGCTTCACGCACGAGCTGATCCGCCATCGTGCCGGCTTCGGTTACTCGCAATTATCCCAGCGTTACGTCGATGAGAGCGTCGCTGAATACGTTGAGCCGGACATCATCGCCGACGACCCCGAGTGTCATTCCGTCTTCGAGGCCGCGATCGCCGACGCGCACGCGGCCTATCTCAAGCTCGCCGATCGCCTCGCCGCCATGCTGGTCAACGTCGAAGACAAGACCATGCGCCGCAAGCTCGCCCGCCAGGCCGCCCGCTGCGTCCTTCCGAATGCAACCGAAACCAAGATCTTCGTCACCGCGAATGCCCGGGCCTGGCGTCACTTTGTCGAACTGCGCGGCAGCGAATTCGCCGAGCCCGAAATTCGCAAAGTCGCCGTCGCCATCTGCCGCGCGCTGCAGACCGAAGCTCCATCTCTATTCGGCGACTACACCTACCGCCCGCTCGCCGACGGCTCGCACGTCGTCGACACGCCGTTCCGCAAAGTCTGACCGCCCGTTGCATTGCCACCTCCCGCTTAGCATATAATGGACGTACGCGGGGGTTCCCGGGCGTCCGGGATGCTAGGAGGGATCGTGGTGGCAGCCGATCGATCGAGGTTGCGCGGGTTGCGTGCCCTGGCGGTGCTCCTCGCGCTTTGGACGCTGCCGGCTGCTGCAAACGTCCTGCCGTCGCAGGTGCTTGTCGTCTACAACTCCGCGTCCGCCGACGCTGTCGCCCTCAAGAACTCCTATCTCGCGGCTTATCCTGCGATCCCCGCCGCCAACGTGCTCGACCTGAATAACCCCGCGCTGCTCGTGTCCGATATCTCCTACACGAATTTCGTCGCCCTCGTCCGCGACCCCATCCGCAACTACATCTCCCTGGCCGGAGCGCCCGAGCCGCCCGACATCGTCGTCATTCTCCTCATCCGCCCGTTCCCGCACCGCATTCAGGACACCGACAATCCGACCATCGGCGACAACCCCAGTGGCATGCAGGTCGAATTCCTGCCTCCCAGCAACGGTGGCCAGGGGGACGCCACCGCTGCCTCGGTCGATTCCGAGCTGACCCTGCTCTGGCAAAATCTCAATGCCGGCGAGGCGGGCGGCACGATGGACAGCCGCGCCGACAACGTCATCGCTAACCCGTTTCACAAGAGCGTCTCGGGCATCGACGCCTTCTCCCGTGCCAGCATCACCACCCAGCGGGCATTTAGCAATGTTGCTAATGTCGCCTGGTTCCTCGACGGCTCCGGCATGACCCCCGGCGATATCTGCCTCGTCACGCGCCTCGATGGCAACTCCCTCGCCGACGCCCAGCTTGAGATCACCCGCGCCAAGAACCTATACGTCAACAAGTCGAAGGTGAAGGTCCTGCTCGACGCCAGCACTGCCACGCTCGACGATGCCGCACTCTTCAGCCCGCCGACGGCCGATCCGTTCTACGCCGGCCCCGATTACGCCGACACAACCATGAAACTGACCATGTCGTCGTGGAACGTCCGCTACGACCAGACCAATACCTTCATTACCGCCGCCCTCGAGCCCAACCCGCTCATCACCTACGCCTCCTTCGGCGGCAACCACACGCAGGGCGGCGGCGAGGCCCCACCTGGCGGCGCCAACTACATCTTCGGCTACAACTTCCCGCCCGGCGCGATCTTCAACACCATCGAGTCCTACAACGCCCGCGGACTCAACGGCCTCGGCACGCTGTTTGGCCAGGCCCAGGTCGCTTCCTTCATCGCCGCCGGCGGCACCTTCGCCGTCGGAAACGTCTGGGAGCCCTTCAGCGTCTACGTTCCCGACAACGAGTTCATCATCCAGAACATGCTCGTGAACGGCCTCACCTGGGCCGAAGCCGCCTGGTCCGGAATCCCCGCCCTGAGCTGGCAGCAACTCGCCCTCGGCGATCCGCTCGCCAAGCCCGTCATCATCAGCGACCCCGGCCTCCCGCGCGGCGACATGAACGGCGACACCCGCGTCAACGGCGACGACATCCGCTGGTTCCTGCTCGTCATGAACGGCGGCATCGCCCAATACCGCACCCAGTTCCCGCCCCTCGACCCCCGCGCCCGCGGCGACTTCACGAATGATTATTCGGTAACCACAGCCGACTTGCCCGACTTCATCGACGCGCTGCTGGGCTTGTAGTGACAATCTGCCGGGGACTCTTGCCTCGCAGCAAGGACTCCGCGCGACCGATCCATAGGTAATGCAAGTCATCGGAAATTGAGACACGATCGGGTTGCAGGCCGATCGTTGCATCGATTGTCCCGCACGTTTGTCTTTGTACGTATCCCGCTAATTCCACATCACGGGTCAGACCCGAAGGCGTCACGAAGGACAATTGGATGCTGCAATCATGCGGCGGAGAAATGTCGGAACTCCATTGTTCCCCCGGAGCGAGTGAGGGCTTTGACTGCACGGTTCCGCCGGCGCTGATCCGAATCTTCGTCATCACGGTGGAACTGTTATTTCGAATTACGCACGTCAGGCGGCCGAGGCGAATTGCCGTGATCAGTACAATAACTCCAATAAGCACCAGCGCAGAGCCGCACGTCAGTATGAGTGTTCGACGGTAGTTCGATGTGGACATCAAGTCTGGATCGCTGTTTGGCGACAGCTTTCGCAGTTAGTTGAAATCTACCCCGGCCTCACCACGATCGCCTTCGGACGCGTCGGACAGTAGTACTGACACACCCCGCACCCGACGCAACCCACCCCGCCGTTCTTCGCCGGATCAACCACCCGCACGCGCCCGTCCTCGCCGATCGCAATTGCCGTCGCCGAGATCGGACACCGCTCCACGCAAAGTCGGCAGTCCTCACCGCGAGACCGCACGCACACCTCGTGATTCACCCGCGCCAGCCCCATCCGGATCGCGAACCGATCGACCAGCACCAGCGCCCCGCTCGGACACGCCTTCATGCACGCCAGCTCGTCGCAGATCACGCACGCCGCCAGGTCCGCGTCAATCGTCGGCGTCCCGCGCTGCTCCTCGTCGTCGCTCTGCGTCAGCGTAATGCACTTGGCCGGGCACGAATCCGCGCACGCCCCGCACCGGAAGCACGTGTCGAGAAACGCCCGCTCCTCCAGCGCTCCCGGCGGCCGCAGCCGTTCGCGCACGATCGGCAGCGCAATCGGCAACCGCTTTTCGATCGCATCCGCCAGCGGCCGCAGAATCTTCGCGAACCCCGCGGCAAAAAACCTCCGCCGGTCCTGCGGTCGCTCGTCCGGTGTGTCTTCGTCAGGCATTCGGTTTGGCCGCCGACGGCTTGGGTGTGAGTTTCTTTTCCAGTTCCTTGATGCGCTTGTTCAACTGTTCGATCGTCGCCCGCACCCCGTCCGGCAGCAGCGCGCACCTCTCGCAGTAAAACCGCGTCGCCGCGCTCTTGATCACCGGATAGTCATAGTTCTGGTTGCACCCGCGGCACACGCGCACCTGCAGTTCGCTGTCTCGTTCCGTCATCACCGCGATTGTAGGCCCCGGCCGCGGGGCCTGTCGAACCGCACGGCCCTTTCCAATCCCGCCGATCAACCGCATATACTTCCCCCATGCTCCGTCACCTCCGGCTCATCTCCCTCTTCGCCCGCCTCAGCATCCAGAACGATGCCGCCTACCGCCTCGACTTCGTCATGCGCATCGTCTTCGCCCTCATTCACCAGGCCGCCGAGCTGATGGGAGTCTGGATCATCTTCCACAACACCCGCGAACTGAACGGCTGGACCGTCTGGCACTGCCTCACGCTGCTCGGCGTCTTCCGCGTTATCGCCGGCTCCATCCGCATCTTCGTCGCCCCCAACATGCGCCAGACCATGGACGACATCCGCACCGGCGCACTCGACTACGTCCTCCTCCGCCCGGTCGACAGCCAGTTCCTCGCCAGCTTCCGCCGCATCGTCCTCATCGAATCCTTCGACATCATCCTCGGCCTCGGCCTCGCCGCCATCGGCGTCTGGAAGCTTCACGGCACGCTCCCGCCCGGCCGCCTCGCCTCCTTCGTTCTCATGCTCGCCCTCGCCGTGACGATCGTCTATTCCATCTGGCTCACCCTCGGCACGCTCTCCTTCTGGCTCACGCGCGTCGCCAACATCGAAATGGTCTTCTGGAACGTCTTCGAGTTCGCCCGCTACCCCGTCGCCATCTACCCGCCGAAGCTCCAATGGCTGCTGACCTACGTCATCGCCGTCGCCTTCATCACCACCGTCCCCGCCGAAGCCGCCTTCGGCCGCCTGCCGATCGGCACGCTCATCGCCGGCTGCCTCCTCGCCCCGGCCATGCTCCTCGCCGCCTCGGCCTTCTGGCGCTACGGCCTCCGCCACTACAGCGGCGCATCGGCCTGACGCGCCGCGGTTGCCCGCCCGCGCCCCGCACCCTATCTTCAACCGCCTATGAGCGACGCCCCCGCATTACCTCTGCGACAGCAGCGCCTTCGAGCCGTCGGCCTGACGAGTCTCGCCCTCGGCGTCGCCCTCGGCTCCGCCTGGGCCGTCTCGCAGTCGCGCACCGCCCCGTTGCCGCTCGGCGATCGCGTCGCCCCCAAGGACTGGCCCATCGCCTTCCGCCTGCCCGCCGGCTGGAAACATGAGATCGACGAAGCCGATCGCTGGACCGGCCAGCTCACCGCCCGCCCGCGCGAAGCCGACGGCATGCGCCTGATCGTCAAGCACACCCGCGAGTACGTCGGCGGCGACGCGCTCGCCGTCGCCGAGCAATACCTCACCGAGCGATTCACCACTCCCGCCACGACCTACGCCTCCGTCGAGGAAATGCCGATCGGCCCGATCCTGGGCATCCGCGCCCTCGTCGAAATCGAATCCGACTCCGCCTCGCGCTCCGTCGAGGTGGCCGTCGCCGCGCTGCCGACCGGCCAGTCCGTCATCTTGATGATCGTCTCACCGTCGTCGCGGTCGGCCCGCCTCCACCGCACCCTTCGCAGCGTCTGCGGCTCGATCGAGTTCGTCCACCCGCGCCTCGGTCCATCGGCCGACCCGCTGGCCGCCGAGATCGGCCTCACCTGCCCGACGCCCTCCGGAACGCTTTGCATCGAGGCAACCGACGCCCATCACCCGGCCGCGGCCTTCGTGGCCGACGCCGCATCCGAAGCCGGATGGAGCGCCGAAGTCTGGCGGACGATTCTCGTCGCACCGCGCACGCTCGAAGACCTCGCCTACGACGCCGCGATGACCGGTTCCCTGCGTCTCGATGCCGCCACTCAGCCCCAGCGAATCGACGTCGAAGGCCGCGCCGCCGCCTTCGTCGAAAGCGAGGAGCTGGATCGCTTCCGGTCGACCTGGGCCGTCGACCTGGGCGGCGGAACCGTCGCAATGCTCCAGGCCCGTGGCACGGACCAGGCCCGCAGCGCCATCCAAGCCGCCTGCCGAACGCTCGCCGCCGGCGTGAAGCCGCGCGATCAAGCCCATGCGTTCGACGTCGCCGCGGCCGCGAAACTCGGCGGCGTCGTGGTCCAGGAAGTCCGCCGTCGCGGCCTCCCGTCCTTCTGGTCAAAGCCCGACGGAACCGACTGGTACTTGCTTCGCCGCTTCGGAGAGGCCCGCGGCTATCACCGCGATCGGCACGAGCGAACGACCACGACCGGCCCGGCCGGCGACGCCGCCGACGAGTTCAACGGCAGCGTCGACTCGGAAATCCGCTACACCGACGATGCACGCCAGATGCTGAGCGTCGTCTGGACCAGCGACGCGAGCGGCGATGCCTACGAGACCGAATCGACCATCGCGTTCGTCGCCGGCAACCTCTCGCGGAAGCTCGTCACGCGCGTCAGCCGCAAGGCCGGAAAGAACGACGTCCAGATCACGACCGAGGCCGGCGGCGAATCGCGAACCGCCACCGCCGGCACGCCCGACAACTTCGTCCCCGATCCGCTCGAAGACGCCGCCCTCCGCTGGTTCGCGTCCATGAACGCCGGCCGCGAGATGATCACCCTGGAAACGTCGTGGCGGGCCCGTCGCCCGGCCGCCGTTTTCAGCCGGCTCGAATCCGACGGCCCCGGCGGCCGAAGCGTCTGGCAATGGTCCGACTATTCAGCCGACCGCCAGCGCTACGTGCTCGACGCCTCCGGCGCCATCGAGCGCATCGTCATCGAGGAAGGCGTCGAGACGGTCCGCAGCGATCGGGCCCGCATCCAACGCGCCCTCGGCTGGTTCCGCGACGACCGCTAGCCCGCGTGCCATCGCAGCCGCCTCGCGGTATCTTTCACGTCGCATGGCCATCGCACCCGTCGAAATCGGCAACGTCCCCATCGGCCCCGGCCGCCCGCTTGCCCTCATCGCCGGCCCCTGCGTCATCGAATCAACCGACCACTGCCTCAAGCTCGCCGAGTTCGCCCGCGACGTCTGCCGCCGGCTGGGCGTCGGCTTCGTCTTCAAGGCCAGCTACGACAAGGCCAACCGCACCAGCGCCGCCGGCTTCCGCGGCCCCGGCCTCGAATCGGGCCTCAAGACCCTCGCTATGGTCCGTGAGAAGTGCGGCGTCCCGATCCTGTCGGACATCCACGAGCCGTCGCAGGCCGAACCGGCCGGCGAAGTGTTGGACGCCCTGCAGATCCCCGCCTTCCTCTGCCGCCAGACGGATCTCATTCACGCCGCCGCCAAGACCGGCAAGACCGTCAACATCAAGAAAGGCCAGTTCATGGCCCCGTGGCAGATGGAGCAGGCCGTCGCCAAGGTCCACGCCGCCGGCAACCGCCGCGTCCTGCTCACCGAGCGCGGCACCTTCTTCGGCTACGGCGCGCTGGTCAACGACATGACCGCCATCGCCGACATGGCCCGGCTCGCCCCCGTCGTCTTCGACGCCACCCACAGTTGCCAGCTCCCCGGCGCACAGGGCACGCAGACCGGCGGCCGCCCCGAGTTCGCCGCCATGCTCGCCCGCTGCGGCATCGCCGCCGGCGCCGACGCCGTCTTTCTGGAAATTCACGATCACCCGTCGCAGGCCAAAAGCGACCCCGCCACCATCCAGCCCCTCGAAGCCCTGGAGCCGCTCCTCAAGACCTGCCTCGCCATCCGCGCCGCCGTCCTGCACGCCGCAAAGTAGCCCGCCGTACAAGCCGCGCGCGCCAGCAAGCGGGCCGCACCGTACGAGCCGCGCGCGCAAGCAAGCGGGCCCATCGACCGGCGATCCCGTCGAACGCCCCCAATGAATCCTCCCCTTGCCAAGGGGAGGCGCGGAGAAGTGCTTCGGCCGGTTCTCCCGTCCAACCGCCGTACGAGCCGCGCGCGCAAGCAAGCGGGCCCATCGACCGGCGATCCCGTCGAACGCCCCCAATGAATCCTCCCCTTGCCAAGGGGAGGCGCGGAGAAGTGCTTCGGCCGGTTCTCCCGTCCAACCGCCGTACGAGCCGCGCGCGCCAGCAAGCGGGCATTTCCGTCGAACCGCTCCCAATTAATCCTCCCCTTGCCAAGGGGAGGCGCGGAGGGGTCCTTCGGCCGGTTCTCCCAACGAACCGCCGTACGAGCCGCGCGCGCCAGCAAGCGGGGCCCATTGGTCGGTGACCCCGTCCAACCGTCCCCCGCTTATCAATGTTTTTCCCAACAAAACCCACCCACCCAACAATTTCGTCTCCATCCCTCTGGCTTCCCTCTCCCCAATTCTATTAAACTCTGCCGTGCGCACTCGGATCCATCGACATGACTAAGCCCACAACAAGTTGCCCCACGTGCCGACCCAGCATTCGCGGTAATCCATGGAGAACTGGACCGTCACGCACCGTATCGAATAGCCGGTCTGGCGCCGCAGTCCACATTGCAACTATCGGCCAATAGTATTTTCCGGGAGACATCGGTATGGCAGCAAGCACGCGTCTCGAACAACTGATTCAGTGCTTCATTCACGTTGTCGGTCGCGCGGCGATAGCGGAAGACAAAGTGCGCGAGGTTGTAGCCACGGGAAGGAAGCAGGTCGAGGCGTTCAATCTCTGCGATGGAACGAGAACCCAAGCTCAGGTTGCGAAAGCGGCCGGCTTGGACCAAGGAAACTTGAGTCGAGCTATCACCCGTTGGACCGAACACGGCGTCGCCTACTGGATTGGCGAAGGAAAGGACGCTCGACTTCTACACGTATACCAGATTCCATTAAGTAGCACAGTGAGATTGCCTTCAAATCGTCTTCAGGCGAAACGCACGCGGAGAGCAAATCGCAAGTGAACATCGGCGGTAAGTCCATACCAACAACGTTCATCCTCGGCGCAGGGGCTACACGCGGAGCGATCCCGCACGTACTCGTAAACCAAAAGCGAATCAAAGCGCCACTAAACTTCGACTTTTTCAAGATTGCGGAAACGTATGCGAGAGCGCGCGGAGCGACGTCAGCGGCTTCTAAGCGACTTCGTCGCCTCAAGTCGATCTTTAGAACGGAACTTCCGGCAAAATGGCCACCCCCAATGGAGACTGCGTTCAGCTTACTCTACACAGCAAAGGATTTTCCTGAGATCTATGCATCTCGACCCGGGCCAAAGCCTGATGCCGGCGAGCGTCGTGAGCTAGAGGACTTTCTTTCGCTGTTGTTCGGTATTCTATTCGTGCTTGATCACAGTTGTGATCGTACCACGGGGTTTGACAGACTTACGGAGGTACTTGGGCCCAGCGACACGTTCATAACACTTAACTACGATACGACTCTGGACTCGGCGCTAGTTCGGCGCGGCTGGGATCCACGATCAGGTTACGGCCTAGGCGGCGGAACCAACAAAGCAAAGTGGAAGCCGCGATCCAGTGTCGTGCATCCGACGGCTCAAGGTGTAACACTGCTCAAACTCCATGGGTCCGCAAACTGGTGGGTTCGCGGAACGGCGAAGACACTATCCAATGTTTTCTCCAAGAAACCGGTGGCGATCACGCCCCCGCGGACCAACAGCCAGACAGGCAAGATCAGACAGATTATTCCACCTATCTATGGGAAGGTCTTCGGACATTCGCATTGGCGCAAACTATGGAAGGCTGCTTTTGACGCGCTGTGCAAAGCCGAGTTACTTGTAGTGATCGGCTGCTCAATAGTGGACACAGACTATCATCTACAGGCACTGCTTCGGCGCGCTGCAAGGGAACGCAAAAAGCACCGCAATCTATTCAACAACGTTGTACTCGTTGACCGTGTCAAGGTTCGTCGACGGTGGAAAAAGGTATTCAAGGGCGCCGTCGCTCGATTCACAGAGTACAAGAGCTTCGAGCTGTTCCTCAAGAAAGGAGTGAGAGTGTGACCGACGAGCAGATCGAACGAACGATAGTGCACCTAGAGCGTATCAGCATGGTGCTGGGGGCATTGTTCGCTTCACATCTTGGAGAAATCGGAAAAGAGCTGAAGGCGGAGCGCCTTAGTCAATGCGGTTTCACAAACTCTCAAGTAGCGGGCATCCTTGGAACGACCACGAATGCTGTAAAGGTTGGCCTCCATCGAGTGCGTAGCGGAAAAAGTAAGTCCGGTCCGCGAAAGAAAGGACCGAAGAGAAACAAGTAATGCCCGACCGTCGCTGGAACAATGCCCCGACGTTGGACAGCTTCGACCAGTGTCACACTCCGCCTCTCGCCGCGCCCCACCATACCGGTCACCGGGTACCCGAGACGAACCACGGTTGCATGCCATGGGTAAGTTGCGGTTGTCCCGCGCTTGCCACTCATACGTGACTTGAATAGGAGACGCCCATGCCCGAAATCGCAAAGCGTGAAATGCTTCCAAATGAATTGCTCTCTTACTTCCTGCATCAGGACCGAATGATGTGGAGTCGACTGCAAACCCTGCTGGCCATCGAAGGAGTGACCCTCGCTTGCGCGCTCAAGATGCAGGAAAGCAAGACGTCCATGATAATCCTAATGATCTTCGGAGCCGTATTGTCCGTGTTGGTTATCATGCTGTTTTATCGCGATCGACAGTATCGTAGGTTCTATTCGGACCGATTAGCGGCGCTGGTTTCAACGGAGGTCTACCTCCCGGACTGGAAAGTTCTCAAGATCATAATTAACGGCCATCGAGTTTTTTGGGCCATCTTGGTCTTGTTCGCAATTGGAAACGCACTCGTCCTGATTGATGTCTGTAAGTCATTCAGATAGGGGCCTTCCGACGCATCGATTTGTGCGAAAGACATGCTGGAATCGTAGAATGTTCTCGCCGACCCCTAGCACCGACAACCGAAAAAGCCGCACCCAACCCCCGCCCCCCCCCCCCCGCGGCCCCGGGCCCCCCCCCCCCCCCACCGGGGGCGGCCGGCCCCCCGGGGGAAAGC
>CAZONT010000102.1:0-14155 GCA_964581285.1 uncultured Planctomycetaceae bacterium | reverse complement strand
GCTGCAGCAACCGCTTTTCGGACGCCTGCACCGCCGCCACGATGTCATCTTGCCAGATCGATTGCGGATTCAAGGAAGTCGAGACGGTCTTGCCGAGGAATTCGCCGAGGTTGGATTGAAAGACGACGGCCTGGTTGAGGGCCTTCTGGAGCATTTCGCCGAAAACGTTGGAACGGAAGAAATCTTCGGTGAAACGCGTCATGGAATCCATGAACGCGGAGCGAAGCTTCTCGGGGGCGCTGGAATCGGGCGATCTCGTGCCGCCGGTGGCGCGCGAGAGCATGTCGTTCCATACCTGGGAGAGGCGTTCGAAGCTTGCGGTGAATGCGTTGTCGGAAGCGTTCATGGCCGCGGGCCTTTGAATGGAGGGAGCGGCGAAAAAACGTTAGAGCCCGAACCCGGGAGAGCAAGGTATCGATGCGGCTTGTGGCCGCACGATCACACCCTGAGCGCCCGGGTCGGGCTCCTGAAAAACTTACTTGGTGGCGACGGTCTTCTTGACCTCGCACTGATTCATGGACTTCGTGAAGAACGAGGTCCAGTTCTCGAACATCTGCATTCCGGTGTTCATGCCGATCTCGGTCGACTTGCGAACGGCGTCGAACATGGTGTTGCAGAGGTTGACGGTCTTGTCGCGCATGTCGCTCACGTCATCGGCGGCGATCGTCTCAAAGGTCTTGCGCGTCAGGTCCATGCCGTTGCGGCACTGGGCGTCGAGGCCCTTCTGGCTCTCGGCGGCATTCTTCTGAACGAGGCCGATCACTTCGGTGGCCATGGTCTCGCCGCGGCGGCGGACGTCGTCAAAAGTCTGGGTGCCGGTCATCGGGCGAGTCCAGAAGCGGCTCATCTCCTCGGTGAAGCGGACGCCGGTGTTGACCGTGTTCTGGACGGTCTCGGTCGCCTGCTTGAAGAAGTTGTCAAACGTGTCCTTCATCTCGGTTGCCATGGCATTTACTCCTTCTTGAAAACGTGCTATCTCAGGTACGACGTAGAGAGTTTATCGGCGTGGTTGTGCGAATGCAATATAAAAATTGTGCATTTGCACAAATCCAACGCTCATCGCGCAAGTTGTTATGCAAGTTATAGTTAATGACAGTTCATCGTGCCATCGTAGCAATTTCGTTCTGAACAGTGTGCATAATGCGTTATCCTGAAATCGCCTGGGTCTGCAGCTTTATTGGTTTGATTCTGGCGTCGGCGGCAGGCCAGACAACGACGAGCCCCATGACGCCGACGACGCAGCCGGCGGCGGAGTTTGAGCGAATCATGCCGCTGACGGTCGCATCGGCGGGCGACTGGGTAGCTTACCGGACCCTTGATGGAACACAGCGTTTGAGCGTCGTGCACACGACGCAGTTGCTCGCGGACATCGAGGTACGAACCCTTTTCAAGGGTAAGATGATCGGCCAGCCGGCCGTACGCAGTATGCGGCAGGAATCAGACTATGCACGCGACCTGGCGGAAAGCGAGGGCGCGGTACTGGAGTTCGGACGGGCGACGATCCGGGCGGCGGACCGGGACTGGGACTGCCGGCGGAGCGTCGCGCGGTGGAAGTTCGGCCCTGCATCGTACGAGCGGCGAATCTGGATGAGCCCGGCGATACCGATTTACGGCGTGGCGCGGATGGAACTCGAAGTCGACGGAAAAATCACCGCTCGGATGGAGCTGACCGGCCTTGGCCGAGGTACGGCGACCTCGCAGCCGAACTGATGAGAATCACGCAAAAGCGACTGATCATCGGAACCGTGGCAGCGCTGGCGTCTTGCGCTGGATGCCAATCGCCGGAGTCGACCACGCAGCCATCCGCGGACGGAGTTCACGGCGACGAAGTTCTCCTGCGTTGTGCGGCCCGCTATCGCGAGGCCCAAACGATGGTGCTGAGCGGGGTGCTGCGGGATCACCGAAACAACGTCTCGCGGTCGCGACGGATGTTCCTGGTGGTGCAGCGGCCGGATCGTTGTCGACTCGAACTGGATAACAATGTGACCGTGATTGTCGGACGCGGAGTTTGGGCTTATCGGGGCGATGACGACCGATTTATTCAGTCCAGGACGGCGGCCGCTGTTCCCATCTTGAGCGCGACGGAGACGACGTGCGAGGGAATTCGGCTCTTTTCGCTGGACCTTTTCCTGCGCGGCGAAGTGGCGATGAGACGACCGCAGGGTCGCGTGCCGGAGTATCGGCTGGTCGGGCACGACTTTGCGGGGAAGCGGCCGTGCTACCAGTTCGTGCGGCAGCTTCCGGCGGACAAGGGTCAGATGCGAATCTGGATCGATCAGGATGACTCGACGGTCCGGCGATGGCGGCTGGAACCGAACGGTTCGGACGAGAATCTTCGAGATGAGGAGTGCCTGGTGGATATGCGGATTGACGATCTGCAATTTGATCGTCCGCTGGCGGCGAATGTCTTCCACATCAGCCGTCCGAAGCCGATTGGGGTGACTCGGTGACAAAGCCCGGGGCAGGCGAACTTCGAGAATTGCGGCGCGATTCGCAGCGGCTGAAGGCGCAACTGACCATCGGCCGGTCCGGACTGGCCGAGGCGCAGTTGAGCCAGATTCGCAAGGCGCTGGAGCGTACGCCGTTGCTGAAAGTGCGCGTGCTGGGGCACGATCGGACGGCGATTAGCGAGATGGCGGTGCGACTTGCGAACGAGGTTCCGTGCGTCGTTGTGGCGCGGGTGGGGTTCGTTTTGACGCTGTACCGGCCGGCGGCGGAGGATTCCTAGCCGCGGCGGATCGGACGGGATATAACGTCGGCATGGGATCGACCGCGACGCGTTACATTCATCGCCGGCTGGACTGCGGGATTGACTTTGCGGCGGAGGTCTTGCCGGGGCGGCACATTGCGGCGCTGGAGATCCGCCTGTTGTCGGGGATGGCGGCGGAGCCGGAAGACCGATTGGGGCTGGCGTTTCAGGTCGAGCAGACGATCTCCAAGGGGACGGCGAAGCGGACGGGGCCGCAGCTTTCGGATGCTTTCGATGCGATCGGGGCACTGCACGGCTCGTGGGTGGGGCGCGAGACGATCGGATTCAAGGTTACGTCGCTACCGAACTATTTCGATGAGGCGATGGACCTGACGGTCGAGATGATCCGGACGCCGACGTTTCCGGAGGAGTCGTGCCGGGTTGGAATCGAACTGGCGAACCAGGAGTTGACGGCGCTGGAGGACGATCCGGGGGAGCTGTCGCGAAAGCTGATGCTCAAGCACGCGTACGGCGCCCTGCTCGGGCGGCACGCCTACGGTGATCGCGAGACGCTGGAGCGGATCGGTCGCGCGGACCTTGTTTCGTTCTGGCGGTCGAACTTCGCAGCGCGGCGGATGCAGGTGGTTGTCGGCGGGGCGATCGACGCGGCACGTGTGGCGGATCGACTCGAAGCGGCGTTCGCGGGATTCGGCGACGCGTCGGCGGCTGCGGCGATACCGGCGATCACGTTTACGGCCGGTCGATGGCATTATCACAAGGAGCTCGAACAGCAGCACATTTCGATCTGCTGGCCGGGCGTGCGGATGACCGATCGCGAGTACGCGGTCGAACGGTTGCTGCTGTCGGTGCTGGGGGACGGGATGAGCTCGCGGTTGTTCACCGAGGTACGCGAGAAGCAGGGGCTGGTGTACTGGGTCGGAGCGTGGCACGAGCATCCGCGTTCGGGCGGGATGATCCACCTGGGCGCATCATCGACTCCGGCGCGGTGCGAGCAGACGTACCGCACGCTGCTGCGGGAGGTCGATCGCCTGGCCGAGGATCTCACCGAAGATGAATTGCGGCGGTCGAAGACGCAAATCATCGCGCGGACCGAGACGCATGGCGACATCACGCGGGCGCGGGTGAGCGAACTGGGCTCGGACCTGTTTTATTTCGGGCGACCGGTGCCCGTTGAGGAAAAGAATGCGGAGATCAATGCGGTGAGCATTGCGGATATTCAACGATACCTGAGAGATCATCCGCGGGACCGGCTGAGCGTGGTAACGCTGGGGCCGGCGAAACCGGATGGCGTCTGAACGAAGCGGTAAGCCGCGTTGCAGGGCGGTGCGTGAATGAGCCGATTTCATCAATCGAAGCTGGCGAACGGATTGACGGTGCTGGTCGAGACGATGCCGGACGTGTCGTCGGCGGCGGCCGGGTTCCTTGTGCGGACCGGGGCGCGGGACGAGACGTCTGACCTGGCGGGCGTTTCGCATTTTCTCGAGCACATGTGCTTCAAGGGGACGCCGAAGCGTGCCTGGCAACAGATCACCATCGACTTTGACAACATGGGAAGCACGTACAACGCCTTCACTTCGAAGGAGCGGACTTTCTACTTCGGGTGGGTGCGAAAGAATGATCTCGCGCGGCAGATCGAACTGCTGGCCGACATGATGCGTTCGACGATTCCACCGGACGAGTTCGATACGGAGAAGAAGGTCATCCTTGAAGAGATCGCGATGTCGGACGACCAGATCGACCGACATCTTTACGACCTGGTGCACGAGCGCATGTTCCCTGGACACCCGCTGCACTGGCCGGTGCTTGGGACGACCGACTCCGTCAAGGCGATGGCGCGGGACCAGATGCACCGATATTTCGCGGAGCGATACAACCCGGCGAACATGGTATTGGTCGTCAGCGGCGCCGTGACGCCCGACGAGGTGATGCGGATCGCGAAAGAGATCTGCGGGACGTGGAGTTCGAGCGGTCCGCGACCGAAACGGGAGTCGCCGCGACTTCACACAACCGGAACGGCGGTTGCGAAGCTGGATCGATTCAAGCAGCAGGCGTTTGCCGTGGTTGTTCCGGCCCCGTCGGCGGTGGACGAGCACGACGAGACGGCCGAGGCATTGGCGGCGATCCTGGGCGGACAAAACTCGCGCTTCTTCTGGAAGATTGTGCAGGAGGGCGTTGCGCCGGTCGCCGCGGCGTTGCGAGTGGACTATTGCGACTGCGGGTTGATGCTGCTGTATGGGTTCTGCGAGCCGCCGAATTGCGAGCAGTTGCTGGAAGCGATGAAACGCGAGGTCGCGCTCGTCGTGAGCGATGGCGTGACGGAGGCCGAGCTGCAGCGGGTCAAGAACCGTCGGCGGACGGCACTGGCAACCGAAGCCGAGGCTCCGTACCATCGACTCATGCAACTTTCGCACGATGTAGACATGTTCGGCCGGCCGCGAACGGTGGAAGAGCGGCTTGCGGCGGTCGATGCGGTCAGCACCGACCGGATTCGAGAGTATCTACGCCGCTGGCCGCTGGATCGAGAGTCCTTTCTGGTAAGCGTGGGGCCCCGGGCATGGCCGAGCAACTGAGCGCCGGCGATCCCAATTTTCCCGCGAAGGCCGCCGGCGGCGGGCCCGCCCCGTCCACGTCCAATCCTCAATCAGCGCCGACGATTTATTCGCTCGCCAGCGAGCCCGCGAGTTCTTCGAGCCCGGCGACGCGGCCGTCAGCCGAGCCGCGGCCGCAGATTGTTCGCACGGCCGTACAGGTCGCACCGGTACTGTCGATTCGACGGCCGGCACCCGCGGCGCCGTCGCTTAGTCGGCCGGCCATTCCGGCGAGGCCTTCGTATCGCGCGGAAGGCGCGATCTGCCTTCTCGTTGCGATCGGGTGGGGGATCGGTGCGCAGTATTGTTATCGCGAGGTGGGCACGTTGATGCTGGTCAACGCGCTGTCCGGGATGATGCGACTTCAGGAGGCGCCGCCTCCGCAACCGAGCGGGCCGGGAGGTGTTCCGTCCGGGCAAGGCATGCAGCAGTCGCTGACGCTATTCCCGCCGGACGCCTCGCGACGCACGGGCGCGAGACGCGTCAGTCCACGCGACGCGGATGCACAGTCGCAGCGCCCCGTCGGCTCGGAGCAATTGCGGCGAGAACAGGACGCCAAGCGGCGCGAGCGAGAGGCGATGGAGCTTACGATGTCCATGGCGCGCGGCGAGGAGACGCGCCTGGCGTGGGCAGCGGCGACATTTGTCTTGACGGGATTGATTCTCGCGGTGGCGCTGGCGAGTCTGTTTCGCACGACGGCCGGCCGGCTGCCGCCGTTTGCTCTGCTGTGCATCGTGCTCGGG
This sequence comes from uncultured Planctomycetaceae bacterium, assembly GCA_964581285.1. Taxonomy (GTDB): domain Bacteria; phylum Planctomycetota; class Phycisphaerae; order UBA1845; family UTPLA1; genus SpSt-539. Next base: position 8,114 of record CAZONT010000102.1, on the reverse strand, counting down.
GCGAGCGCGGGCGGCTTGCTCGTCGGGAAGTACATGCAGCCGCCGCGTGCGGGGGATACGTGGATCAGTTGGATTCTGTCGATCACTCAGTCACGCTACTCGTGGGCCGGGCACGTGATGATCGCTGCATTAACGGCCGTGATCGCCGGGCTGTTTGCCCTGCGGCCGACGAGCGATCCGCGCCGTTGGCTGATGGGGGCGGTCGTGTTCATGTTCATCGGGACATTTCTGACGCTGGCGGGCATCTCGGCGCTGGAGACGTATGGCGGGTTCCCACCGCTTCCCGCGTGGCACTACGCGGTGGTTGCGGCCGGGCAGTCGTTCTTCGCGTGGGTGCTGATGGTCATGCTGCATTGGCGACATCCGCTCGGCAGCCGGTAGATTCCCCCTTTCGCATATACGGATCAGAGAATGGGCGGTGATGAGGCACGTTTGGGCATGAATGAGGTTACATCGAGGGGTCGTCGGGTTGGTCGGCGCCGCGCGTGGGCGTGCGCGGTGATCGCGTTCGGGCTAATGGCGATGGTCTGCGGATGCAGCGTGCGCGATCTTGGCACGGCCGACCGCATGTCGCGCGGGTTGGTGGTCGTGCTGCCGGGGATCGAGGGACGCAGCGCGTACAACTATGACATCGCGCGCGGCTTGGACGAGGGCGGGGTATCGGCGGGAATCGAGATATTCGACTGGAACACGGCGATCCCGGGTGGGCTGCTGATCAACCTGACGGACTACGAGCGAAACGTCGATCAGGCCCGAAAGCTCGTGAAACGCATCGAGAAATACCAGGAAACGTATCCGGGGCGGGCGGTGCACCTGATCGGGCACTCGGGCGGTGCGGGTCTGGCCGTGCTGGCGCTGGAGCACATGCCGAAGGAGCGGAAACTCACAGCGGCGATCCTGCTCGCGGCGGCGGTCAGTCCGGAACACGATTTGACGCGGGCGCTGAGCCACACGCGATATGGTATTTTCAACTACTACTCAACGGCTGACGTTGGCTTTCTGCAGATCGGGACTTCGATCTTTGGAAACATCGATCGAAAGCACGGGGCGGCGGCGGGGGCGGTCGGGTTCGAGACGCCGTCGGGGATGAGCGAGTCGTCGAAGTCTGAATATCGCAAGCTGCACCAGATCAAGTGGTCGCGGCGGATGGCGAACTATGGAAACCCCGGCACGCACACAGGTTGGAGCGACCGGTCGTTCGTCCGCAAATACCTCGCCCCGCTGATCGTGGAGCAGGAGAACAAGCCATTTCGCGGCGAGCCGTGACGCGGCGGGCGCTAAAACGCTTTATCGCCTGCTGGGAACGTGCTAATATAGCTTAACGGACGATCGTCTCGTTGCGCCGATGAGATTCATGCCGTCCGGCAGGAACGCGGCGGACCGAGGGTGGCGGCAGCCGAACCACATGAGCCAACCGATCTGGCGAGGTAAAAAGGTACTCCTGTTTCGCAGCCCGCGAACGGCGCGCGAGACGTGGATCGATTCGCTGTGCGCCGAGGCCGACGTCACGGTCAAGCACACGTTTGATGAAGTTGTCGACGCGCTGAGGACGCAGCGGTTTGACCTGGTCGTGAGCGACCAGGGCGACTTCCTGGCACTGGAGCGCGCGGCCGTTACGCAGCAGGCGTCGGCGACGCTGGAGTCGCTCGGCCAGGGCGTGTGCATGGTCGACGAGTCCGGCCGTCTGCTGTACGCCAACGCAGCGATGCGGGCTTATCCGTCTGACCTGCTGACGCAGACTTGTCAGTCGTGTCAGCGGGTCCTGCTCGGCGCCCGACAGGCGACCGCGAAGGACCCGCAGAACCCTCAGCAACTCGCACACCGCTTTCCACTCACCGCCGGCAACGATCAATACTTCGAAGTCACCGCCACACCCGTCATCAACGAACAGCAGAAAGAATCGCACGTTGTGGCCGTCGTCTGGGATGTGACGCGGGCACGGCGGCTGCAGAAGAAGATCGACGCGATCGATGCGGCGGGGCGCGAGCTGGCGGAGCTGGGGACGGAGGAAGCGGCCAAGAAGAGCATTGACGACCGCATCCGATTGCTTGAAGAGACGGTGACGCAACATCTTCAGCGACTGCTTCACTTTCACAATTTTGCGGTGCTGCTGATCGACAAGAAGACGAACCGGCTCGAGATCGTGTTCCAGCATGGCATGGCGCCGAACAGTCTGACGTATGACCTGTACGTCTCGACCGAGGGGAGCGGGATCAGCGGGTATGTCGCGGCGACGGGCAAGAGTTATATCTGCGGCGATATCGAGAAGGACCCGCGCTACCTGAAGGGGCTGGAGTCGGCCAAGTCGTCTTTGACGGTGCCGCTGCGGCAGCACGACAAGGTCATCGGGGTCTTCAACATCGAGTCGGATCGGCTGGGGGCGTTCAACGAAGAGGACAAGCAGTTTGCCGAAATTCTGGCGCGGTACATCGCGATGGCGCTGCACACGCTGGAGCTGCTGATCGGCGAGCGGTACCAGATGACGGGGCAGTTCGCCGACGAGGTTTCGCACGAGATCGCCGGACCGCTCAACGACATCCTGACCGAGGCGGCGACCATCAAGGAAGAGTACATCGGCAACGACGACCTGCGACGGCGGCTCGACCTGATCTGCGACAACGTGACGGCCATCAAGCAGAGCATTCGCGACGTGGCGTGTCCGAAGGGCGGACTGCTAGGACGGCGCGACGAGGCGGTCGAGGTCGACCCGGTGCTGAACGGCAAGCGCGTGCTCGTGGCCGACGACGAAGAGATCATCCGCGAGACGATCGCGGGCGTGCTGGCGAAGCGCGGCTGCGTCGTCGATACGGCGTCCGACGGGGCGGCGGCCATGTCGCTGTTCGAGAGCCGGCCGTACGACTTGGTGCTCGCGGACATCAAGATGCCGCACAAGAACGGGTACGAGATCTTCGCGGCGGTGAAGGACAAGAGTCCGACGACGCCGGTGATGCTGATGACGGGCTTCGGGTACGACCCGAACCACTCGATCGTGCGTGCGCGGCGCGAGGGGCTGGCGGGGGTATTGTTCAAGCCATTCAAGATCGACCAGCTGCTCGCGGACCTTCGCCGGGCGCTGACGGCGCCGAGCGGGCAGCCGGCGTAGGGGATGCTTGAGGAATTGCGGACGGTCGAGTGATGAGTTGTTGGGCGGAGCTGCGCGCGAGGCGTCCGGGTCGTACATGAACTCGCGGGCGAGGGTCCAGGTTGAGCCGCTGCACTGGATGTGCTCTTCGAGGGTGTGGAGGCCGGCCATGAGGTGGCGGGTGACGACGGGCGGGCCGAAGCCGCACTGGGCGGCGGCGGTGTAGTCTTTGGATTCGACGCGTCGGCCGAGGGCGTCGTAGGCGATTTCCTGGAGGAGGGCTCCGGCGCTGTCGCGGACGCGGGTCAGGGTTCGCTGAGATCAAATTCGCGTGCGGCGCCTTCGGAAATCGTTAATCGCTTTCCCGATCGCAAGAGCTGCTCAGCAGCTGGACCAACATGGAAGGCTCCAATTTTTGAAAACCTGCGAGCGAACGCGGCGCGGAAGCGCCGCATGAGCAATTGGGAAGCGGCGCTGCTTGACGCGGTAGAAACCTCACCGGCGAGCACAATTTCGGGCTTCCAAAGTCCGGCCGGTCGGAAGACGACCGTATCCGGATTGTGGAGTTGGTCGATCACACGTCGCCGAGTCCCGGTTTCTTGCTTTGCGGCAGATTTGACGATCGGAACCGCGACGCCTCTGATCGTGACCGTACCCGTGTCGCTGCGATCGGGCGTGCTGTTGGCTATTGCTCGCAACCGTAGCGTGTAATTGCTGTCTGCAACCAAATACGACTCACAGGTCACACCTGATGCCGATGATGCTATGCCAATATTCGGGATTGCGGATCCGGAAGGATATGTTTCGGGCGCGATTGAGCATACAACGCCGAATCGGACGTATCTGACGGGTCCCGACGATTCAAGTTCTTCCAAAATCGGAAGTAAGTCGTCTCGAAGGGCAAAGAACGGCAACAACTTAGTCATTTTGGTGGCTTAGGTATCAAGATCAAGGTATCTGTCGGAAAGGCGCTTTCAATTCTCCGTGCTGCAGCCGCTTCTCTTGCGATAGGAGTGAGCCCGTCTGCCAATGTGTCGATCGTCTGGATGCGGACGACCGTTGTACCATCCGTCGCGGTGATGTCAATCCAAGTTCCTCCTTTGAGGCCATTGAATGGACCCCTAATCCACTCCTCGGATGCGCGACCGGCGCCGTTAAGTATTGTCCAACCCTTATTCTCGTACATTGTTGCAATCTCATGATTGAGAAGTCGTGTCTCTATGCCTCCCCATCGACCGCCAGATCCGGCGAGGTACCGCTGAAGCATGGCGGCATCGCCCAACTCGTCGGCGATGCCCACTACTACTACAGCACCGCTACGCGTAGTTAGCAGCACGAGTCCGCCGTGAACTGACCATGCAGCCAGTCCCAATTCTGGTACGGACTTACCGAGGCGATAAAGGGCCTGATCCAACGTTAACGGATTGCCGAACTCATCTTCTCGTTCCAAGAAATCCAGAATGCCATTTCCCCCGACCGAGCGAGCCAAGAATACAAAGACCGTTTCGACAACCGCGTCAGTTGGATCATCGCCGGCGTTTCGAAACTCCGTGTATTGGCAAGTAGCGGCGAGCGCGGTCTTAGCTACGGTTATCCACGGACCATCTTTGCCCGCTTGCTTCACCGCTTTGATTGCGCCATCAACCAGGTCAGAAATGCCGTCCCCGATGCCCTCCAGCAAGGCCTTTGCTCCGGACCAAATCGACAGACCTAGTGGATCAACGCACCCCAACGGACTAGCGAGTAGCGCCATGTATGCGTTCGGCCCGTCTACGTACCCTGCCGGATCGCGTTGGAGCCATCTTCCTAGCGTCGGGTTGTAGGTGCGGTAGAGGAAGTGGTAGAGGCCGGTGGCGGGGTCGAGGCGTTGGGCGGTCCAGTTGAAGGGGTTGCCGTAGTTGGAGCGTTGGATGGGGGTTGTGCCGGTGGCGGTGAAGACGCGGGTTTTGGCGTAGGGGTCGTAGGTGTAGCGTTCGACGAGCTGGCCGGCGGCGTTGGCGAGGCCGATGACGCTGCCGAGGACGTCGTGGAGGTAGTAATAGACGCTCGTGCCGGCCGGGACGGAGGGGCCGCCGAAGCCGCCGGAGGTGCCGCCGTGGGTGACCAGGGCGACGGGCTCGGGGAAGCGCTCGCCCCAGATGAACTCGCGGGCGAGGGTCCACGCGTTTGAGCCGCTGCTGGCGCATTGAATGTGCTCTTCGAGGGTGTGGAGGCCGGCCATGAGGTGGCGGGTGACGACGGGCGGGCCGAAGCCGCACTGGGCGGCTGACGTGTAGTCCTTGGATTCGACGCGGCGGCCGAGGGCGTCGTAGGCGATTTCGAGGAGGAGGGCGCCGGCGCTGTCGCGGGTCAGTCGGTTTTCTTCGTCATATTCGAATTGTTGGCCGTTGAGGCCGTTGGGGTTTGAGTGGTTAACGTTCGGCGAGAGGACGACCGTGCCGGTTCACCAATTCTGTCGAGATTTCCTCGCAAGTATGCGTGTAGTGTCGCCGATTTGCGAATGCCACCAGTCGAAGCTCGGGCAATTCCAGCAGAACCCTCATGTCTCCGTCTTGGACGTTGGTGTCTTCCCACATAAACAGCTGTTGGAGGTGCTGAAGCTTTTGCAGGGGTTTGAGGGATTTGATGCGACCGGCATTGCACAGATGAAGACTACGAAGTTGCGTCATACCCGCGAGGGCGCTGATTTCGGTAAGCTTTCTCGAACCGTCAATTTCGAGGCGTCGCAACTGGGTCTGAGGCTTCAATGCATCCAGCGTTGAAAGCTTTCCTAAGTTGATGAGCTCGAGCTCACGAAGCGGAGGCATTTCTGCGATAGCGGTCAGATCCTCCAAAGGCGAATTTGAGATTCCGAGGTGCTCAATACGGTTAAACTCGCGCAGCGGACCGATGGACTTGTGCTTGTAGTAGTCGAGGTCGAGCGACTTCAAGCCTGTACATGTGAACACGGATTTTGCTCCGGGCCACCAATGGAGACGGCACGCAAGCAGGTTCGGAAGGCATGCGAAATCGAAAGGAGCAATGACGTGTGCGCGAATCGCCAATTGGGTGAGACCCGGTAAGCCCCTGAAAGGAGCAATATCAACCGGGCCATGAATAAGCGAAAACCCAGTCAAGAATGAAAACGCCGTAACCGGCGATAGGTCGGGTGACGGATATCCGAGTGTGCGATTCACCTCCAGTCGGTCGTACGAACGCTCCTTCATGAACGCTAGGGTTTGGGTGATGCGATCCTGTGCGAGTATGACTGTTTCGCCCAATTCGCCGGTTCGAATCAGGTAGCGATCCTCCCGCCGCACGCCTTCAATTCGCAACGTGTCGTCGTCGTATCTGTTCATTCAATTGTTATGCTTCGGCTTCCGGGGTGCTTTTTCCGATCGATCTCGTTGCGCTTATTTGCACAGCCTGGCGATCGGGGACCTCCGAGATCTTCGATTAGGTCCTGCTCCACTTCGCGCCGAGCGTTTCTGCCACCCTGCACTCTAATCCACTCTGCGGATTCGGCCGCCTCTCGAGTGATTTTGCCTTTGCGGATGTGTTCCTTCAATCGCGTCCAAAGTTCCCGGCCCGTCTGACCGACATACCACTTACCTTCCGTGGTTCTTACTTTGTAGACGCCTCCAATTCTGCTGCAAATCGCGCCGTTGTGGCTGAGCAGGCCGACAGGGCCTGCGAAGTAGCAGTGATCTCCGTCGACCTCCAGATTGTACACGCGGACGGGGCGTCCGACGGGTGCGATTTCGCTGACGACGGAAGCGCCGCTGCTGGTGCGGATGCGTTCGCCGATTGTGAGGGAGGCGGCCGGGACCCAATCGGCGCGATCGATCGAGAAGACACGATGCCCGGAACTGATTTCGATCGGCTTGTCGCAGCCCTGAGTACCCAGCCGCAACACATCCAGAGCAATGCGCGAGATCGTCGCCGTCACGAGTCGGCCGCAGCCAGGTGCAATCCGTGGCGCCGAGTTGATGCTCTCGATTCGGGCGTAGCCGACGACGCCGAACTCGGCGTAGTCGATCGGAAGCAAGTCGCCCGGAAGGAATTGAGCGGTGGTCTCGGCTGGGCGAAGGGCCTCGATTTCGACGCGGCCGGGGCCATCCGGATTGGGAAGTGAGACTTTGACAAGCGTCCAGTCCTGCAACTCCGTGCTGCCCAAGTGGGAATCGTCGTTCGTGGCAAGAACGCGATCACCCGGGCGGATTTGCTCGATCGGCCGATTGCCCTGCTCGGTGGCTATCTCGGTGCCTTGACCGAAACAGAAGATCTCCTCGATCGCGACGACCGTCATGATCAGGTCGACGGTGTTGAAGAAGAAGCCGGCGCCGAAATGGACACGCTGATTGAATGTGTAGATTTCGCCGTTCGCGCCTTTGCCCTCCCACGCGTTGAGCAGTTCGTCACCGCCAAAGATATGGCGCATGAACCAAGAACTCAGGAGATCTCCGTCGCCGATGTCCCCATTTCCGCTGGCTCGGTCATCTTCGATGATCTTGTAGAATTCGTTGGCCGCCGCGTCTTGAATCTTGTGGGCCGTGTCGATGGGATGTGCGACGGCGGTCATGGCGCCGTGGATCCCGTCCGTCGAGTCGAGGAATGCTTGATTGACGGCGCCCGTTAAATCATTTAGAGCCTTGTCCGAATTTCCTGCGCCAAGAATGCCCCGTTTCAGCTGCCGATCGAGTTCATCCTCCAAGCCGAGCGGATCAATTCTCGATACCGGACCACTTGATACGTACTCGTAGAGATTTGTACCATCGACGTACCCCGCCGGGTCGCGTTGGAGCCAGCGGCCGAGGGATGGACTGAACGTGCGGTAGAGGAAGTGGTAGAGGCCGGTGGCGGGGTCGGGGCGTTGGGCGGTCCATGCGAACGGGTTGCCGTAGTTTGAGCGTTGGATGGGGGTTGTGCCGGCGGCGGTGAAGACGCGGGTCTTGCCGTAGGGGTCGTAGGTGTAGCGTTCGACGAGCTGGCCGGCGGCGTTGGCGAGGCCGATGACGCTGCCGAGGACGTCGTGGAGGTAGTAATAGACGGA
>CAZONT010000101.1:0-14168 GCA_964581285.1 uncultured Planctomycetaceae bacterium | reverse complement strand
GGAAATCGCCGACGCCGGCCTCGACCTCATCGAGCTGCTCGGCATGGAAGGCCCCTGCTGGCTGCTCCAGAATTTTGACGACCACTGGAACGACCCCGCCCGCCGCCAGCGCCTGATCGAAGCCGCCGACCGCCTCGGCGCGGAACCGACGATGCTCGGAGCCAGCGCCCACATGCTGGCGGTAGCGCGCCGCGCCCACTAGTCCACCCTCGCCGCAAAGCCGCCGCTCACGTGCCGCCAGCCCCAGCCGCAATCGCCGGCCCACTCGTCGGCCACCCCGACCCCGCCTCGACCACAACATCAATCGGTTCAAGCTCCACATCCGGTTTGAGCCGTGCGGATCCGATTGCCTGATAGCCAAAGTGCTCCAATGATCGAAGTCGAAATCGCAGTATGTCGCCCGGGCGCACGTTATGCCGACTGTACGTGTCGAGCATTTGGAATTGATCGTAGGTCCTCCCTTGCGGAATCGCGATGGTCGGCGGCGCTGCAAAATACTTTGCGAGTCCCTGCGGCTTTGGACGCCATGCAAGCTCGAGTGAAGCATCGCACGGACTCTCTCTCACAAGCCGCCACTCGATTTTCAATTCTCCCGGTCGTCCCCGTCGTGTCGCGCTGACGGTCGCCCGAATATCCAGAGCTGCACGAACGCCGGCGAGTGAATACGAATCGGACAAGACCGCGACCAGCTCAGCCATATCCTCCGGCACAACTTCCAACTTCACTTTCAAATGATGTTGCCGCGCGAGGCCTTTTCTCCGCAACGGATACGCCATGCCGCGTCCCGGCCGCACCCGGACATCAACATCGAATTTCGCCTCGTACACGCCGGGTGAAACCCTTCGCGCGGGGACGAAAAGCCAGCCGCTCGAATACGCGGGAGAGAAGCGCCCGTACGATGTTCCCATCACGAGAAAACGCGTTGGCATCGCTGGGAAATCGTCTCGAAGTGCGTCGGATGTAAACTTAACGTTCGCGTCGAGCGCAAAGTATTCTGTAGATGGGATTCGCGTAATCGGTCGGAGTTCGGCGTTGAAATGGCCGCCGGACACGACGCGCGGCGGCGCGAACACCTCCAAGCGGAACATCTGCGAGCAAAACCGTTCGCTTTGCTCCTTCGTCATTCCGACGTGTTTCTCAATCTGAGCGAGCAGGTCGACCCACCGCTGCGTGTTCACGTCCGACCGTTCCGCTCCGTGCACCGCCAACCCCGTCTCGATCACCTCGCGCAACTGCGCCCCCTTGACCTCATCCGCGATCACGCGCTTCTCAACAATCGTCATCGCATCCGCCGACCCGCGCCCCGCCGCCTTCACCACCCAGCCCGTCGGCAAATACTGATAGAAATTTGTCCGCGCAGCCCATCCCGTCCCCACCGCCACGCCCAGCCCGGCGCCGATCAGCAGCAGTACGCACCCCAATCCCAGCGCCCGCCACCGCCGTACGCGCACGCCGGCCCGCACCGCGCCCGGCACCAGCGCCAATCCGCACTCGGGGCACTGCCCCGACTCGATGCCGTGAACGATGTACCCGCACCGCCGGCAACGCGGCTCTTCCCCGACGCGCCGCCCCACCAACCCTCGCACCAGCAGGGCGACGCCAACCCCCAACAGCACAACGCAAGCCGCCAGCATGCCAATCCCGCCCGAATTTCAAACTCAATCGCCCGGACACATTCAGACGCTATGTCGCGCGCAACGCCGGCAGATACTCCGCCAGCGCCTCACCCCAGCTCCGCATCGCCCCGCCCGTCAGCCGCTCGAACTTCGACGTATCCAGCACCGAGTTCGCCGGCCGCCGCGCAGGGCGCGGATACTCCGCCGTGGTGCACGGCCGCACCGGCGTCGTCAGTCCCGCCCGCCGCACAATCTCGCACGCAAACTCAAACCAAGTACACGCCCCGCTGTTCGCGGCATGCACGACCCCGCGCGCCCCCGCCTCGACCAGCGAAACGATCGCCCCCGCCAGGTCCGGCGCATATGTCGGCCGACCGCGCTGGTCGTTCACCACCTGAAGCTCCGGCCGCTCCCGCCCTGCCTTCAAGATCGTCGCCACGAAGTTCGGCCCCGCCGGTCCGAACACCCAGCTCGTCCGCACGATCAGCCACGCCCCCCCCGCTTCGATCACCGCCCGCTCACCCGCCAGTTTCGACCGCCCATATGACGACAACACCGCCTCAGGCCCGGTCACATCGTCCTCGACGTACTCACCCGCCTTCTTCCCGTCGAATACATAGTCGGTGCTCACCTGCACCACCCGCGCCCCCACATCCCGCGCCGCTCGGGCCACATTCCCCGCGCCCGCGCCATTCACCCGCAGCACTTCCTCCGCCCGCGCCTCGCAATCGTCTACTTTCGTGAACGCCGCGCAATTGATCACCACGTCCGGCCGCGCCGCACCCAAAACGTCCCGCACTCTCCCCTCGTCCGTAATATCACAATCGGCGTGTTTGAATCCGCGCACCACGCCGCGCGTCGCCAGCAGCGCGCACAGCGGCGTCCCCCGCAACCCGCCCGACCCAAACACAACCACGTCGCCAATCCTGCTCATCGCCCCCATTATGCCCGCTCGCCCGACAGCCCGCATTTCCCCCGCCACCGCGCCACCGCTACCATCGCCGCGCATGACCGACTTCGCAGACCAGCGCGTCCTCATCACCGGCGCATCGAGCGGCATCGGCCGCGAACTCGCCCGCGCCTTTGCCCATCGCCGCGCCCGACTCATCCTCGTCGCGCGGAACAAGGACCGCCTGCAGCAACTCGCGGCCGAACTCAGCACGGCCGGCCGCGCCGAAGGCGTCCACATCATCCCAGCCGACCTCACCGAGTCTGTCGCCTGCCAGGAAGTGGTCGATCAGGCCGCCGAGGGCGGACCGATTGACGTCCTCATCAACAATGCCGGCATCGGCCTCTACGGCGAGTTCGCCAAACAGGATCCAGCGGAGCTGGAATCCATGATGCACCTCAACCAGGACGCCCTCGTACGCCTCACGCGGCTATGCCTCCCCGATATGCTCTCGCGTCGCTTCGGCCGCATCGTCAACGTCGCCAGCATGGCCGGCTTCCAGCCCTTTCCCTACGGCACGATCTACGCCGCGAGCAAGGCCTTCGTCATCAACTTCTCGCTCGGCCTCCGCGAAGAACTCCGCAACACCGGCGTCAGCGTCACCTGCATCTGCCCCGGCACAACAAACACCGAGTTCTTCGACAAGGGCGGCTACGAAAACCGCCGCGACGAATTCCTCAAGATCAGCGCCCACCCGAAGCAGGTCGCCGAGCAATCGCTCGCCGCGATCGCAAAAAACAAAGCGATCTTCGTCCCCGGCCGCGGCAACAAAGTCGCGGCCGTCCTCCAGCGGACGCTCCCCGCCCGCCTCCTCGCCCGCCTGCTGGCAAACTACATGAAACCGCGTGAACCCCAGCCGAAACCCTGAAACCGCGCTTGGGAGGTGACGGTACAATTGTTCGCGATGCACGCACGCCCACCGCGATTGGCCTGGCGGACCGCGATGGCATTCCTGGCAGCTGCAATTCTCACAAGCTGGGGTGCTGCTGCCGCGCGCGGCCCGTTGCAATATTCCGGCCAGATTGGGATGACAAACTTCGAATTTGTCGCTTCCTCCCGCCACATAGCGGTTGCAACCCATCCCAGCGAGAACGAAACGGCCGAATCACCCCGACCCATTCTAGTTGCACGCCAGTATACCGGGAATTCCTGCACGCTTTGCGTTAGGCCTGAAGAGATCCAGCGACTTATCGTGAAGCTTGTACGGCAGCGTCGGCTCACGACGCCCGCGGCAATCCTCAATCCTGGGTTTTTTTGCGATCAAAACGGCAGATTGGCCAACATCTCGACAGCGTGGGTCGGGACTGGCGCACTGACTCTATGCTTGCCGTTCGTTATGGGGCTCAAACGCCGCGCAGAACTCCATCGCCGACGGCGCGAGAAGCGCTGTGTCAATTGTGGATACGAACTGCAGGGCAACGAGTCCGGCATCTGCCCCGAGTGCGGCGTGCCTATCCCCCACTGACACTCGCCCCCACCTGCTCCAGCGCCAAGTAAAGCGCGTGCGTCCCCTTCTTCCCATGCCCGTGCGCGACAGCGGTCTCATACAGCCGATGCACCAGTTCCAGTCCCGGAAGCTTCAGATTCATCCGCCGCGCCTCATCCAACGCGATCGCCATATCCTTCACGAAATGCTCGACAAAAAACCCCGGATCAAAGTTCCGCTTCAACACTCGCGGCGCAAGGTTGTCCAAAGTCCAGCACCCCGCCGCCCCGCCCCGAATGCTCTGCAGCATCGTCTCCAGGTTCAGCCCCGCCCGCTGACCGTAAAGCAGCGCCTCGCACACGCCGATCATCGTCCCCGCGATCACGATCTGGTTGCACATCTTCGCGTGCTGCCCGGCCCCCGGCGCGCCCTGCAGCACGATCGACTTGCCCAGCAACTCCAGCAGCGGCCGCACGGCCTCGAACGCCGCCCGCTCCCCGCCCACCATGATCGACAGCGTCGCGTTCCGCGCCCCGACGTCCCCGCCCGACACCGGCGCATCCAGCGCATACACCCCGTGCCGCGCCGCCTCGGCCGCGATCTCGCGTGCCAAGCTCGGCTCCGTCGTCGTAAAGTCGATCAGCACCGACCCCGGATGCGCCCCCGCCAGCACGCCGTCTTTGCCGAAATACACGGCCCGCACATCGGCCGGATACCCCACCATCGTGCAGACGACCTGCGCGTGTTCCGCGACTTCGCGCGACGAGGGCTGCCAGGTCCCGCCGCGCTCGAGCAACTGCTGCGCCCGCCCCTTTGTCCTTGAAAAAATGGAAACCGCCATGCCGCGCGCGAGCAGATGCCCGCACATCGACAGACCCATCACGCCCGTGCCGATCCAGCCCACGCGCGTCGAAGTTGTAATCGGTGAAATGTCGCCGGATGGAAAACTCATGCCGCCAGCAAACGGCGGACGAAGGTCATTGTCAAGGTCGCGCGGCTGTCCCGCCGCCGCCGCCCGTCGTCGCTCCGACCGGCGCCGCAGCCACCCGCATCGGCGCCGCCAGTACCCGCTCTTGGACGAACTGTTCAATTCTCGCCGTCGTGAGTGCCGGCTGCTCTTCGGCCGGCGAATGTCCGCATGCCGGAACCGGCTCGCACTTCGCCTCCGGCAGCAGCCCGCACAACCGCTCCGGCACGTCGCGCGGCACAACCCGGTCGTGTTCGCCGAACATCACCAGCACGGGGCAGACCACGCCGCGATAGCGCTCTTCCCGATCGCGCCGCGCCGTCAGCTCCTTGAAGAGCTGCTTGTCGGCGATCCATGAGTATACATCGCTCGTCCGCGGATCGCGGAACACCCGGGCGTATTCCGCCTCCAGCTCCGGCCGGATCTTCGTCCGATCCCAGAACACGACTTCCAGCACCAGCCGCGCCCGCTTGTCCGTCGAAAACAGGAGGTCCAGCAGCGAAACGCTCGTCCCGTCCATCAGCGTCCAAAGCGATGGCTTCGGAAACTCCAGCGCCGACGGATCGAGCAACACCAGCCCCCGCACGATCGACGTCCGTCCGTCGGCCGACGTGTTCGCCCACCGATTGCCGCTCTCGAGCATCGGCAGCGCCGTCTCCAGCGCGACCCCCGCCCCGTACGAATGCCCCACCAGGACAACGTTGCTCAGGCCAAGTTCGTGAACAAACTTGCGGACGATGTCCGCCTGCTCGCTCATCGAGTAACCGAACTCAACCGGCTTATCCGAATCGCCGTGCCCCAGCAGATCGACCGTCACCACCCGGTAGCGCTCGCCCAGCACCGGAGCGACGTACGACCACGCCACCTTTGACGATCCAATGCCATGGAGAAACAACAGCGTCGCCGGCGCGTCGCTTCGCTCGTTGTCGCGATAGACCATCTTCCGATCGTCGCGGCCATCGACCCGGTAGACCCGATTGATCGATCCGGCCGGCGGTTCTGCCACGGGACCAACAATCGGAATTTCGCTTACGGCCTGCGAAGGAAAGTCCGGCGGCAGGACGTGCGTTGTCGCAGTGCGTGCAGAGCATCCCGCCAGCGCCAACAAGATGACTGGATATGCAGTTCTCACACTCAAGTAGACACTTATACCCGACGTTCGATAAACCGGATTCAGACGTGTGCCCAATCTGCACCCCGACCGCGACGCGACATCATTATTATAGGATATGATCGGCCGCCAGCGGGAATCAATCCACGTAGGAGGCGGAAATGGCGTCCCATCACTTCTGGCTGATCAAAGCCGACCCCGAATTCTATTCCATCGACGACTTGCAGCGTGACAAGCGGACGTGCTGGGATGGCGTCCGCAACTACCAGGCCCGCAATTTCATCCGCGACGACATGAAGAAAGGCGACCTGATTCTCGTCTACCACTCCGGCGTTGAACCGAAGGGCATCGTCGGCATCGCCCGCGTCAGCCGCGAAGCCTATACCGACCACACCGCCCTCGACCCGAAACACGTTCACTTCGACCCGAAATCAACCAAGGCCGAACCCATCTGGCGGATGGTCGATGTTGAATTCGTCGAGAAGTTCCCGAGTATCCTCACGTTGGACGCGCTCAAGAAAGTCCCCGCCATCAAGACCATGCCCCTCCTGCAACGCGGCCAGCGCCTCTCCGTCATGCCGATCGAACCGGCCCATTTCGAGATCATCCGCAAGCTCGGCAACTCCTGAACAATATCGGCACGCGGCTCCAACGCGATCGGTCGAGTTCGACACACCGGCACCGAACACAAAACCGGCACGAGAATACCAGTTTGATTTTGCTTGACGCCTCTGTCATTTGTGGTATATCAGGTACCAGGTTAAAAATGAAACTGCGACTGCAAACCGATTACGCACTTCGAACCCTGATGTACCTCGGCTTCACCGGCCGCAAGGCCACCACCGAAGAGATCGCCCACGCGTTCGACGTCTCCAAGGATCATCTGGTCAAAGTCATTCAGCAGCTCGTCCGGGACGGCTATGTCCACACCCTCGCGGGACGTTCCGGCGGCGTCCAGCTCGCGCGCTCGGCCGACGAAATCACCGTCCGTGAAGTCATCGAACGGTTCGAAGGTCGTACCGGCGTATTGGATTGCGTCAGCCAGCCAAGCGTCTGTCCACTGGAACCCGGCTGTCAGCTTCGCCGCCTGCTCATCCAGGCGGAAACAGCGTTCTACGATTCGCTCGCGCAGGTCAAAATCGCCGATCTCTGCCTTCGGCGCCAAAAGGGAGGCCTCACCAATCTTCAATTGGCGTGAGTGAATCTCGGATTCGTTCAATTCCACATGGCGCGGTTCCTGCCGCATTTGTCACCCAAACATTGGAGCAACGATCGTGATCGAACCCCAGGATGTACGTGCAAGTTTTGAGCGGTGCCTGGCCAATGGCGACTTCGCCGCGACTTTCTACAAGTTCTTCTTTTCGAAATCGCCCGAGATACCCGCCCTGTTCGCATCAACGGATTTTGAGCGGCAGAAGCAGCACTTTCGATCGGCGGTGAATCTGCTGATCAAGCACACGCCCGACAATCCGGCGACGACCGCCGCGCTGCGGAAGATCGGCGAGACCCACAGCCGCACGCAATACAACATCCGCCCCGAGCTCTACCCGCTGTTTGTCGAAAGCTTTCGCGAGGCCGTCAAGCGCCACGACCCGGCCTGGTCTCCCGAGCTCGAACAACGTTGGTTGCAGCGTGCCGCGGTCGGAATCAACTTCGTTGCGTCTCACTACGAAATGACGGATCCGACATCCGCGGAGCAACTCGCCCCCGCATAATGCGCCCCGCCGCACGAGCGCGAATGCCCGCTCTCACGCCGCCGCCGTCGCTTCGGCGAAGCACCGCCCCAGCGAAATCGCCAGCCCGTCGAGCACGAGAGGCACGTTCGCGTTCATATCGATCTGCGACTCGGCCCCGAAATCGCCCGGAAGCTCGCTCACGGCTGGCTCGGCGTTTGCATTGTTGTCTGCGGCGGCGAATTGAAGAACACCCTCTCGAACGGCGCCGCTTCAACCACAAAACTATCGCCTCGAACGAGCCGGCCGACCCGCATCTCTGCGCGATCGAGCACCATGATGGAATCGCCGCATTGAAAGAGCACGAATCGCTCACCAGGGAGGATGACCGGATCGCGGCAGACGTACGCATTCGACCCCAGCGGAATGCGGAATGACGTCGTCCTTCCGCTCCGACTATCAACGACCGTTAGCGGTGTGCCCGTGCCGTCAAACCAGTACGTCGCGCACTTGACACGCACGTCGCCGCGCTCGTCGGCCTGACTCCACGGATCATGTGCGCTGCCGCTGTAATAGATGCCCTTCAATTCTGCCGCTTCCGCGGGTGCTGAAGTATTGACTCCCATTCGCATCAGCGCCCGCGCGATCAATGGCGCGGTCTCCCATCGGACCCATCGCTGGCTGTTGACCGGCCCATCGAGCCGGTGCGTCGAGTGCGCCGTGACCGCGACCCACATGCGATCCTCCGTGAGATAGATCTTTTCCCGCCGCGCCGGAATCAGCGAGTAGACGCTTCCGATATCCCAGAGCTTCTCAAAGCGGCCGAGTTTACCGTCATATTCGACCTTCCGATCCGACCCGTTGAGGCGCACGGAACACAGCTTCGAGCTATCGGGATCAACGAACCAAACGCGTTCGCTGTCTTCACTGATCCAACTTGTATCAGGACGGAATTCATAATCCCCTGTCGTCGTGGGCGGCCGCGCCACATAGAGCCCCAGGAGCGCGTACGTAAACGCATTTGCGACAATTACACCGAACAGCAACCGGGTTTTTCCGACGGCCGCTCTCGCCCGCCGCACGAGCACGAAGTAACAGGCCAACTCAACGGCACATGAAATGACAAACAACGCAACGACGTCCCGGAGATGCCTTACCCAGTAATGCTGGTAAACCCACGACGGGTCCGCATCCATGCCCGGTCCCTGCCCAATCCGGGCGAAGAACACCGGAAAGACCCCGAGAACCGCCGAGCAGACATTGGCCGCCACCACCCAGCGCAGAACGCGCGTGAAAGGCACTTTCCAGTACACGGCCAGAATCGGCGCTTCAAGAATCGCCGCGGCAAAAACGCTCAATATGGCCGTAACGCCGCCGTTGAGTAGCTTGATTGCCCCGTATGCGTTCGCGAGCATGGTATGCACTCACGAAGTAAAGCGACGGGGCCTCGGCAGACTCACGCCGCCGCCGTAGCTTCGGCGAAGCACCGCCCCAGCGAAATCGCGAGCCCGTCGAGCACGAGAGGCACGTTTGCGTTCATGTCGATCTGCGAC
Organism: uncultured Planctomycetaceae bacterium; assembly: GCA_964581285.1. Classification (GTDB taxonomy): domain Bacteria; phylum Planctomycetota; class Phycisphaerae; order UBA1845; family UTPLA1; genus SpSt-539. Next base: position 4,873 of record CAZONT010000101.1, on the reverse strand, counting down.
TCAGCCGTCGAAATCGCACGAATTCCCCGCATCGCCCCGCGACGGCCCAGCCGTGCCGAGAGTTTGCCGATCGCCGCGTCCCGGCCATACGCCACCGCCTCTGCCCCGCTTGCGACCCGCAACGCATCGCGCAGCAGACACGACGTCATCGCCAGCACTGTCTTCAGCGCCGTCCGCGCCGCGTCCGTGTCGACTTCGCCGACCTCGCCCTCATCCTCATCTCGCTCGGGCTTCCCCAGCCCCTCGGCCATCTCCTTGATTTGCTTCGCCGCCGCCAGTGGATCGCGCCCAGCCCCCTCCAGCAGCCCGACCACCTCGCCGCGCCGCGCCGCCAGCCCCAGCGACGCATATCGCAGCGCCTGTCCGAGACTTCCCTCGCTCAATTCCGCCAGGTACGTTGCGTCGGCCGCCGCAACCTGCTTCTCCGCCAGCCGCTCCGCGACAAACTCGCTCGGCAGCGGCCCAAACGCCACCGGCTGGCACCGCGACCGGATCGTCGACAGCAATCGCTCCGCCGACCGCGCGATCAGAATCAAGAACGTATCATCCGGCGGCTCCTCCAGCGTCTTGAGCATCGCGTTTTGCGCTTCCGGATTGAGCCGCTCCGCCTCGCCAATCACAAATACCTTCGCCCGCCCCCGCGCCGCGCGCCGGCTGATCTGCTCCAGCACAAAGTGCCGTACCAGATCGATCGTCAGCTCCAGCCCCTTCTGCCGCTGAACCCGTGCCTCCGGGTGAAACTTCCGATACCCCCGATGCAGCATGCGATAATCCGGATGCGTCCCCGCCGCGAACAGCACGCACTCCTCGCACGTCCCGCACGCATCAAGCCACTCGATCTTCGCCCCACCCGCCTCCCCCGGCGGCTTCACCTTTACCGGCTTCGCGCACAGCAGCAGCCGCGCAAACCGCTCGGCCAGCATCTGCTTCCCGACGCCGGCCGGCCCCGCGAACAGATACGCATGCGGAATCCGCCCGCTGGCCCGCGCCATTTGCAGGCGCCGCTGCGCCGCCCACTGATGCTCGACATCAAAGAGACGCACGCTCAATCGCCTCGATCACCCGCGCGTGAACCTCGTCGCGCGTCCCGACCCCATCGACATGCACCACCGGCCGCGGATAGTGGTCCTGCAACTTCAGGAACAACTGCCGCACGCGCTGATGAAACTCCAACGGCCGCGACTCCATCGCATCGGTTCGCACATCCGCGAACATCATCCGCTGCCCGACCGTGTCCTTCAGCCGCCGCGGCCCGCTCGCCGACGGCACCCGCCCCGTCCGCTCGAATCCTAACTCGGGCGGCAGATCGAGAATGATCGTGAGCGCCGGCCACGTTTCTCCAACGGCATACCTGCCCAGCTCGATAATCCGCGCGATATCAAACCCCGCCGCCGCCTGATACGCACAAGTTGACGAAATGAACCGATCGCAAAGCACGACATCGCCGCGCTTCAGCGCCGGATCGATCACCTCGCCGCAAAGCTGCCCGCGCGACGCCATGAACAGAAACGTCTCGCACCGCACGTCCATCTTCGACAAGTCGTAGTCGAGCAGGATGTGTCGAATCTGGTTACCGATGTCGGTCCCGCCAGGGTCCTTCGCCAGCGTGACCGCCGCGCCCGCCCCGCGCAACCTCTCCGCAAGCACCGCGAGCTGCGTGCTCTTCCCGCACCCATCCGGCCCGTCGAAGACGATGAACTTGCCTCGCAGCCGCGAAACCACGGCTGCCGTCACGTCCGCACCCGCCGCGCATCAATCGCGTCGAACACATCCCCCGCGTTGTACGAACTCCGCACAAACGGCCCCGACGCCACCGACCGGAACCCCAGCCCCCGCGCCTCCGCCCCGATCTCCTCAAACTCCTCCGGCGGAACGTATCGCACCACCGCCGCATGTATCTGCGTCGGCTGTAAGTACTGTCCGACCGTCAGGATGTCCACGCCATGTACGCGCAGCTCAGTCAGCGTCGCACGCAACTCCTCGCGCGTCTCGCCCAGCCCGACCATGATCCCCGACTTCGTAAAAACCTCCGGCCGAATGTCCTTCACCCGCCGCAGCAATCCCAGTGACCGCTCATACCGCGCCGCCGGACGCACTGACTTCTGCAGGCGCTCGACCGTCTCGATGTTGTGGTTGTAAATGTCCGGCCCCGACGCGCACACCGTCGCCAGACATTCCTCGCGCCCATGAAAGTCTGCCGGAAGTACCTCAATGATGCAGCTCGGCCGAACCGCTCGAATCTCCCGCACGCACGCAGCGAAGTGCCCCGCCCCCTCATCATCCAGATCGTCCCGCGCCACCGACGTGATCACGACGTGCCGCAGCCCCAGTTCCGCCACCGCCGCCGCCAGCCGCTGCGGCTCATCCGCCTCGACCGGGTCCGGCCGCGCCGTCACCACCGCACAAAACGTGCACCGCCGCGTGCACTTGTCCCCGAGGACCATGAACGTCGCATGCCGCTTCGACCAGCACTCCGTCAGGTTCGGACAGCGTGCCTCTTCGCACACCGTCGCCACGCCGCTCCGCGCTACAATCGCCCGCGTCTGCATGAGCACGTCGCCCGTCGGCAATCGCTTCTTCAGCCATACCGGCAGTCTCGGCTGCGGAGCATGTCGCGTTTCAACGATGGTCAACTGCATGGGTCCGAACCTTTCGCCGCACTCGTCGAAGCCAGTATAGCGGCCGTCTCCAACTCGTCGCAAACGCCCGTCCGCGGCACAGTTGCGCGATCTCTCGCAGAACATCCCACCCGGCCTCCGCGCCACATTCCCGCAACACCCCCCGCGAAAAATTAACATGGCGGGCGACCGGGCCCTGGCTACCATTAACCGGACGGACGAGTCCGTCAATTAATTCCTCCGGAGTGTCCTGCCATGCCAACCCTCGCGCCCCCCGCTCGCGGCCGCCCACGCGACGAATCCCTGGCCCAGCGCCGCCGCGGACAGATCCTCGACGCCGCCGCCCGCATGTTCGCCGACCGGGGCTACGCCGAAACCGACCTCCAGCTCCTCGCCGACAAGCTCTCGGTCGGCAAAGGAACCCTCTATCGCTACTTCCCCAGCAAGTCTGATCTCTTCCTCGCCGCCGTCGACCGCGGCATGAAGCGCCTCGGCGAAGTAGTCGACAAGGCCCGCAAGTCGCGCCAGGATCCACTCGACCAGCTCGCGGCGGCGATCGACGCCTATCTCGCCTTCTTCAGTCGCCACCCCCAGTTCGTCGAACTCTTCGTCCAGGAACGCGCCGTCTTCCGAGACCGCCGCAAAGCCACCTACTTCCAGCATCGCGATGCCCGCACCCCCTACTGGCGCGATGTCTACAGACGCCTCATCGCCGAAGGCCGCTTCCGCGATATTTCCGCCGAGCAAATCCTCGACTTCATCGGCGACGTCGTCTACGGCGCGATGATTGCCAACGTCTTCGCCAATCGCACCCGTTCGTCAACGATCCAGGCCCGCCAAATCGTCGACATCGTCTTCCACGGCATCCTCACCGACAAAGAACGCACCCGCCGCCGCCTAGCCGCGAAGGGAGCATCGACATGAGCTTCTGGGCCCCCCGCCACATCCTTCGAGCCGTCAGCGCATCGACCGCACTCGCCTCGGCCCTGCTGACCTCCGGCTGCTCCCGCGAATCCGACGCCCGCACCAGCGGCGCGGAAACGGGTGTCCCCGTCTCCGTTGCCGTCGCCGTGCAGCGCGACGTCCCCATCCAGATCAGTGCCATCGGCTGGGTCGAGGCCTTTCGCACCGTCACCATCAAGCCGCAGGTGGATGGCCTGCTGACCGAAGTCCACTTCACCGAAGGCCAGGAACTCCGCGCCGGCGATAAGCTCTTCACGCTCGACGCCCGTCCGTTCCAGGCGGCCGTCCAGCTCGCCGAGGCCAATCTCCTTCGCGATCAGGCCATGGCAGATGACGCTGCCCACGACTACGAGCGGACCCTTGAACTCTTCCAGAAAAAAGCCGCCGCCGAACGCGAACGCCAGCGCTCGCAGGCCGACTACGAGGCCAAGCTCGCACAGGTCAAAGCTGACCAGGCCGGCCTGGAATCCGCAAAGATTCGCCTCGACTACTGCTCCATCCGCTCCCCCATCGACGGCCGCATCGGCGCCAAGCTCGTCGACGTCGGCAGCAGCTTGAAGGCCAACGAGACCTCACTCGTCGTCATCAATCAGATCGAGCCGATCTTCGTCTCTTTCTCCGTCGCTGAGAAACACCTCGACGCCATCAAGAAGGCCCAGGCCGGCGGTGCGGTCCCCGTGCTCGCGGCGATGCCCGGCGACAACGAACCGATCGAACAGGGCGATCTCGCCTTCATCGATAACCAGGTCGACTCGCTCACCGGCATGATCCGCCTCAAGGCCACCTTCGCGAACAAGGCCCATCGCCTCTGGCCCGGCCTCTTCGTCGATGTCTCGATGACCATCGCGACGCTCAAGGACAGCGTCGTCATCCCGACCGAAGCGGTCCAAGTGGGACAGGCCGGCCAGTTCGTCTACGTCCTCAAGCCCGACCAGACCGTCGAAATGCGCCCGATCGAACTCGGCGACGCCCAGACCAGCGGCTCCGTCATCAAGAAGGGACTTACCGTCGGCGAAACCATCGTCACCGACGGCCAGCTTCGTCTCGTCCCCGGCGCCCGCGTTCAGGTCAAAGCAACCGCCCCTCCGACACAGGAAATGTCCAAATGAACGTCGCTGAACCGTTCATCCGCCGCCCCGTTATGACGACCCTCGTCATGGCCGCAATCCTCATTTTCGGCGGCATGGCCTATCGCTTGCTCCCGGTCAGCGATCTACCCAACGTCGACTTTCCGACGCTGCAAATCTCGGCCAACCTCCCCGGCGCAAGCCCCGAGACGATGGCCGCCTCGG
>CAZONT010000100.1:4098-14503 GCA_964581285.1 uncultured Planctomycetaceae bacterium | reverse complement strand
GGTGCCCGATCGACGATGGCATCCTTTCGCGCGACGGCTGGTATTGCCTCGACGACTCGCGCTCACTCGTGGTGGACAGCGACCCGCCCTGGCCCAGGTCGCGCGACAAGTCCGGCGCGATCGACTGGTACTTCATGGCCTACGGGCACGACTACAAGCGGGCCCTCGCCGAATACGTCAAGATCGCGGGGCGCATCCCGCTTCCGCCGCGATTCGTCTTTGGCGCGTGGTGGTCGCGCTATTGGGCCTACAGCGACGCCGAACTGCGGCAACTCGTCAAGGAGTTCCACGAAAACGATGTACCGCTCGACGTGCTTGTGATCGACATGGACTGGCACCTCGACGGCTGGACCGGCTACACTTGGAATCCGACCTACTTCCCGGACCCCGACGGTTTCCTCAAGTGGGTGCACGAGCAGGGGCTGAAGGCGACGCTCAACCTTCATCCGGCCGAGGGCGTCGGAAAACAGGAAAAGCAATTCGTCGCGTTCGCCAAGCAGATGGGACTCGATCCTTCGAAGTCCGACCGCGTACCGTTCGATTGCACCGATCCCAAGTTCATCAAGGCCTACTTCGAGCTGCTTCACCACCCGCTGGAGAATCAAGGCATCGACTTCTGGTGGCTCGACTGGCAGCAAGGCACCGAGACGAAGATCCCCGGTCTTGATCCGCTGTGGTGGTTGAACTATCTGCACTGGCACGACATGGAACAGCGGGCCGAAAGGACCGGGCGTCGCCCGCTCATCTTCAGCCGCTGGGGCGGGCTCGGAAATCACCGCTACCAGATCGGCTTCTCCGGCGACACCTATTGCAACTGGCCGTCACTCGCCTTTCAGCCCGAGTTCACCGCGACGGCCGGCAACGTCGGCTACGCGTACTGGAGCCACGACATCGGCGGCCATCAGCCCGGCAAGGTTGATCCCGAACTTTACGCGCGTTGGATCCAGTGGGGCGTTTTCAGCCCTATCCTTCGAACGCATACGACCAAGAACCCCGCGGCTGAGCGGCGCATCTGGGAGTTTCCGAAGGCGGTGTTCCACGCGGCCCGCGACGCGTTTCAGTTGCGATACGCGCTCGTGCCTTACATCTACAACGCCGCGCGCCAGTGCTTTGACCGCGGCCTGCCGCTCTGCCGCCCGCTCTACTACGAGTGGCCCGACCTCGACGAGTCCTACGAGCGCAAAGACGAGTATCTTTTCGGCGACCAATTTCTCGTCCGCCCGGTGGTCGCTCCGATGGACGCGGACACGCAGACCGCCACGGTGAATGTTTGGCTGCCGCCGAGTCTGTGGACCAACTGGTTCACGGGTGCAACCACGCCCGGCAACTCGACCGTCAATCTACTCGTCCCTCTGGACCAGATCCCACTCTTCGTTCGCGCCGGCTCGATCATCCCGATGGCGCTCAAAGCCGAGCGCATCTCAAACCAGCCGGTCGATCCGATGATCCTCAGCGTGTTCCCCGGCCAATCCGGCCAAACGAGCATCTACGAAGATGACGGCACGAGCATCGGCTATCAGAAAAATGAACGATTGAACACGCCGGTGCTCTATCGCCCGAGCGGTGATGTCCATCGCGTGACGATTGGTTCCATGGGCGGCCAGTGCCCGGGCAAGCCGACGCAGCGAGCGTGGGAGATCCGTCTCAACAACGTCTGGCCGGGACAGGAAGTGACGGTCGACGGCCAGCCGCTCCCGTTGGCGAAAACTCTCGGCGCGGCTGGTTGGTCGTACGACGGCGACACACTGGCGGCGGTCGTACGTCTCGGCTCGCGCCCCGTCGACAAGCCGACCGACGTGACGATCCGCACGATCGGCGCACCGGCCGACGCCCCCCTGCTGACCGAGGGACTCCGCGGACAACTCGCACGGATGGAGTCGATCGCCGTGAGACTCGGCCCGGACGCCCCGGCTTCGGTTCGTCGCGCCGTCGAACTTCGGGCGCAGCTTCGAGCAGGCTCGCAGCAGTCGATCGACACGGCCCGCTTCATCCACGACAACCTGCCGACATTTGTCCGCGACATTGGCCGCGCGACGAAGGACGAATCCGCGCGGCGCTTCGCTGTCGGGCGATTGCTCGGCCTCGCCCGCGACGTGCTCGTTCTGCCGGACCCGAAGAATCCGAGCGGATTTCAGGTCATCGCCCGTATGCAGATCAATCCCCCCTACGGTTCGATCGACGGACTGACGGCCCAGATTGAACTCGACCCGCTCAAAGAAGGCACAACGGCGCCGATCGTCTCCCCGCTACACGCCCTGCCCGCTGGAACCTGGATCGAGGCGACCGCCGCGGTCGACATGGGCCGCACGCTCTCGACACTCGCGATCCGCGGCCGGGTCAAGATCAGTCTCGGCGATGTAACCTATGTTTTTCCAATCGAGCGATCGCTGCTCCCGTCGGTCAATGCGTGGTGGGTGGTCGGGCCGTTCGACGCCCCGTTCGCAAAGGCGCTCCTTACGGTCTTCCCGCCCGAGCAGAAGGCCGATCCGTCCGCCCAGTACACGGGCAAGGATGGCAAGCCGATTCGCTGGCAGCGCGTCGAACGCAAGCTCGCCGCAGGCGACGACCTGAGCAACGAATTCCACGTCATGTTCAGCAAGGTCCTCGGCGAGCGTCATTACGAAGCCGTCGGCTACGCCCTGACCTACCTGCATGCCCCGCGCGACATGAAGGCCTCACTGGCCGTCGGCTCCGACGACGGAGTGGCGGTGTGGCTCAACGGAAAAGAAGTCTTCCGCAACGACGTGGGCCGGGCTTATGCACCGAAAGCCGACCGCGTGCCGATTGATTTGAAGAAAGGCAGCAACGCATTGCTGCTCAAGATCAGCCAGGGCGGCGGCGACTGGAGTTTCGGCGCTCACGTCGAAACTCCGGATGGCCAGCCATTGCCCGAAGTCGAGGTTCGACTCGAACCATGACGAACGCCTCGTCCGAGCCGCTGGGTGTAATAGCCGGTGTCGGAACATTTCCCCATCTCGTCGCCGAAGGTGCCCGGGCGGCCGGCCGCCGCGTCATCATCGTCGGCCTCCGAGACTGCGCTGACGAATCGCTCCGCGAGAAGGCGGATGCCTTCTATCGCGCCGGAATCGTACAGGCCGGCCGCTGGATTCGCATTCTGCGGCGCGAGGGTGTCCGCGAGGCCGTGATGGCCGGCGGCGTCGACAAGACCCGCATGCTCCACCATTCGTGGTGGCGGCAGTGGTTGGCGTATCGGCCGGACCTCACTAGCATTCGCATCTGGTACTTCGGCGCCGCCGACCGTCGTAACGACACCCTTCTGCGTGCGACGGCCGACGAGATGGCCCGACGAGGCGTCACCTTGATCGACTCCACCGCCTATTGCCCCGAAGCGATGGCGCCGGACGGCGTGCTTACCCATTGCCAACCGACGGACGCTCAGGCTGTCGACATCGACCTCGGCTGGCGGATCGCGAAGGAGATGGGTCGTCTCGACGTCGGCCAGTCGGTGGCCGTAAAGGACAAAGACGTCATCGCGGTCGAAGCGATCGAAGGCACCCAGCGGCTGATCGCACGAGCCGGCGAGTTGTGCCGCGCCGGCGGATGGACGCTCGTCAAGGTGGCCAAGCCGAACCAGGACATGCGATTCGACGTACCCACTGTCGGACCGGCCACCATCGATCAGTTGGCGGCCGCACGCGCCGGCGTGCTCGTCATCGAAGCAGGCAAAACATTGATGCTTGAAGGCGAGCGCCTCATCGCCGCCGCCGATAAGGCCGGCATCGTCGTTATCGGTCGAAAGGACGCATAACCGCATCTCAAGACGATCCCGCGGCTGTCTGATACCATAAGAATCCGGATGGCCGGCGTTCGAGCCGGCCGTGTGTTTCATCGGAGGGCGACGTGGCCAAGTATCTCGTCACCGGCGGCGCGGGCTTCATCGGCTCCAACGTCGCCGAACATCTCTGCAACGCGGGCGAATCGGTTCGCGTCATCGACAATTTCCTGACCGGCAAGCGACACAACCTCGATTCGTTCCGCGATCGCGCCGAATTGTTTGAAGGCGACATCCGCGAGCCCGATGACTGTCGCGAGGCGTGCAAGGGCGTCGAGATCATCCTGCACCAGGCCGCCCTGCCGTCCGTCCCGAAGTCCGTGAGCGACCCCGTCGCCAGCCACCGCTGCAACATCGACGGCACGCTCAACCTCCTCGTGGCGGCCCGCGAATGTAGCGTGCGGCGCGTCATCATCGCCGCCAGCAGTTCGGCCTACGGCGAATCGCCGACGCTTCCCAAGGTAGAGACAATGCGGGCAGATCCGCTCAGCCCGTATGCCGTGCAAAAGCTCGCCGCCGAGCAATACGCCCGTGCCTGGGCCAAGTCCTACGGCTTCGAGACGCTCGCTCTGCGCTATTTCAACGTCTTCGGCCCGCGTCAGGACCCGGCCAGCCAGTACGCCGCTGCGATTCCCGCATTCGTCACGTCGATCCTGCGCGGTGAATCGCCGACGATCTACGGCGACGGCGAGCAGACCCGCGATTTCACCTTTATCGCCGACGTGGTGCGGGCAAATGTGCTGGCCGCCGCCGCTCCAAAAGCCGACGGCACCGTCATGAACATCGCCTGCGGTGAACGCATCACGATCAACCGCGTGATCGCCCGCATCAACGAACTGCTGGGGACGAACGTCAAGCCGCGCTACGTCGACGCCCGCCCCGGCGACATCAAGCACTCGCTGGCCGACATTTCGCTGGCAAAGCAGGTCATCGGCTACACCCCCACCGTCAAGTTCGACGAAGGCCTCCGCCGCTCGATCGACTGGTACAAGAAAAACCTGGCCTAGTCCGACAGCCGCCCCGGCATATCCGCGACCACGTACAGCGTCGCCGCGAGCGTGGCCACGCATTCGCGCAGGTCCCTCGGATTCACCTTGTCGAGCGTGTCGGCGGGCGTGTGGTGATAGTCGAAATAGTGCTCCCCATCGACGTCCAGTCCCAGCTGGGGAACGCCCGCCGAGCGCATCGGACTGATGTCGGCCCCCCCGCCGCCCGATGTCGCGTAAACGGAGAGCTTCGGTTCGAGCAGCTTCAGCACGGCCGCAAGCCGGGCCGCCGCATGCTGGTCCTTATCTGATGGCTCGCGGCGGCGCCGGGCCGCGTCGAGAACGCGCGTTGACGAATACGAGCCGGGCGGCGGCGCCGATTCGGGGATGCTGATTCCGATCGCGACCGGCCGGAACCCGCCCGAGTCGGTCTCCAGCGCGGCGACGTGGTTCTTCAGTTCGGCGGCATGGTCGAGCGCATATTGCTTGCCACCCGCCAGGCCGTTCTCCTCGTTGGTGAACAGCACGCAGCGAATCGTCCGTCTCGGGCGCAGGCCGAGCTTCTTCAACACCGTCAGCGCCTGCATGGACATCACGCAGCCCGCCCCGTCGTCGTGCGCGCCGTCGCCGACGTCCCACGAGTCGATGTGTCCGCCGATCACCACTACCTCATCCGGCGAAGTGCTTCCGTGAATCTCGCCGATCACGTTGGCCGACGTGACTTTGTCATCGGTATGCGCCTCCATTTTAAGTCGCACGACGACCTTGATGCCGCGGACGCGCAAGCGGGCGATCTGCGCGGCGTCCTCGATCGTTATCGCCGCAGCCGGGATTTTGCGTTTTCCCTCGCCGTAAGACATCGCCCCGGTGTGCGGAGTTCGCAGACTGTGAGCCGTTACCGAGCGCACAAGGCACGCCACCGCGCCTTTGTCCGACGCCAGGTCCGCCCCGTGGCTGCGGAATCGCACGGTCTGGCCGTAACCCGATCCGCGAATCGGGTCGTAAGCAGGCATGGCGTTGTTGAACAATACAATCTTCCCGGCCGCCCCGGTCCCCAGCCGATCCAACTCCGCCTCGTCGCGTACCACCTCGACTTCAGCGGTGATGCCCTCGGGTGGCGTCGCAATGGAGCCGCCCAGGCCCAGCATCACCAACCGGTGCGGCCGCGGCTCGATCATTTCGACCGATTCCGCACCGCGAACCCAGCGAACGACCTGCACCGGCTCGGTCCGCACGTTGTCAAGCCCGTCCGCCCGCATCGCGTCCGCCGCCCAGTTGATTGCTTGGTCGAGCGCTTCGCTGCCGCTCAGACGATTTCCCACGTCGTCGCACAGCCGTTCGAGCTTCTCGTACGCGCCGTTGTCGGCCAGCGCCGCGTCGACAATGCGGTGCGTCGTGGCCGCGTACTGCGACGAAAGTTGGCCAGCGAGCTTCGGATCGGGCGGTATCGCGCCGCGCTCCGTCGCACCGTGCGGCGACTGACACCCTGCGATCCCCAGCAGCACCGCCAACCAAACTCGTCTCACCATCTCGAAGTCCTCTCCACGCTGTCGGCCTTTCGTCATGCCGACCTGTCCGGCAACTGTAACGCCGGAGCCGTGCCGTCCCAATTGCATCAACGGGATTGAAACACCGTCCAGCTTGCGGTATCACATTATCGGTCCGAAGGGCGCGGCGATGATCAGCAACCTGCCCAGCATGCGGCGAAAGATCGCCGAAAACTTCAAGCGCGTGCGTGACCGCATCGAAGCGGCTTGCGCCGCCGCCCGCCGAGACCCCGCCTCCATCACGGTCGTCGCCGTCACCAAGTACGTCGAGATCGATGTCATTCGCCAGACGCTCGAGGCCGGGCACATCGATCTCGGCGAGAGCCGCGCCCAGCAGCTCAATCAGCGGGCAGGAATGCTGCACGAGTTCATCGAGCGGCGGATCACCCTTGCCGGCCGAGGCGAGAAAACCCTCCCCAAGCCGCGCTGGCACATGATCGGCCACCTGCAGCGGAACAAGGTCAAGCTGATCCTGCCGTGGAGCGAGATGACCCACTCGGTTGACAGTCTTCGGCTGGCCGAAGAACTGCACCAGCACGCCGTCCGGCTCGGCCGAGTCGCGAATATCCTGCTCGAAGTCAACGTGAGCGACGAGCGGAGCAAGTTTGGCGTGGCCGTGGGCGCCGCGCCGCACTTGGCCGAGCAGTTCGCGGCATGGAATGGAATCCGGCTGTGCGGCCTCATGACCATGTTGCCTGCCGACGCCACACCGAGCGAGCAGCGACTCTTTTTCGACCGCCTGCGAGACGTGTTCGACGACATGGTCACCGAAAAAGTCGTCGGCCCCGAGTTCCGCCATCTTTCGATGGGCATGACCAACGACTTCGAGGCTGCGATTGCCAGCGGCGCGACGATCCTGCGAATCGGCACGGCTCTCTTTGACGGCCTGATGAGCGCGCACACGGCGCAGCCGGAGGATTCGGATTGATTCCCGGCAGCTTCGATCTGTTCGACTTCTGGCGCTGGTTCCTTGCGATTGCGTGCACGATCTACGCCACCGTCCTTACGGTGCGCTGGGCGTGGAGCTGGCTGGTGTACCTCGCCGGGGCCGACCGTTCGATCGTGCTGTTGAGGCATTACCTGATTGTTCAGGCTCTGCGATTGCGCGTGCGCCGTTTTGGCGGCGAGCTCGCTCAGATCGCCGGCTGGTCGGCCGCACTGATCCTCCTGCTGCGGTACGATTCGCAACTCATGCTGAACCGCGGCTGACCCGGAACACGTCCATGCTGTCCGCTCTCACTGGCCTGCTCGCGATCGTCGCCCTGGTTTGGGCTACGCGCCATATCGCCATTTCGCGGGCCAATCGGCTGCTGCCGCCGCTTCACTCCGGGCTCTACGACGGCGCGAATGGCGCGGCACTGCCGCGTATCACCGTCCTTGTGGCCGCGAAGGACGAGGAGGCCAATATCGAGGCGTGCCTGCAATCGTGGCTGGCCCAGGATTACGCCGATTTCGAAGTCATCTGCATCGACGACCGGAGCACCGACCGCACGCCGGTCATCATCGATGCCGTCGCCGCTGCTAACCCGCGCGTCCGCGCACTGCACGTGACCGAGCTGCTGCCCGGCTGGTTCGGCAAGAACAACGCCATGCGGGTCGGTGTCGAAAATGCCACCGGCGCCTGGTTCTGCTTCTCCGACGCTGACTGCGTCCAGACCTCGCCGCGCAGTCTCACCGTGGCCATGCGGCATGCGCTGGAAACGAAGACCGAATTCCTCTCGCTATTGCCGCTGCTCGAGATGCACGGCCTTTGGGAGCAGATTATTCAACCCGCCTGCGGCGGAATCATGATGCTCTGGTTCAATCCGCTGAAAGTGAACGACCCCCGGCGCTCCAACGCCTATGCGAACGGCGCGTTCATGCTCATGAGCCGATCGGCCTATGACGCCATCGGCGGCCATGAGCCGGTGAAAACCGAAGTCAATGAAGACATGCACATGGCACGCATCGCGAAGCAGGCCGGATTGCGGCTCCGCGTCGTCTCAAACTCCGACCTCTACCGGGTCCGCATGTACAACAGTCTCGCCCAGGCCTGGCGCGGCTGGAGCCGCATCTTCTATGGCTGCTTCGGCTCGCTTCGCCGGCTGATCGTTTCGCTCGTATTTGTGCTGGTACTGAGTCTGCTGCCGTGGCTCCTGTTGATCGGCGGGCTGATCGCGAAAGCAACCAGTGCGACAATGAGCTCGTCCGCCAACGCACTTCTGATCGCGGCGGGAGCGGCCTGCGCCTTGCAGATGACGGTGTTGTTCCGCTTCTATCGCATCAGCCGCGTGAATCCGCTGCTGGCCCCCACCTACCCGATCGGCGCATTCCTCGCGGCCGGAATGCTCATCTCCGCCATCCGCCGACTCGGCGGCCGCTCGACAACCACCTGGCGCGGCACAACCTACCGCGGAGACCGCGTTGAGAAACCGAACACCGCCGGTGTTCGCTAATCCCTACGGCGCTTCGTACTGCTCGAGAAACTTGACGACTTGTTCCGCCGCGAAGCCGTGCGCCGTGCGAACGCGCTCGACGATCACGTCCGGCGACCATGCCAGCGGCGTGCCCCACTTGGCGTCGAGCTCAACGAAGACCTGCCGCACGTCCTCCACCAGCGACTCGATCTTGACCTCGCCCTGCCATGTGGCCTGGCCCGCGCTGTCGATCGGCGGCAGAAGCAGCCGCAAGCCGAGCGCATGGACCGGCCGGCCAATCGGCGCAAGCTGCTGATCGAGATGCAGGCAACGATTGCCGAGGAAGACGCGAGCATCGCCGCCGGGCGCGCCCACCGTCAGCCGGACCATCGAGCCCGAACCGAGCAGCACGCGCGGCCCAAAGACGTCGGCCATGCCCTGCAGCGCGAGCTTGAGGTTGTCGACGAACAAATCGAGGGTCGAAACAGGGAAGAACTCCTCGAAGTTAAGCACGTCGGGCTGAAGCGTTAGCTTGGTGTGGCTGCGGGGGTCGCCCTCGGCCTGCGGCGACGACAGCACCCACGAGTGATCGCCAAACTCCTGCTTGCGCCAATCAAACCCCTGCGACAGCTTCGTCTGAAACTCCTGCCGCTTGGCCTTGTCGAAAACGGCCGCCGGCGCGAATCGCACCCCAACGTGAAACCCGCGCGTGTTGATTGACTCCCGAATCATTTCGGTTCCCGGATGCGTGCTGCGAGATTGGCCTACGATCCCGCCGGCTGCGTCGTCGCGGGCGGCGTTGGGATCATCATTGCCGGCGGCGTGATTGTCTTCAACGGAGCTTCGGGTGTCACCGATGCCGGAGCAGTCGAAGTTGTCGGTGCGGTCGAAGGCGGCGGCGGCGGGAAGACGACCGGCGCGGCCCAACCCGCAAGGTTCTTGATTCGATAGCGGGCCTGGATCTGGGCCGGGTAGTCTTTCAACGCCGCGTCATCGATCATTTGCTGATAAATCGACTTCGCAGCGGCCGAGTCATTACGCCCTTCGGCGACCAATCCGAGCGACAGCCGTGCATTGCTGACCGGAACGACGTGCTGCGGGTAGTTCTGGACGATCTGCTGGTAGGCCTGTTCGGCCTGCTTGAACCAGTCGCTGCGCTGCGTCTCGCTCACCTTCGGACTGGTCGCCTCGCCCAGCGCCACGTTGCCTGCCTGAAACAGCGCCATGGCCGACAGCATCGAGTCAAAGTTCTTGTCGGCCAGCCCGCGGAAATAGCTGATCTGATCGGCCGGCGTCGCGCCCACGATCGCCTGCGGTCGAAGCAACTCGGCCCACGCCCGCTGCGCGTCAGAGCGTTTGCTGCTGGTGTACATGTATCCGGCCACCACCACGACGACGATCGCGACGATCGCGCCGACGATCTGCCAGCCGTACTTCTGGAAATAGGCCACCAGCTCGTCAATCTGGTGAGAGAGTTCGTTCGTATGCAATTCGTGACGTCGCGCGGTCTTCATGATGCTTGCATTTCCTGGCGGGCGGTCGAGCGATCCGGCCGGCGGCTAGGTTCCTTCGATGTTGACCCGGATCTCGGTCTTGTTAAACAACCCCTTGTCAGACGTACGGCCGACTGTGATCGTGCACTTCTCTTTTCCCTTGGTGTAGTTCAGCGTGTAGATCGAGCCG
>CAZONT010000100.1:0-4088 GCA_964581285.1 uncultured Planctomycetaceae bacterium | reverse complement strand
CCAGCGCGGCGCGCGAGCCGGCCAGGGATTCGTTTTCGAAGACCCACTGCTGCCCGAGCATGTTCGTCTTGTAGAAGTTTCGCACTTTGATCGGGTCGGCCCCGCCCTCGTACACGTCGAGAATGCGGCGTCCTTTCGCATCGGCTTTGTAAGTCGATTCGTCGACGTTGCGGTCAAACCCCTTCGGAACCGGTATGTCAGCGATGTACCAGTTCGTCCGAACGGCGAGCATGGCATCTTCGCGACATCCCCCGCCGGACGCGATCAGTAGGAGTCCGAGTACGAGGCAGCCGAGTCGGCTTGGCATGGACACGGTGCGATCTCCATTCTGGACCGGTCACCGCGGCGATTGATTTCGACCCGGTCCGGGACTGGCTCGGGCCGCCAAGGCCCGAAACTCGTCGGCAAACCGTATCGGCGCGGCCTGCACCTGTCAATCGCCGCAACCTTTTTGATCGTCCTGCTTTGGGTTTCGCGCCAGGCCGACGAAGGAGGGTCGCGCCGACCCGAGATCAGGCCTTCTGTAGATTGTTGAGGTCGGCCGTGATGACCAGGACGGTTCCGGCCGCCTCCTTGATGCGAACCTTCACACGTCCCTTGCGACGCAACTCTTCGCGTTCCGACTCGTTGCTGATGAAGACGATCTCCGCCGCAATCTTCCGATCACCTCGAAAGAACATCTGCTGCATCCGCTTTTTGACGGGCGGTGCCGTACGGCCTTTGTCATCATCCCACTCCGACCATTCCGGCGGATCGCCGGGGGTCGCGACCCGTACCTTCGTTCCCGAGGTCAAATACTTGGCGGCCCCATTGGCTGCTTCGGGCATGTTCGTTCTCACTCCTGATAGAATTCGCGGGTGTCCGCAGGACCAGTCCCATCCGACACTCGCCTTTTTTCCGCTGGGGGAAGTCGCCGCGGCTCGTCAGCGACCCGACCATTCTATGTCCGTGAGCCGGCTTCGCCAAGGATTCTCGCCCCGAATCGCGCCCCGATTTGTTCGGCCACCGCGCGCGAGATATAATCTGGAAAGTCCACGCGTGCGGGCCGCCCGGGCATGGAAACTCTCCTGACCTGCAAGAAGTTCTCCGTCGTAAACCGGACCGTCCGCGCCCGCGACGGCCGCGCCGTCCTCCGTGAAGTGATCGTTCATCCCGGTGCGGTCGTCATCCTGCCGATCCTGGCAGACGGTCGCCTCGTACTGGTCAGAGTCATGCGACACACGCTCGAACGCGAATTGCTCGAACTGCCGGCCGGAACGCTCGATCAGCCCGGCGAAGCCCCCCTCGCCGCGGCCTACCGCGAGCTGGAGGAGGAAACCGGCTATCGGGCCGCCAAAATGACGCCCCTTTGCGAGTTTTATCCGTCCCCGGGAGTCATGACGGAACTTATCCGGGCCTTCGTCGCAACCGATTTAGAGAAGACGCAGCAGCGTCTGGAAGAGACCGAGCAGATCCGCGTCGAGATCATGCAACCCGACGCGGCCCTTGCTGCGGTCGATCGGGGTGAAATCGTGGACGCCAAGACGATCGTCACGCTGCTTCGCTGGCACCGCTCGCGGGGGGCCGCGCCATGAGTTGGGAAGAGCGCCCTTACGCCGACGACTCCCACGACCCCATGCGCTCGGGCTCGCGCTTCAGCGACAATCCGATGGGCTGGTCGTTCTCGATCGGCCGGCTCTTTGGCATCGACATACGAATCCATTTCATCTTTATCGTGTACGTCGGGATGGAGTTGCTGCTGACCGCACTCGGCAATGCAGGCGCCACGGAACGGCCCGTCTACGAAACCGTGCTATTCCGCGCGCGTTGGATGGGTCTGCTCTTCTCGTCCGTATTCCTTCACGAACTCGGCCACTGCTTCGCCGCCCGCTCCGTCGGCGGTTCGGCCCACGAAGTCCTCATGTGGCCGCTGGGCGGACTCGCGACCGTCCAGGCTCCGATGACGCCGTGGGCGCAGTTCGTAACGGCCGCCGGCGGGCCGCTGGTAAACGTCGGTATCTGCGCGATCGCCGCCGGAACGCTGACCGCCGTGACCGGAGATCTCAGTGCCGTGCCATGGAACCCGTTTTCGCCCTGGCTGGCGCTGGCCCACCTCACGGCGCCATGGCAGCTCTGGATCTACCAGATATTCAACGTCAACTACTGGCTTCTGCTTTTCAACCTGATACTTCTGATGTACCCGTTCGACGGCGGCCGAATTCTGCAAACCATTCTATGGCCCTATATCGGCTTCGCGCGATCAATGTACATGTCCACGACGGTCGGAATGGTCGGCGCAGTCATCCTGGGACTTTTCGGCTTGATGAAGGCCGACTTCCTCTTCGTGGGCATCGCCGTCTTCGGTTACATCACCTGCATGAACATGCGGCGAATGCTGGCCGGCGGCGAAATCTACGACGAGCGGCTGTACGGCGGCGGTTACACGCAGCAAACTTCACGGGGCCGGAATCGCGGCATTTTCAGCGGTTGGCTCGCCGCGCGGCGCGAGCGTGCCCGAATCCGCCGCATCGCTGAAGATCGCCGCCGCGAACACGACGAGGACGCCGAGGTCGATCGAATACTGCAGAAGGTGCACGAACACGGCATGCAGACGCTGACTCGCGCCGAAAAGCGTACGCTCGAACTCGCCACACAGCGTCAGCGCAAGACTTAGACGAAAAAGGTCTATTGGGGGATGTTGTGATGATGATGAACCGTACGACTGCCGCGGCGCTCCTGACCTTCGGCCTGCTTGCATCGGGCTGCTCTTCGCAGAAGGACGATTCGGCTTACGCCCTGGCATTCTATCGAAAGCCGCCGAAACAACCCGGCAAGTCGCTGACTCCCTGCGTCGCCACCTCGGGTTATACCATGCGCGTCGATCGAACCGTGCCGCTCAGCGAAGCGTCCAACTCGCAAGACGTTGCCCTCGTCGCCGGCCGGTACGGTCGTACGGCGGCCATCGGCGCGGGCGCCGCGCGGGGCGAGACCGTCGAAGCACCCTGGGGCACGTCCGCTGCGCTGCGTTCGTCCGACCGGGCGCTGTCGCCCGACATCGGCGGCCCGATCAGCGAGACCCGCGACTACAACGACACCGGCGCCTCGGTCAACGTTGGACCGCCCGGCTGCTGCTCGGGCTTGCCCAATAACACCACCCCGCGATAATCCAGCCGCGCGATCGTTGGCACGGCTGCGAACCAGCCGCCAGACGCCGATCGCGTGGAGGTGTCTCGGTGCCGATTTCGCTCGCCGTTGCCGGAGCTGCCGGCCGGATGGGACAGCGCGTGATTGCGCTCGCCGCCGCCGACGCCCGCTTCGAACTGGCGGCCGCCATTGATTGCGCTTCTTCCGGGCAGCTCGGCAAAGACGCTGGTGATTGCGCCGGCATCGGTCGATGCGGAATCCCCATCGCCGGGCAGAGCGATGCGGCGTTCGATGTCCTGATCGACTTTTCGACGGCTGCCGCGACCATCGAATGGGTGCATCTCTGCCTCGGTCGCCAGCGTGCAATCGTCATCGGCGCCACGGGCCACACCGCGGCCGAGTTGGCTGAGATCGACGCGGCCGCGCACCGCATTGCCCTGCTCAAGTCTGCCAATATGAGTGTCGGCGTCAACATGCTGCTCGGTATCGTCGAGCAGGTCGCGGCCGGCCTCAGCGTCGACTACGACGTGGAGATCATCGAAACGCACCATCGCTTCAAGCTCGACGCCCCCAGCGGCACGGCCTTGGCACTCAAGGATGCGGTGCTTCGCGGTCGCCGCGGCACCGCGGTCGACGTCGTCTTCGGGCGGGAGGGTCCCGGCCCGCCACGGCCGCCCGGCCAGATCGGCATTCATGCCGTTCGCGCCGGCGACGTCGTGGGAGAGCACGACGTGAGATTCTCGACCGTTGGCGAATCGGTAACTGTTCGGCACGTCGCTCATTCGCGCGACACCTTCGCGCGCGGTGCGTTGGCGGCCGCAGCGTGGATCGCCGGAAAGCCGGCCGGGCGGTACTCCATGGCCGATGTCCTCGCGGGCTCGGCCACGTCGGGCGGCGTATAATGCGGGACCGCGCGAGTGGCGGAATTGGCAGACGCGCTGGACTTAGGATCCAGTGGGTAACAC
>CAZONT010000099.1:0-14551 GCA_964581285.1 uncultured Planctomycetaceae bacterium | reverse complement strand
GCCGTCCTCGCTCTTCAGGAATGCCTTGAATCGATTAACAAACGTCGTCATCTGAGTACCCCCGATCTTACGAAACCGTTCTAGCCCTGATTGCCGGAGCAATCCCAACGCCTGCAACTTACCATATGCAATGTTCCGGGCAAATCGTTCGGCCGGTGGCTTGACCCAATGACCCTGACGCCGATAACACTCCCATTTTCGACCAGCGCGAGGGCCCATGGACGACTTCAATTACCGCGACGGCCGACTGTACTGCGAATCACTGCCTGCCGCGGCGATTGCTGACGCCGTCGGCACCCCCGCATACGTGTATTCCGCCGCAACGCTCCGTTCCCACTACGACCGCCTGGCCGCCGCTTTCGCACCGCTCCATCCAACGATCTGCTTCTCGATCAAGAGCTGTCCCAACATTCACATCAGCCGTCTCCTCGGCGAACGCGGCTCCGGCTTCGACGTTGTCTCCGGCGGCGAACTTCACCGCGCCCTCCGCGCCGGCGGCGACCCCTCACGGATTGTCTTCGCCGGCGTCGGCAAGACCGACGCCGAAATCACCGCGGCCCTGGCGGCCCGAATCGCGCTTTTCAACATCGAGTCAGAGGCCGAACTTGAGAATCTGACCCGCCTCGCCTCCCGGGCCGCTGCATCGGTCCGCGCGGCCCTCCGCGTCAATCCCGATGTCGACGCCCATACTCACCGACACACGACAACCGGCACCAAGGAAACCAAGTTTGGCATCGACATCGACCGCGCCACCGACGTCTTCGCCCGTCACGGCGGCGCGTCCCCCGTTCACCTTTGCGGGCTTCATCTCCACATCGGCTCCCCCGTCTTCACCGTGGAGCCCTACGTGGCGGCAATCCGCAAGTCCCTCGCGTTGATCGACCGGCTCAGTGAGTCCGGCTTCGCGATCGACACCCTCGACATCGGCGGCGGGTTCGGGGCCCATTACCGCTCCGCCGAAGCTCCCGATGCTGCAATCTATGCCGACGCGATCGTGCCTCTGCTCGCAAACCGCCGCTTGAAAATCTACATCGAGCCCGGACGCGCGATCGCTGCGAACGCTGGAATCCTGCTTGCCCGGGTCATATACGTGAAAGAGACAGCCGGACGCCGCTTCATCATCACCGATGCCGGCATGAACGATCTGATCCGCCCGGCGCTCTACGATGCCTACCATTTCATCTGGCCGGCCGAGCCCGCTCCCGGGTTCGTGCCTCCTACTCGAGAGGAATCGCTTGACCTCGCCGGGACATTTCCCGCCGACATCGTCGGACCCGTTTGCGAAACCGGCGACTTCCTCGGCCGCGGCCGGCGTC
The DNA here is from genome assembly GCA_964581285.1 of uncultured Planctomycetaceae bacterium. Classification (GTDB taxonomy): domain Bacteria; phylum Planctomycetota; class Phycisphaerae; order UBA1845; family UTPLA1; genus SpSt-539. The sequence goes on along the minus strand of CAZONT010000099.1, from coordinate 13,235 downwards.
TTCCACCTGTCCGGCGCGGCGAGCTCATCGCCATATTCACCGCCGGCGCCTACGGCATGTCGATGGCCAGTCAGTACAACTCCCGCCCGCGTCCCTGCGAGGTCCTCGTCGACGGCAATCGCCACCGCATCATCCGCCGCCGCGAGAGCTACGATGATCTGATCGCCGCCGAACTGTGATGCCCTACTCCGTCGGCCGACTCGTGGTCTGCTGGGCCCCGCTTCGCAACTTCCGTATCTGCTCCTCGATGGTCAACCGTCGGTCTGTCGATAATCGGTGCGGCTGCGACACATAGACGCGTTTTGAATCAAGCTCGAGCGCCCGCTCGAGTTCGTCCGCCGCCTCGTCCCTTGCGCCCGCAGAGCGTTCAATATCGTTCAGCATCGTCAAAGCCCGCGCCAGCGCGATCCGCGCGGCTGGGAGCGTCGGGTACGCCGCAACGGCCTCGCGCAGGGACTCGACCGCGCGCCGCAGGTCATCCGGGTCGCGCGAAAATCGGAATCGGGCCGCATACAACTCGGCGCTTCGCCGCGCCGCCGTCGAATTCTGCGGGTCGCGCATGCGAATCTGCGCGATCCATCCGGCTAACGCATCGCACGCCGTGACGTTGTCGACCCGAGCAATCAACAAACTGGTCAATTCCTCCGCCGCTGTCGCATCCCGAACGTCCGTAGCCGCCGCGGTCGAATAATTCAAAGCCGCCCGTGACCCAGCCGCCGTGGCCCACTCTGCCGGCACCGCTTCCCGGCGCGCCTCGACCAATCGCCGGCCGGCTTGCATAACGGGACGAATTGCAATCGTTGCGACAACCAACAATGTGACGATCGCAATCGCACCGAGCGCCATCGGCATCGGCCGTGGTCGCGACACAGCTGCCGTTGCGCCCCGCCCCGCCGCCGCCATCCCCAGCACGACGAAAAACGTCATTGCAACGCCCGGCATCGACAGTCCAAGATCGATCGCGGCGTGCACCAATAACGCGATCGTCCCGCCCACAAGCGCTGGCAGCATGTGCGTCGCCGGTCGATCCGGAAATCGCCTGCCGCAGCCCGGCTCCATCCCCATGAGCCACGCCGTCGGCAGCCACACAAGCAGCGCCGTCCCCAGCATCGCCACGAGATACGCGGTCGGCGCATCGCAGTAGTTCGCACCCCAGATCCAGAACATCCCCGCGCAAATAATCAGTGCCCAGTTCGCAACGAGCCCGCCGTCCGTGGCCGCGGCCGTCTCTGCCGCTCGTTTTGCCGCGATCACCACCGACGCTCCCACGAAGACGACGATCATTCCCGCCAATCCAATTGCCCCCCACTCCGCCGCCGTTCGCACAACCCAGCTATGCGGATCCTGCACTTCTTCGGGACACTCAACCGGCTTGTACCGCGTGAACAGCCGCCCGAAATTCTCCGGACCCACCCCCAGCAGACCCTGGTCACGCACCATTGCCGCCGCCCCGCGCCAATACTGCCAGCGATACAGCAACGATCGCGTCGGCAGCCCACCGCGCGCAACACCCACACCAACGACCAGGAATGCCGCCGCGAGCGCGATTCCCCACAATCCGATCAAGACCGTCCGACGCCGCGCCGCGATCCATCCGGAGCAGCGTTCGCCGATGGTCCAAACCAAGACCCCGATCCCCAACGCGATCCCCGCCCCCTTGCTCTGACAAAGATACAGACCGGTGCACGCCAACAGTGCCGCGCACGTCGGCAATACAAGCCCAAGCGCTGCCCGCCGTCCCTCCATCGCTCCGCGATCGGAGATGAGCCCCAACGCTACCATCACGATGAGAAGCAGGTAGCTCGCCGCCACATTCGGATGGACGAAATATCCTGTCGCCGCCCCGGATCTCAGCCGCGCCTCGAAGTCGTGCAGTCGGCCCCGCGCCTCTTCGCTGTCGACCGCGTTCAATTCATTGCGATATTGCTCGTAGTAAGCCAGCGTCGACGGGAACTCGTCCGTCACTTGTTGAATGCAGCGAACCGCCACCACCGACCCCGTCGCGAGAATGATCGTCGCCGTCAGCCGCACGCGCCACGGCGACCGCATCAGCCGCACCGTCGCCGGAAACGCCAGCACGCAGCCCAGGAACCCGACCGCCCCGTCGATCGCGAGCCGTTTCTGTCCCGCTCGGTAGGTCGCAATCGCCCCGCCAACTGCCAGGAGCGCAATACCGATCCACACCAGTGTTAGCCGCGGCCCGCGCTCTCCTCGCAGTGCCCCGGCCACGATCGTTAGCAGCAGGCACACCCCGATCGCTGTGCTGAATATCAGTGTCGTCGCCGGCAGCGGCCCCGTCGGAGCATCCAATCCCCGCGTCATCGAAGGTGATTCGTAGCTCACGACCTCCGGCAGGCACGGCCGCACCGCCACCAGGATCAAAAGTATCGCCAGCGCGATTGCATCCAATGCCCCCGCGAGTCGCCCCGGGCCCGGCTCAGTGTTTCGTGCGTTCATCGCCGACCGACGTCTCCATGAGCGCGATCAACAGCACGACCGCCAGCGTCTCCGCAAGAATTCCGATTCCCACGATCCACGACGCTCGAGGCAGCATTAACGCCGGCAGCGACGTCGCAAGTGTCGCTAACCAGATCACTCCCACTGCGCGCCGCGGTGACATCCCCCCGCGAACCAGCCGGTGCGAAAAATGATAGCGATCGCCAATCCAGATCGGCCGCCCTTCGCGCCACCGACGCACGATCACCCCCGCCGTGTCGTACAGTGGAACCGCCAGCACCACCAGCGGCGCGATGATTCCAATCGGCTGCTGTCCATGCGACGAGTCGAAAAAGGTCGTCAGTACGGTGAACACCGCGATGAGATACCCGATCACCGTGCTCCCGGCGTCGCCAAGGAATATCGTGGCCGGCTGAAAATTGAAGGGTAAGAACCCCAACAATGCTCCCGCCAACAGCCAGCAGCATGCCGGCACGAACACCTGCCCCGCCATCGCCGACGTCACCGAATAGACCACCGCCACGATGATTGCCACGCCCGTCGCTAGTCCATCCATGTTGTCCATGAAATTGAACGCATTGATGATCGCGACGATCCAGATCACCGTAAACCCGAATGATGCCGGATACCCCAGGTGCGAGAGAATCCGCAGATCGAACACCGCCGCCAGACCCGCCGCTACCAAGGCTTGAACGGCGAACTTCACTCCCGCCCTTACCGGCCGGATGTCGTCGACCAGCCCGAGGATGTGCAGGATGATCGCGCCAGCCGCAATTCCCGTCCCCTCGCTCGACTTCGACACGATGCCGTGCAGGTGCGTTCGTATGAACTCCGGCAAGCTCGCCGGGTCTCGTCGCGCCAGAAAATGAGCCGCCACCAGCGCCGCCAGCAGCGGCAACACCGCGGCTGCGACGATTGCCACCCCGCCGCCCAGCGCTACCTCGCCCTCGTGCCCCTTGTGTCCGCCCGGTCGATCGACAAACCCGTGCCGGCGGGCCCAGCTGCGGACCGCGACCGTCACCGCCGCGCTCACCAGCGCCGCCCCGACAATGCAGAAAACCGGCAAACCGATCGGCATACCGGCCGGAGTTTAGCAATCCCGCCCGGTTTCCACACGCGACAACGCGCATCGAAAACCCTTGACAACGCCGATTGGCTGATTACATTCTCCCCACTGGAGACCAAACTCGATGCCCACGCATCGCCATCGCCCTGACAATGCCGGGTCATACCCGGTCCTGCCGATCTCCGGCCGAAGTCCGCGTTAGCGCGGGCCCCGCCGGTCGGCCGACCGGCTGCTCGACCTTGTCGAACATTGTGCGCTTGAAGATTCAACCCGATCCGGCTGCGCGCGTGTCGCTCCGGCGGGGTGTTAGTGATTTTATGTCCTGCGACGATCGAACATCTCAATCGGTCGCCCCGGAAGACATCCGGGTCGACGACTTCGTCTGCCTGATGCGCGTCGTGCGTGAGTGGGTTCCGCTTTTTGACGACGACTCGTGGTGCCGCAACCAGCTGCGCCGCGCTGAACACCTTCCGGACGACGAGCAGCTTCCCATGCGCATCGTCGAAGTCTGCCTGCCGTTCGTGATGGTCAAGCAGACTGACGGCACCCATCGCATGCTCGATGTCCGCCGCCACCGCCTCGCCCGCGTCTCGGATGCATTCGGTCGCGCGGTATTCGATCGGATAAAGCGCCAACGCCGCAAAGGCCTTCACGCCGAAGACTCGGGCTCGACGGAATGATGTTCGCGGCGTTCGATCGGAGACCTACGACGTCGCCACCTTCGTCCGCTTACCGGCCGGCTTGTCGCCCGCCTTGAAGGCAAAGCCGTCTCCGGCCAGGTCCACATCGACCGTATCACCCGGGCCGATCTCACCCGCCAGTAGCTTCCGCGCCAGCGGGTTCTCAATTTCCTGCTGGATCAGTCGCTTCAACGGCCGCGCGCCATACATCGGGTCGTAGCCGTCGCGAGCCAGTCGCTCCCGGGCCGCCTTTGACATCGCCAGCCGAATCTCCCGCGCCGCCAGTCGTGCCTGCAGAATCTGCAACTGCAACTCCACGATCCGCGACAAGTCTTCGCGCGACAGTCGATGGAACACCACAATCTCATCGACCCGGTTCAGAAACTCCGGCCGGAAGTGCTGCTTCAAATCGCTCCGGACGGCCGCCTCGATTTCCGCGTCATCTGCCCCCGAGTCCGACAATCGCTGAATATGTTCGCTTCCGATGTTGCTCGTCATCACGATCAGCGTGTTTCGAAAATCAACCGTACGCCCGTGTCCGTCCGTCAGCCGCCCGTCATCGAGCACCTGCAGCAGTACATTGAACACGTCGCGATGCGCCTTCTCCACTTCGTCAAATAACACGACGCTGTACGGCCGCCGATGCACCGCCTCGGTCAGCATTCCACCCTCTTCGTAGCCGACATAACCCGGCGGCGCGCCGATCAGCCGCGCTACCGCGTGCTGCTCCATGAACTCGCTCATCTCGATCCGGACAAACGCCGCCTCATCGTCAAACATGAACGATGCCAGCGCCTTGCATAGTTCGGTCTTCCCGACGCCCGTTGGACCGAGGAATAGGAACGATCCGATGGGCCGGTGCGGATCGCCAAGCCCCGCCCGAGAGCGCCGCACCGCGTCGCTGACCGCCCGAATCGCCGCCTCCTGCCCGACGACTCGCTCCTGCAGCCGCTCCTCCATCTTGATCAGTTTCTCTCGCTCGCCTTCGAGCATCCGCGTGACCGGAACTCCAGTCCACTTGCTCAGGACCTCGGCCACTTCCTCATCCGTCACTTCTTCTCTCACGAGCCCGGACCCGTCGGCATGCATCGCCGCCAACTTCTTTTCAAACTGCTCCTGTTGCTTTTGCAATTCACCCGACTCGCCGTAGCGAATCCGCGCCGCCCGCTCCCAGTCACCGCGTCGCTGCGCTTCCTCGAGTTCCGTCTGCTTCAGCGCAAGCTGCTCCTTGATCTTTTTGACCTCGCGCAGGACGCCAACTTCATTCTCCCAGCGCGTTGTCAGAGCGCGGTTGCGCTCCTGCAACTCAGCTAACGACTTCTCCGTCCGCTCGAGTTGCGCCTTGCTCGCGACATCCTTCTCTTTTTTCAGCGCCTCCCGCTCAATCTCGAGCTGCATGATCCGTCGCCGGATCTCGTCGAGCTCGCTCGGCATCGAGTCATTTTCGATCCGCAGCCGCGAAGCCGCTTCGTCGATCAGGTCGATCGCCTTATCCGGTAGAAACCGGTCCGTCACGTACCGATGCGACAGCGTGGCCGCCGCCACCAGTGCCGCATCTTGGATTCGCACGCCGTGGTGCGCTTCGTACCGCCCTTTCAACCCGCGCAGGATCGCAATCGTGTCCTCGACCGTCGGCTCCCCAACGTACACCGGCTGAAACCGCCGCTCCAGCGCCGCGTCTTTCTCGATATTCTTGCGGTATTCATCGAGCGTCGTGGCCCCGATGCAGCGCAGTTCGCCGCGCGCCAGTGCCGGCTTTAGCAGGTTTCCCGCATCGGGCGACCCTTCGGTCTTGCCGGCCCCGACGATCGTGTGCAGCTCATCGATGAACAGGATCACGCGTCCGTCGGACTCCACAACCTCGCGCACAACCGCCTTCAGGCGTTCTTCAAACTCACCGCGATACTTCGCCCCGGCGATCAGCGCACCCATGTCCAGCGCGACCACTTTCTTGTCTTTGAGAACCTCCGGTACGTCGCCGCCCAGAATCCGCTGCGCCAGCCCTTCGACAATCGCTGTCTTGCCCACTCCCGGCTCGCCGATCAACACCGGATTGTTCTTCGTCCGCCGCGCCAATACCTGCATCACGCGGCGAATCTCTTCATCGCGTCCAATGACCGGATCGAGCTTTCCCGTCCGCGCCATTTCAACGAGGTCGCGTCCGTATCGCTGCAACGCCTGGTAGGTCCCCTCCGGATCTTGCGAATTGACCGACTGCCCTCCCCGAACCTCCTTCAGCCCGTCCAGCAGCGCCTTGTAGTCCGCACCGCTGACCGACAGGATCTCCTTCGCCTGGCACGGCGTGTTCGCCATCGCCAGCAGCAGGTGTTCGGTCGAGAGATACTTATCCTTCAGCCGATCCGCCTCGCGCTGGGCGGCCGTAAGCACCTCGTTCAACTCGCGGCTCATCGCGAGCGAGCCGCCGCTGCTCTTCGGAATCCGGTTCAGCTCAGAAGCCGTAATCGACCGCGCCCGATCAACCACCGCCCCGACCTTCTGGAGCAGCGGCACCACGACTCCGCCCTCATCCTCATTCAGCAACGCCGAGAGCAGGTGCAGCGATGTCAGTTCCGGGTTGCCCGCGCCGGTCGCAAGTTCCTGCGCCGTCGCCAACGCCTGCGTTGCGCGAACCGTCATCCGGTCTGGACGAATGGACATAAATAGAACCTCCGGTCGGCCGACACCACGCGCGCGGCCGCCCGGCGGATTCTAATGCAACCCCCGTTCCTCTATGAATTTCGCTTTTGGCCGACACCCGCAATTGCACCGGCGCGGCCATCTGTCGATTTGGCAGGTCAAGCCGGCGCGGTTACTGGCCCCCCGGCCGGCAGCCCGCTGTCCGACTGTATTGCCGCCCCCAGGTCGTCGATATCCTTCGCGGACTCGTTCATGCACTTCTTCATCATGGGTGCCATGAGCACGCCCATCACGCGCGCGATCCACGTCAGCGGCTCGACTTCGAACGTGAAATCCACGTCCGTTCCTCCCGCCGCCGGCTTGAATCGAAACGTGAACCGATAGCGGCACCCGCAACTCTCGCAGCCGACCGTATAGCTGTTCGGTGCATCGAACGCGAGTATCTCCATCGTCTCGGTCGCCTCGCGCCCAAACACCACCCGCGTCTCCCTGAACCGCGTCCCCTGCCGGATCGGTCCGTCGGTCAGCACCTCGAGCTTGCGTATGTTCTTGATTCGCCCGGCGGCGTTCCGCAAATCCGCGAAGTAGCGAAACACAACAGCCGGCGGCGCATGGATGTGCCGCGTCACGTTCAATTGTGCCATGGATCGACTCCTCGTAGCCGCGCGACTGTCACTTCGCCCGCGTAATGGTGAACTCGACGACCTTCGTGTTCTTCTCGCCAATCGGCAGATCGTGAATCTCCCACACAATCTTGTCGTCAGAGAGAAAGCGCCACACGTACTTCACCATCTTGTCATTCTCGCCCGTGAGGTACTCATCGAGCGTCCCGTACGTGATCAGCACGTTGCCGCTCGGGTCCATGTCGCCTTCCGAGTGCGTCATTGCGGTATCAATGCTCGACACGGCCGCCGTCACGAAGCTCTGCTTGAAGTTGTCATACCCCATGATCCAGACCGCCGTGTATGGTCGGCCCATCATGTTCCCGCGCGATTCCGTGATCAGCCATCGGCCGTCCATCAGCCACTTCGTCTCCGACGTCCCCTTCTCCGGCGGACTCGACTTTCCGCCCATGAAGAACCGCATCTCCCAGTCCCACTTGCCGACCATCCGCGCGAGTTCCTTGTGGTGAGGCCCCGGCTCTGTGAACTTCCGCGCTTTTGCCATCATCGCCGCCATGTCGCTGGGCGATGGCTGCTTCTCCCCCGCCGCCGGCGGAGAAGTCGCAGGCGACTTCTCGTCCTGAGCCGCCAGTGCCGTCATGACGAACGGCGAAACCACGACCGCACCCAGCGCCACCATCGACCAGCCACGATTTCTCATTGAACATCTCTCCTTTCGGGTCGTTCATTTGCCTGATAAGCCAATTCCGGATTTGCGGAATGCGCATCCTGCTCCGCCATCGCCCGTAATACGGCGTACTGCAGCTGCAGACAGCCCGGCAACTTTGACCACCCGGGTACCGCCGCCGCGCCGGATGTCCCGGCCCGCGCCCGCGGCAGGCAAAACGCCAGCAACAGAGCAAATGTCAGCAGCGCAGCCGCCCCCACCAGTCGCGGCCGCCCCGGCGTTGGACGCTGCAATTGCGTCAGCCGGGCCATGATCTGGCTGTGATGCTGCACAAATCCCAGTGGCGCAATCCGATTCGGCTCCACCATCGCCCGCGCCAGTTCGAGTAACGTGCGCCGATACGCCCCCTGCCGTCCACGAAGCGACGCGACGACCGCCTGGTCGCAGCAAATCTCCCGCAGTGTTTCCAGCCGCGACCGCGCCAGTCGTACGAGCGGATGAAACCAGTAAACGACCTGCACAACCGTGCAGACCATGCTCCAAATCGCATCGCGCCGTCGCACATGCGCAAGCTCGTGCATCAGCACATGCCGCACCTGCTCGACGGATGCGCTCTCCAGCAGCTGCGCCGGAATCACGACCGCCGGCCGCCACACGCCGATCAGCGCCGCTCCCGGCGCATCGGCCTGGACTCTCACGATCGGTGCACGTCGCAGTCCCACGCGCCGCGCGGCATCCACGACAAGACGATCGAACCACGCCTCCGTCGGTTCGGATCGCGCCGCCAGCCACTCGCGCCGAACGCTTCGCGACCGCCAGAGCGCCGCCGCCGCCGCGCCCGTAAGCCCGACCAGCCAAATCCACATGACGAACCGCGAACGCCCCGTACCGCGCCGTGCATACTCCCCGGGCGCGTGCTCGCAGAGCATGCTGCACCAGAAATCATTCCCGATGCAGACCCCGTTGTCTGCCGGCCGAGCAACCCACCGCTCCGCCACCCGGCCCGGATCGGCCACGCCCCACACGCTCACCGGCGACGCAATTCCGGGCGGCAGCGCAACCGCCACGATCACCAACCACCAGAGCGCGGCACGGAACTGCGGCCACGTCCGCGGGCCCATCAGCCGATCCACGATCGCCACCGCAAGCCCCAGCGGGACCGCCCGGAGCGACGCGGCGGCGATCCACGCAACGATTGCGTCCGACGCACTCAGCAGCCAAGGTCCCATCGCCTCGATCACCGGCCACGCCCCTTTTCTCGCTCGGCCTCTGCAAGCATGTCTGCCAGCCGCCGCCGCTCCGCGTCGCTCAAACGCTCCGTCTTGATCATGTGCTGCACGAGCGAGCCGAATGCCCCGTCAAACGCCCGTTCGACCAGCGACCGCACCGCCGATTTCCGCGCTACATCGCGAGAGACTAGCGGTTCAAACAGACTCGTGTTCGCCCGCTTCCACGTCCGGACCGCCCCCTTCTCGACCAGCCGTGCCAGCAGCGATTTTACCGTCGTATAAGCCCAATGCGTCTCCGCTTCGACCGCGTCCAACACCTCGCGGGCGCTGCTCGGCGCTTTCCGCCAGAGCACGGTCATCACGGTCCATTCGGCGTCGCTGAGCTTCACGAACGAGCATCTCCGCTACATCTGTGGCAGAATCTACCACAACTGTAGCAGTCTGTCAATCACTCTTTGAAGAATTTCCTCCGCCGCCCGAGCACCCCTATACTCAGGTCTTGGCCCGGGACCGCGACAGCGGACCCCACATGAGGGATAACCCCTATGCAAGTTCGCTTTCTTTGTCCGGCCTGCAAGAGCAGCCACATCGTCGACATGCCCGAGACCACCATCCACATGACGTGCTCGCGCACCGGCAAGCACTTGAGCATGACTCTCGGCCTCGGCGGCGAGGTCAAAGCCCGCATCGTCACGGACGGAGCCCCAGCCGAGGTCACCACCGAATCAGCAGAATCGGACGAAGAATAGCGCCGAGACCCGTTACGCGTGTTCCTTTCCGGCATACGTCTTCGTCCGCGTATCGACGCGGATGGCGTCGCCGCTCTTGATAAACAGCGGCACCCGCACTTCCAGTCCGTTCTCCAGCGTGGCTTCTTTCGTGATATTTGCCGCCGTCCCCACCGAGTGCCCCGGCGCAGCGGTCAATTTCACCTTAATCGGAATGATCTCCGGCATTTCCAGCGCAATCGCCTGCCCATCGGCGAACATCACGCGATACTGCTCTCCATCCACCAGAAACGGCTCGCAACCGTGCATGTGCGTCGTCGCCAATTCGATCTCCTCGAATGTCTCGCTATCCATGAACACCCGCGCCGCCCCGCGTGCATACAGGTATTGCATCATCCGATACTGATGCTCCACTGTCTCGATTGGCAACAGGTCGGCCAGCGTCCGGTCCGCCGAATGCCCATCCCGTATGTCGCGCAGCGTCACATGCACCGTCGGCTTCTGCTTGCCCGTATGCCGCTCGTGAAATGCCTCGACCGCGTAGAGGTGGTTCTGGTGTTTGATCAACATGCCGCGTTTGAGAGGAATGTTCGACATAACGCCTCCTCTCGACTGGATATGCTCGAATTGTACCGCGCCGCTCGGCGGGTCAATTACCCGCCGCCCGGCCTATGAGGCCGGCTGAGTCGTCGCCATTGTCGCCCCGGCGTCCGCACGATTGCGATCCCGCCGCGCCTGGAGTTTCCTCGAAAGGAAATCGTCGATCTCGCTGCTCCGATATGCCGCCACCCAGATACCGGTGAGGTTCGCGCCGCCGTCCAGGAGGCAGTTCTCGATGAATGCCTTCCCCTCGGTCCGGCGAAGTCCCCCGCTCTTCTCCAGCGCGTACAACGGCTCCACCCGCTCGAACGAAACCGCCAGGATTCCGGCAATCTCCTTCCAATCGTCGCGAGGATCAAACTTGGTCGCCGGCTTGATCCGCGATCTTAGCTCCCCGGAGGTGATTCCGTGCAGCTCGATGACGCCGCCGTCGATGTACGAATGAAACCCCTTATCCGTCGTGTATCCCCGGGCGTTCGGTCCCGCCCAGCCGTGATGATGCTTCGTCAGGTGCAACGGCTGCGCCGCGTCCCCGAGAAAATGACTGATCAACCCCATGTACTGAATGACATCGTTTCGCGCCCCAGCCAGCTCGGCCTCCGTCGCAACGTCGGAAAACGCCTCAAACGTGCGCAAGGTTGACCAGCTCGATGCGATCTTCCACCGCAGCTCCTCAATGGCGTACGGCAGCATCCCCGGCAGTTCCTTCGTGTGGTCCTTGTCCAGCTTCGGATCGATCCGAACAAACCTCCCGGAGTTCCGCGCCCGCTCCGTCGCCATGCGCTCGATGAACTCATTCCTGAAGCGCGGCAATCCATCCAGTTTCAATCCAAACGCCGCGAGATCCTCGACGTCGAGGTAATGATCGGGACCGTTGACGTGATCGAGAACTATCGACTTCTGTCCGCGCCAGCGATCCGGCTCTGCGCACAGGTAGCAAAGCCGCGCCCGGTTCTCCGGAGTCCGCACCCACTCCGGAAAGTCCGCCGGCAGCCCCTCGATTGCCAGTTCGGTGACAATTACATGGCCCTTCTCGTCCCACGCCCACGCCGGCAACGCCGTCATTGCGACGCAAGCGACTGCCGCCAACCACCTGATTCGCTGCCTCATGACCGCCAATTGTACTTGCTTTCAGCCGCCGCTGACAGCGCCCCCCCTGTCAGCCGGCCGGGGCCGACTGTACCATCAGGGTAGCCCATGCCCTTCATCCCCGACCCACTGCTTATCCTCCTCGGCATCGTCGTCGGCGCATACGGCACCCTCATCGGCGCGGGGGGCGGATTCGTCCTCGTACCCATTCTCCTCCTCCGCTATCCGCAGGAGTCTCCCCAGACCATTACCTGCATCACGCTCGCCGTCGTGTTCTTTAACGCACTATCGGGCTCATTCGCCTACGCCCGCATGGGTCGCATCGACTACCGCTCCGCCACACTCTTCTGTTCGACGATGGTGCCCGCAGCGATCCTCGGCGCACTGACGACCTCGTGCGTTCCCCGCCACTTCTTCAATGTCGCCTTTGGGGTCCTCATGCTCGGGGTCTGCGCTTATCTGCTCATCCATCCCGGCGCGTCCTTCACCGCCAGGTCCACCGATCCGATTGCAAACGTCCGACGCTTCCTCGTCGAGCGCGACGGTGCCTTGCACCTCTACTCGTACCGCCGACGACGCGCGCTCAGCCTCGGCGCCATCATTTCCTACGTCTCGACGATGCTCGGCGTCGGCGGCGGTATCTTCCACGTGCCCGTGCTCGTTCGTCTACTTGACTTTCCAGTTCACATCGCCACCGCCACTTCCCACTTGGTCCTCGCAATCATCAGTTTCGCCGCCACGCTCGCCAACATCGTCACCGGCCAGTTTCAGCACGGCATCCGCCGCACCGCCTCGCTCTCCATCGGCGTCGTCATTGGCGCCCAGCTCGGCGCCAAGCTCTCCAACCGCGTCCACGGAAATTGGATCATCCGAAGTCTCGCGGTCGCGCTCGGCCTCGTCGCCCTCCGCGTCCTCTCGCTCAGCGCCCGTTGATCGCGGCAGGTTGGATCGCCTCACGCCCTCCTGTATCATCCGCCCGTGTTTGCAGCCCGATCGATCGTTCGCCGCCCGCTTCGCCTCGTCTGCCTCGCGCTCGCGCTACGTGCGGCTCCCGCATCAGCCGATGAACTCGGCAACAACGTCGCAGTGATTCGCGACCGCTTCTGCGACACCCTCCGCGTCGCCCGGATCGCCCTCGAGAGCGAGGACGCCAAGCGGGTCGAGCTCAGCTTCACCGCGGTCGTCGTTGCTCCCGACGGCCTCGTCATGGCTCCCGTTCCCTCGATGTTGCTCGACTACCCTCGCGATTACATCAAATCCTGCGAACTGCTGCTTCCCGGGCGCCCGGGCGAAGCGCTCCCCGCCCGCCTGATCGGCGTAAATGAGCTCTTCGACCTCGCCTTCATCCAGCCGGTCAAGCGCGCGACCTCGCAGCCCTATGCCGACCTCACCGCCGCCGACGACACGCCGGCCGTCGGCCAGCCGATCGGCTGCCTCGGCCTGCTTGAACAGTCGCGCG
>CAZONT010000098.1:0-14934 GCA_964581285.1 uncultured Planctomycetaceae bacterium | reverse complement strand
TGACGATTGCGCCGACGAGGAAACCAATCTCGCCGCGCCTTGCCCTCCACTTCGTCCCTCCGTCCCTACGTCCCTACGTCCCTTCGTCCCTACATCCCTTCGTCCCTGTTCCAGAGCCATTCTCACCGTTCTAACTTTTTACGAATCGCCTCCATTCCAACCCGGCCCCGGTTCTGCGTCTTGGCGTTCCCGTTCAGTGCGGCCAGCACCACCCAAAGATCGCCCCCGTGATGCAGCCGAACGCGATGCCGTCGATGAACGACGCGACCAGCGTGCGTTTGTACGCCCCAAACCACACGCCGTTCGGGATAAACGAAAAGCAGTACGCCAGCACCCCCGCCGTCCCGGCGATCTGGAACACCTTCGCGAACGGCGCTGCGCCGGGGATCGCCACGCGCGTGAGGTACGCGATCACCGTGCTGACCGCGAGATAGACGAGGAACGTGGCGACCAGCTTGTCGCCCATGGTCAGCGGCGCCGGCCACACGCTGAGGTGGCCCACCGGGCCTTCCTCCAGGATCTTCTGGATCTTCGGCGAGTTCATCGCCTCTCGACCGCGGAAGTCGGGGAACACGTAGTTGCCCGGCCGGATCCCGCTCTTGCGGATGTGGTCAATGAACGCGTCCTCGTCGGGCAGCGCGACGTAGTCCCGCTTGTGATGGGGCAGTGCCATCCACACGATCGCCGAGGCGATCCAGACGATGCCGGCCGACAGGAGAATCGGGAGCCAGAGGGTCAGGAGGAGTGCCATGCGGTTCCTTTCGAGTTTGCCGCAGTTTATCACATTCCGCGCTCTGTCCTCCGCCGCTTCGGCCCCTTATTCTCTCGCCCCGCAACCGCCGGCCGCGATCACTCGGACCGCGACCCGGCCATCCGCCGCCGTTGGACGCGATCAACCATGACGCCGAAGAAACTCGCCATCGCATGTCAGGGAGGTGGCAGCCAGACCGCCTTCACCGCCGGCGTACTCAAGACCTTCTTCGAGCGCGGCGTCCACCAGGACTATCGCATCCTCACCCTCAGCGGAACCTCCGGCGGCGCCGTCTGCGCCGCCCTCACCTGGTTCGGCCTCCTCAAGCGGGCCCGCGGCGACGCAACACCGGTTCAAAGCCGCCTTGCCGATTTCTGGCACGAGCTCTCCGCTCAGCATCTTCAGGAACTCTGGCTCGACCACTCCGGCGCCGAGTACCTCCGCCGCGTCGCCAAGGGCTGGCTGCCGCAATTCGAACTGAGTCCGACCAGTCTGCCGGTCCAGACGCTCTTTTCAATGCTCAACTGGGTCCTGCCGCGCCCCCTCTTCACCGACCTCAAGGCGATGCTCGAAAAGCACATCAACTTCGACGAGGCCCGCGACCTGGTCCGCCCCGACAGCCCCGTCCTCGTCGTCGGCGCGGCCGACGTCCTCACCGGCGAGCTCAAGAAGTTCTACTCTCATCAGGGCGAGATCTGCGTCGAGACCATCCTCGCCTCCGCCGCCGTTCCGACTCTCTTCCCCGCCGTCAAGATCGGCGACCACTACTACTGGGACGGCCTCTTCTCCGACAACCCGCCCATCGTCGAACTCATCCGCCCGCGCTGCGTCGGCCCCGACCGCATCCCCGACGAGATCTGGGTCATCCAGATCAACCCCACCTCGTGCAAGACCGTTCCAACCGCCCCCGCCGAGATCGTCGATCGCCGCAACCAGATGGTTGGCAACGTCTCCTTCCAGCACAGCCTGGAAATGGTCGAGTTCATCAATACCCTGCTCCGCTCGAAGGCCTTCACCGCCGAGGCCCTGAACGGCCTCGGCGTCGCCCGCCGCGACCCGATCACCGTTCGCATCGTCCGCATGTCCGACGAGCTGACCGCCACCCTCGACTACGTGAGCAAGCTGTCGCGCGAGCCCGACCTCATCAAGCGCCTCATGCGCGACGGAGAGCAGCAGGCCGCCACGTTTCTCAACAGCTTGTCCGGCACGATCCCCTGACGGAGCGCTTCACTTCCCGCCCCCGTCGCGATACGATTGTTCACTAACGGATTGCCTCGCGACCCCACCGGCCGGTCTCCCCCGGCCGACGATCGGACGCCACGGATGAAGCGCCCCCAATCGCTCCTCACCCTTTTCCTGTTCTTTGCCCCCGCCGGCTGCGGCCTCGACTACTACGCCCAGCTCGTCACCGGCACCCTCGACAGCTTCACCCGCTCCCGCCCCATCGCCCTGATGCTCGAAGACCCCAACGTCGACGAAAACACCAAGGCCAAGCTCCGCTTCGCCAACGAAGTCCGCCAGTTCGGAATCGACGTCATCGGCCAGAACGCCGGCCCCGCCTTCCTGCTCTTCGACAACGACTCTGAAGTCGCCGACGTCGGTACCCTCGGCTATGCCCTCGCCGCCTGCGCCAAGGACAGCTTCGCCCCCAAGACCTGGAACGAGCCCTTCGTCGGCGAAACCGAGTATCGCGACTACTTCAGTCTCGAAGAGGCCGAGGCCGCCCGCGACGAACTCGACGCCCAGGGCTACGACACCATGCTCGCCCGCATCAGCGGCCTGTCCACCCTCGGCTTCCTCCCCGATCCGCTTCGTGCCTCCCAGCTTGCCCTCTCCGAGCCGGCCCTCGTCGAAGTCATCCTCCACGAGCTGACCCACAACACCGTCTTCAAGACCGGCGATACCTTCTTCAGCGAGTCACTCGCCCAGTTCGTCGGCCGCAACGCCGCCCGCCAGTTCTACCTCCAGCGCCGCGGCGAAAACGCGCCCGAAACCCTTGTCGCCCTCGCCTGGTACTCCGACGAGGACGTGATCGACGACTTCATCGCCGCCATCTTCGACGGCCTCACCGCCTTCTACGCCCAGGACATCCCCGCCGAAGCCAAGCTCGCCGGCCGCGAGCAACGCTTCGACGAACTGCTCGGGCTCTTCGACACCAACTTCCGCCCGCGCATGAGCAATCCCAACCGCTACTCCGCCAACACCACGCTCACGCTCAACAACGCCCGAATACTCGGCTCGTCGCGCTATCGCGGGAACCTGCCCGTCTATCGCCTCGTATTGGATCAATATGGCGGTGATTTCCGGGCCTGGTGGGATGACATTCGCGAGGCCGCCAGGCAGGAAGATGGCTTTGCCTATCTCGAGTCGCTCGTCGCCGCGCCGTAGCCGTCAGCCCCGCCCGGCGGGGCTGGAATCGCTAACTTGCCCGGCCACGTTCGCCGATGTAGCTTGGAACGAAATGTTCCCGATTCGCGATAAGCATCATCGAGTTTCAGGCCCGGCCTGCACCCGGATCCGCTGCGCCGCCGCGTTCGCCGCGCTGCTCCTGCTCGTCGCCGGCTGCGAGCCGCAGCAGCAGACCGGCTCGCGCGTCGTCCAGAACATTCCCGACCCGCTCATCGGCTCGTCGCCTCTCCAGCCCGGCAAGCCCCCGCGCAATCCGCCGCCGAGCAAGTGGCAATCCAAGCAGCCGGCCCAGGCCCGCGTTGACACCTACATTCGCCGCACCACGCCCCCGGCCGTCGAACCGCGCACTGGCAGCGCCTGGGTTCCCGCCGGCGGCATCGCCAACCGCTGGAACTGCATCGTCATCCATCACTCCGCCAACGATCGCGACACGCCGCAGGGCATGGCCGACTGGCACGTGCAGCGCGGCTGGGATGAATTGGGCTATCACTTCGTCATCGGAAATGGCGTCCGCTTCCCGGACGGCGAGGTCTTCGTCGGTTCCCGCTGGCCCAAGCAGAAGACCGGTGCCCACTGCAAAGTCCCCGACAATTATTACAACGAGCACGGCATCGGCATCTGCCTGATCGGAAATCTGGACAATCACCCGCCGACCGCCCGCCAGTTAGAAGCGCTCACGCGGCTCGTCGCCTTCCTCTCGCAGCAGTGCAACATCCCCGTCAATCGCATCTACACCCACGGCGGCATCACCCATAAGACCGAGTGCCCGGGCAGATACTTCTCGCTCTCCACCGTCCGCCAGCGCGTCGCCCGCACCGGCCCCGTCAACGCCTCCTCCGAGTAACACGCATGTCGCGCCCCCGCCGAAGTCGTGTGTGGCTTCAATGCTCACTGACGGCGGCCATGGCCCTCACGCTCGCCTGCAATCCCCCCGAAAAACGCGTCGTCGAAGCCCTGCCCGAGCCGGTCCTCACGACCATCCCCCCGCCCAAGCCCGTTGTTCCAAAGGAAGCCCCGATTGATGGCGCCTCAACGCGCGATCAGGTAAGCCCCAAGCCCAATGACTCCGCCCAGGAAAAGCAAAGGCAGTAGCCAGCTCAGCAGCGGGTACTTGAACCGATACAGCCGCGCCAGGTGGATCAGGTAGAGCAGTTGCTGCTTCAGGGTCAGCTTGCTCCGCCCATGCAGCCGATCGGAAAACTCAATCGGCACCTCGACCACCCGCCGGCATCGCCCCTTTACCAGCAACTCGAGGCCGATCTTGTATCCGATCGGATTCAGCCCGGCCGCCTTCTTCCACGTCGTTCGGTGCAGGCAGAAAAATCCCGCCATCGGATCGGCCACCTTCGCCAGCGGCCGGGCCAGGAGCGTCGCGACCCACGAGTTGAGCCGCCGAAACCACGTCCAATCGAGCGTCTTGCCCCCGGCCACGTACCGGCTGCCGATCACGAAATCCGACGTGCCGTCCCGAATGGGCTGAACCACCGCCGCGATTCGCTCCGGCGGGTGGCTCAAGTCGGCGTCCATGACCACGAGCAGATCGTATCTCGCGTCGTCGAACCCGCGGAGCACGGCCCCGGAAAGCCCGCGCGTTCCCTTTCGGATCACCAGCCGGATCGGATAGCTGCGGGCCAGTTCCTCGACGAGCGCCTCCGTCCCATCCCCGCTGTCGTCATCGACCACAATCAACTCACCTGTCAGCCCAGCCGACTCCAGCGCCGAAAATGTGCGCCCGGTCAGAAGGCGCAGGTTTTCCGCCTCTCGAAATGTCGGAACGATGATGGAAACGGCGTCGGCCGCGACAGCGGTCATGTAGGCCGCGATTGTAGTCCCGCAACGCGCCGCTGAATATCCGCCGGGCGAACGATCAATTCGCGATCAAATCAAGCGCCGGATACGCGCCTCCCAGAATGCGCCGCGAGTCCGCCCGCAGCCAGTCGGTCAAGACCGCCTGGTACACCGACCGAAAATCGACCTGCCACGGAATGTCGCCCTGGTTGAGCTGCCGAAGGTCCGGATGCGAGTTCCGCAGCCCGGCCCGGACCTTTGTACCGATCAGGAACATCGGCGCACCCTGCCCGTGGTCCGTACCCTGTGAGGCATTCTGCTCGACCCGCCGCCCGAATTCGGAAAACGTCATGATCAAGACGCGACCAAGCTGCCCGTTCTTGCGCAGGGTGTCGACAAATTCCTGCAATGCCGTCCCAAGCTGCTGCATCAACTGCTGGTGACGACCCGTCTGTCCCGCGTGTGTGTCGAAGCCGCCGAGCGAAACGTAATACACGCGCGTCGGCAGGTCCGCCGCGATCATCCGCGACACCATTTGTAGTTGCCGCGCTAGTTCGCCCCCGCCTCGGCGTCCACCTCCTCCCATCATCCGCTCGCGTACTCGTCCTGCCCCGCCACCGGCCGCGTTCTGAATATCGCGGGCCGACATCCGCGCATCGAGCGCCGTCCGCTGCAAATACTCCAGCGTTGTGACCGCCTTCAAGGTTCCATCCGGGTTGTGACCTTCGTCCGGGTTATTTAGCCGCTCAAACGCCTCCCGCGCTCCCGGCGAGACGCGGCCGGGCTGCCACGAAAGCTGCTCCGGCGTACTGAACGCCACAGGTGAAAACCGGTCGCCCTGCAGTGCCAGCGGGGCCTCCGCCGTAAGTGCGATGGCCGACTTCGGATCGAGTGCGTCATTGCCTTTGCACGCGCAATCAAAGTACCGGCCAAGCCAGCCATCGTGATTCCGCTGCTGCGGATCAGCCGTCTCCCAGATTTCGGTGCTCTTGAAGTGCGACCGATCCGGGTTCGGATAGCCGACCCCCTGCACGATCGCTAGATCGCCGTCGTCATAGAGCTTTTTCAATCCCGTCGCCGCCGGATGCAACCCGAGGTCGTCCGTCAAGGCCAGTGCCTGCGTCTTTGCAATCGCTAATTGCGGCCGCGCTCGATAATAAATATCGCTGCGATACGGGATGATTGTGTTGAGCCCGTCGTTTCCACCTGCAAGCTGAACGACCACGAGAATTCGGTCGTTCGACGCCCCGGACCCGGCCTTCTTGGCTCCGCTCGCCGGGCCGGCGAGCGCCGTCGCCGTACGATCCAGGAATACCGGCACGGTCGCCGCTGCGCTGACAAGCGTCAGCCCGCTTCGCAGGAAATCACGCCGCGTTGCCGCCAGGTCCTCACTCATCGATCACCCTCGCTACGAAAGCTGAAATTCGGGCGTCGCCACGATCAGCAGAATCAACTCGCGCACTGCTTCCGCATTGCGCGGCGATGACACCTTGTCGCGATCGGAAAGCCGTTGCCGCAGCGCATCGATCAATACTCTTCTTCGTTCGTCCGAGAGCGGTTGACCGATCAGCCGATCGACAAAATGATCCACGACGGCCTCGGGCGTCGCGAGCCCGTTTCGTTCGACGATGGGCATCGGATCGAACGCCGGCTGCTCCGCCGTCGGCTGCGCCTGCTCCGCCAGCACCGGATCGTCGCCGGCCGCGCGCATCATCATCCGGCCACCGCCTCGACGACCCGGACCGCCCGTCCCCGATACCAACCGTCCACAGACGTTGTAGCGGTTGTAGAGCGTCGCCGTGTTGATCCACGCCAGCCCCCCATCCCAGCCCTTCACATTCGGCGGCTGGAAAATGTCCTGTCCCATCTGCCGCAGCCCCATCACCATGCCGTCCAGATCGATCGGCACGATTTCGAGGCTGCGCGACTCGCCCACGAGCAGTTCGATCGGACTCTTGATGTGCGCGCAAATGACCGAGTCAGAGTAGAACGCGTTGTTCAAGAACATGGCCCGCAGGAGCGGCTTGATCTCGTAGTTGTTCTTGCGGAACACCGCCGCAAGCGACTTCAACACGCCCTTCGGCGGGTCATCGCCGGCGAAGAATGCCCACAGTTTTCGAACCATGTACTCGGCGGTCTCCGGCCGGTTCAAAATGATGTCAACGACGTCGCCGCCGTTCAGGGTTCCGCGTACGCCGAGCACCGTCTTCGCCCCGTAGTCGTGCTGCCGCGTTCGGAACACGAACTCGCCGCTGTCGCGGTCGACGGACCAGCCGGTGAACGCGCGTGCCGCCTCCTGAATATCCTTCTCGCCGTAATGCCCGATGCCCATCGTGAAGAGTTCCATTAACTCGCGGGCGTAGTTCTCATTCGGTTTTCGATTCACATTCTGCGCATTGTTCAAGTAGAGCAGCATCGCCGGATCGCGACTGACCTCGAACAACAGCGTACGGAAACTGCCCACCGCGTTGCCACGAAAAAGCTCGTTCTGTTTCCAGAGAAGGTAGGTCGATCGAACTTCCCGCGCGCCGCTGGTGAAGTGACCGTGCCAGAAGAGCGTCATTTTCTCCTCCAGCGGCCGCGGCGTGGTGATCATCCGCTCCAGCCACCAGCGACGCAGCAAGTGAAGCTGCACCTGCTCGCGCTGCATCCGTTCCATCCGAACGCGCTGCCGCTCCTGCTCTGAAAGCCCGCGGACGTCGTCGCGATCCGGCATGCCGCGTGCTTCGATCGCCGGCCTGCCCGCAAGCGGGGCGACCTTCTCGTAGTTCAGCAGATAATCGACCGCGCGCTGCCGCCCCAGCTTGGTGAGGTAGTCCACTTGCTCCGGCGTGCCGCCGAAGCCCGCTCGCCGCAGGAGGTGGGCCGCGTGAGCCTGCGACCAGCCCCCCGGTGGCAGTGTCGGCTCAGCTCCGACGGCCGGACCAGCTCTCACGAAACAGAGCAATCCGACGCCGATAATCGCAACCCGACACGCGTAGGTCGGCATAGGACAATCCCCGATCCCCATGGGGAAAAACGCTTTGCAACCCTTTGTGTACAACGCCGTTTTTTGCATCCTATTCGCCGCAAATTGTGGCGATTGCACTTTCTCCCGTCTGTTGCCGGAAATTCCGACTGCGGGCATCTGCAATTAATATCGTATATTGTAGGGAAAAGTGCTCGGATTCCCGTCTCCTATCCGGGACACATTCACTCGTGAATTATGATCGATTTGTCATGGACCAACGCTAGCAAATCAATTACTTCCGCTATAATCCTCGCCCGAGCTGCGGCAGGCGATTCGTCGCCGTATCGATCCGGACGGTCCGGTCGATCGTTGATACTCGTCGGTCGCTCGCGAGGTTGTTTCAGTCCATTGCGGCGGTGCGATCTGGCACACCACGCTGCCGCGAACGACTCATAAATCTATCAACGGACCGTCGAGGTGTGTCACCATGATGCGAACCAAGGCTGCCAGCTATGCTTTGCTGGCAATGTATGAAATCGGCAGGCGTCAAAAAGGCGCCAACATCGCGACCGGCGTTCAAGCCGGCGAGATCGCCCAAAAGTACAAGTTGCCGACGGCCTATTGCGCGAAAGTCCTGAGCCAGCTCGCCCGGGCTGGCGTCCTTCGCTCGGACCGTGGACCTCACGGCGGCTTTCGGCTCAACCGACCAGCCGACAAGATCACCATTTATGATATCTTTGACGGCGTGGGCGGACTGCTGCCCGAGGCCGGCGTGGCCGCCGTTCCCGGGCTTCCCAACCCCGTTCAAAACACCCTGAATCGCACTTATAACGACGCGGCACAGAAACTCAGGGACATCCTGAAACGCACCAGCTTGACCGACGTCCTGAGCGGCAACGGCAAGTAACCCGATCGACTGACGGCGTCCAATCCGCCCATTCGTGCGGGTCTTTCCGGCACGCGCGTCGTTGTGGACTGCGCCATTGTCACGATCGATACACCCGTTAGACTATGCGTACGGGCACGGTTTTCCATCGGCCGTGTCCGAGTGCGCTGCGGAGAGCCAATGGTCAGGCGGTCGGTCGGTCCTCACTTCGGCTTCGCGCTTGCCGTTTCTCTAATCGTCGTCACCGGCTGTGTCGAACGGACCGTGACGATTACGACCGTTCCGGACGGCGCGACGGTGATTTTGAACGATCAGGAAGTCGGCACGTCCCCCGTGACGGTGCCGTTCACCTGGTACGGTGATTACGATCTGATTTGTCGCAAGCAGGGGTTCGCGACTGACGAGCGCAAGCTCCACATCTCGACGCCCTGGTATCAAATCCCGATCGTTGATCTCGTAACCGAGAATCTCACGCCCGTGACCTTTCGCGACCATCGGGCGGTTCAGATCGACATGCAGCCGGAGCAGCTCCCGACTCGCGAAGAGCTGCTGAGTCGCGGCGCCGAATTTCGTGACCGCGCCCTCTACCAGGGCGATCAGTAAGAACTACGACAGCATCCGGTCGGGATCCCGCCCGGCCGACGGCGGTGTACATTTCGGGGGTTTGAGCGCGCACCATGTGCGGCATCTGCGGAATCGTAGACTTCAACCGACCGGTCGACCCGGCGGTCGTAGCCCGCATGAACAGCGTCCTGGTCCACCGCGGCCCGGACGAAGGCGGCTTGCATGCCGGGGGCGATGCGGTCATCGCCATGCGCCGCCTCAGCATCATCGATCTCGCCGGCAGTCACCAGCCGATGTCCAATGACGACGGCACGATCTGGATCGTGTTCAACGGCGAGATCTATA
Organism: uncultured Planctomycetaceae bacterium; assembly: GCA_964581285.1. Classification (GTDB taxonomy): domain Bacteria; phylum Planctomycetota; class Phycisphaerae; order UBA1845; family UTPLA1; genus SpSt-539. The sequence continues at coordinate 5,241 of CAZONT010000098.1, read as the reverse complement.
ACTTCAGGGAGAAGCGCAAGCTCCTGGAGTCGCGCGGGCGTCACTTCAATACCCACGGCGACACCGAGGTCATCCTCCGCTTGTATGAGGAATTCGACCTGAAGTTCGTTGATCACCTCAACGGAATGTTCGCGCTGGCAATCTGGGACTCGCGCCGCGGCCGGGTCGTCCTCGCTCGCGACCGACTGGGCATCAAGCCGCTCTACTACTCGCTGCAAGACGGACGCCTGCGCTTCGCCTCCGAGTCCAAGGCGATCCTGCAGGACGAATCGCTCTCTCGCACGATCGATGTCTCCGCCATCATCGGTTTCCTGAATTTCAACTCGCTGCCGAACCCCAACACGATGTTCCGCGAAATCCGCAAGCTTTCGCCCGGCCACCTCGCAGTCTTCAATCGCGAGGGGCTGCAGATCGACGCCTATTGGGACGTCGATTTTTCGCGCAAGCGCGATTGGCGCGAATCCGAACTTCTCGATGCGGTCGACGAACTGCTTCGTGATTCCGTTCGCCTGCGATTGATTAGCGACGTCCCGCTCGGCGGATTTCTCTCGGGCGGCGTCGATTCGAGCCTTATCGTCGCCATGATGGCCGGCATGAGCTCACACCCGGTCGAGGCCTTCTCGATCGGATTCGGCGCCGAAGGCGCCTACATGAACGAGCTCGAGTATTCCGAGGCCGTTGCCAAACGCTACGGAGCCCACCACCACAAGCTCACGCTCAATCCCGACGACCTCATTCGCGACATCGAGCGCGTTGTTTGGTTCCTCGACGAACCGTGCGGCGACGCCGCCGCCTTCCTGACGCTGGCCCTCTCCGAATTCACGCGCCAGCACGTCACCGTCGCGCTCTCCGGCATCGGTGGCGACGAGTTGTTCGCCGGCTACCGGCGCTACCTCGCCCTCAAGTGGCACGGCCGATTTCTGCGTATTCCAAAGATGATCCGCAACGGCCTGATCGGACCCGCCCTCGGCCTGCTGCCCGAGGGACGGGCGTCCCGTCTTGGCAACCTCTCCCGAATTGCCAGGAAATTCGTCCGCGATCTGGAAGACACGGCTCGCGATTCATGGTCCAACACGATCTCGTACCTGCCGGACTACGACGGCCCGATGTTCGCCGGCGCGATGATCGACGTAACCGCCCGCTCGTTTCGCAGCGAATCATTCGACGCCCTGTGGGAGCACATTGATCACTGGCCCGACCCGGTCGACCAGGCCACCTACCTTGACATCAAGACCTACCTGCCAGACCAGTTGCTCTTCCTGCAGGACAAGATGACCATGGCCGCGTCACTCGAGGCCCGCGAGCCCCTCCTCGACTACCGTTTGGTCGAACTTGCCGCCTCGATCCCGACGCGACTGCGGCTGCCGGGTCGCCAATTGAAACCCATCCTGAAGCGCGTGGCCGAGAAGTATCTGCCGCACCAGTGTATTTATCGCGAAAAGAAGGGGTTTGTCGCCCCGATCGGCGCCTGGTTCCGCGGCCCCCTGCGTGACCGGCTTGAGGATGCCCTCTCGCCGGCGCGCGTCCGACAGCGCGGAATCTTCCAGGTCGATTTCATCGAGTGGCTGAAGAACGCCTTCTTCGTCCATAAGCGCGATTTCTCCGTCCAGATGTTCCAGGCCTTCATGCTCGAACTCTGGTTCCGCCAGTTTGTTGACGGCGATGGGCGACGCTTCGCCGGGACAACCTCCCCCGTACTGGACACCGAGAATCTCCTGCCACAAGGGGTGCGGGCCGGCGCGTAATCCGTACAATGCCCGCCGTGCTTGCCGCCCTCGTCATCGAACGCTGGCATCTTCTCGCGATGATGCTCGCCGTCGCGGGAGTCGCTGCGATTCTGCTCGCGCGTTCGCTGCCGACCGGTCTCGGCGGAGCATTGTTTGTCTTCGGACTCTCCGCAGCGGCTGCGGTCGTCGTCTTTGAACACCGCTCGGATCGGCTGCCCCTGATTCAACTCGCGCTCTACCTCGCCGCCGGGCTCTGTCTGGTCTGGACCATGGTCGCCGTTGTTGCTTCGTTGCGGCGTGGCGATCGCAGCCAGCCAATACCCAGTTTCGCCGCGTCGGCGCTCTCCGGCTCTCTCGTACTCGGCGTGCTGGCCGCAGTGCTCGTCGCGTACGCACTCACGTTCACCGTTATGGGCCGCCTCTTCAGCCCGCCTGACATGCTTCGAGTCATGACCGCCGACGACTTCCGGCGCATCGACTACGGCGCTTTGGCCATTCTGGCCGTGCTCTCAGCCGTCCTGCTTTGGCGGCTGATTCGCCGCGAACCGCATCAGCCCGCGATGCTCCTGCTGCTGTCGATCATGCTTCTCACATGGCTGAGCTTCCGGATTCCAGTCCCCGCGCTCGCCCCGACGGGCATTGTCCCACGGTCGCCGTCCTCGGGTCCGCTCCGGGAATGGTGGTCGTGGATCGCCGCCCTCCACGCCGCGCACGCCGCGGTCGTGTTCGGCGCATTTCTCCTCTTTGACCGAGTCCTGCGCCGGCGGCGCGACGATGGCTGGCCCGACCGCCTGGAACTCGTCATCGCGCCTCCGCCTGCCTGGGACGGCTACATCGAAGCTGTCGCAGTCATCGCCGCCGCCACCCTGCTGCTCGGTACCATCCAACTCGTCCGGGGTGGCGCACCGGGCCGCCTCATCGCACTCGCCAACTTCACTTCGGCCATCACGGCCGGCGCCGGCTGCTTTCTGCTTTGCCACCGAATCTGGAATGCCAACTTGTTCGGTCTCGGTGCCTCCCTGATGACTCTCGCCATCGCCGACTTCGCCGTCTTCGTCATTCTTCCGCCGATGACGTGGTCTTCCGGTGTCCGAATGCCGATCCTCCACACGGCGGTCCTGGCCGCTCTCGTCTTCGCCACCTTCCTGTGGTTCTGGCTATCGCGATTCTGGCGGCAGCAACTCCTCAACGACCAACCGTGGACCATCGCCGGCCGCGGCATTCCATACGCCCGTCACACCGGATTTCTCGTCGCCGCGCTGGCCGTGCTCATTGCCTACCAGATCGCCCTTTGGCCGCTATCGCCCAATGTCGTTGCTCCGGACAACACGCCCGCCCGCTGGATCAGCGGAATTTTCTTCATGCTGCTCCTTGCCGTCGTCACGGCGGGCGACGCTCGTCGCCGCCCCTCGGCCACGGTCGCAGGTCTGAGTCTCGCGGCCATCGGTGCCGCCGTTGTCTTCGCATACGCCCGCTGGCCCAACCCGGTTCAGCGCGGCCGCCTGCTGCAATACCTGCCGATGTTCACGGCGATGGTCGCCCTGCCGCTTCTGGCCGCAGCCGAGCGAATTTCCCCCGAAGGCAAATGGCGCAGCTTCGCCCACCCACTTTGGCTTCTCGCACTCCTCGTCTTGCCAGCCGGCGCCTTGCTGACGCTTCTGTCCGCTCAACGCCTCCCCGCCGAGTGGGTCATGCCGACGACGCTGGCTCTCGTCGGCGTGGTCTACGCGATCGCCGGAACGCGTGAGGGCCGCCGCGCTTTCCTCGCCCTTTCCGCCGTCCTCTTGCTCGCCGCAGCGTTTAATCTCATGCGCCTTTACCGCGCATCCGTCGTCCAGGTCTGAGCCGCCCGGTGGGAGGCAGGTATTCCGATGCGCGCCGCGATCCAGCGTGTTGCCAGTGCATCCGTGCAGGTCGACGGCGTGAAAATCGCCGAAATCGGTCGCGGTTTGCTTGTCTATGTTGGGGTAGCGCCGGGCGACGGGGACGATGATGTTCAGTACCTCGCCGACAAGATCCGGCATCTCCGGATTTTTCAGGATGCCGGCGGCAAGATGAATCTCGACATCGCGCAGGTTGGAGGGAGCGTGCTGGTCGTAAGTGCGTTCTCGCTACTGGCCGACGCCCGCCAGGGTCGCCGACCGGCGTTCGATGGCGCCGCCCCGCCGGAACTCGCCAACCGGCTCTACGAGCAGCTTTGCAATGTTCTCTCCACGCAGATTTCGGTCCAAACGGGTCGCTTCGCCGCCATGATGCAGGTCGAGTCGATTAACGACGGGCCGATCCACATCCTGCTCGATTCCCGCAAACTTTTCTGACCGCCGCACGAAGGTTGCCTAAGGCACGGCAAGGACAGCTCCGACCATGCCGGGAATGTCGCCCACATCCACCGTCGCGGACGCGTTGAAATCGCCCTTGCAGATCTCCAGGTTTGTGGGCGTCCCCAACAGCGCGGCGACGAATCGCTGGATATCGAGACCGTTCAGCAATCCGTCACCATTGACGTCGCCCTTCGGCGGCGGGCAACACGCCAGCGCACAAACGGTGTTCTCGCCCTTCCAGACGCTTCCGGCGATCAGTCCGCACTGCGACGGCTGGAGACCGTTGATGCAACTGCCGCCGTTATTGAAACAACATGCTCCGGTCGGAATGGGGCAATTTGCCTGCGCACAGGACTGACCATTGTGATAAGCGCCGGACTGCGACGCGCACGAAGCCGGCGTCGTGACCGCAAGGCACTCGCCCAGTGGCAGACAGCACGCACCCGTGGGACAGGTATTCCCGCCGGCGCACGGAAACGCCGGTCCTTGCCACACGCTTCCGCCGATCTGGTTGCAGTCGGTCTTGGTCAGGTTGAGGCACGAACCGGCAAAGCAGCACGCCCCGACGCATGGGTTCGCGGCGCACGTCGTGTTGTCGCCCTTGTAGAATCCGCCGGCGGACGCGCACTCGGACGCAAGCTGGTTGTCCAGGCAACTGCCGTCCGGCAGACAGCACGCCCCCCGCACCGGACAGTTAACAATCCCGCAGGTCGAAGCCGGCCCGTTCCAAACCCCGCCGCATTGCACCAGCGTCTGCTGCTGGCAGCTTCCATTGTTGTAGCAGCACGCTCCCGTGCACGGGGCGCTCGCACAAGTCGTCCCATGACCCTTAAACACTCCGCTCGCCGCAGCGCATTGATTCGAAGTCTGTGTCTCGGCGCAGGATCCGTTGGGGAGACAGCATGCCCCCTTGCACAGATTGGGTGAGCACGGAACGGTCGCGCCTTTGAACGACCCGCCGTTCAAGGCACACTGTTGAGCGCTCAGCGGAAGGCAATTGCCATCCCCAAAGCAGCACGCTCCGTCGCAGATGCCCGGCGTCAGGCACGATGTGTTGTCGCCTCGATAGACGCCGCTCTGATTCGCGCATTGGGTTTGGGTGATAAACTGGCAAGTCCCGTTCGGCAGGCAGCATGCCACCTGGACCTCGGGGCAGTTGACCACCGCCCGAATCACAAAATCGCCACTGATTC
>CAZONT010000097.1:0-14978 GCA_964581285.1 uncultured Planctomycetaceae bacterium | reverse complement strand
GGGCCAGCCGCGCCAGGTGATGCTCGACTTCCTTGCTGCTCGTCATCATCAGGTCAGCGAGCTCGTCGATCACCACGACGATGTACGGCAGATGCGTCGGAATCTGGGCCCGCTCCTGATCGGTAGTCGGCTGGAAGCGATTGTAGACTTCATCCTTGCCGAGCTTGTTGAACGCGTCGATGTTCTTGACGCCCGCCTCCGCCAGCAGCTCGTAGCGCTCGTCCATCTTGGTGGTGGCCCAGTCGAGAATCATCTCGGCCTGCTGCATGTCATGGACGATCGGGCACATCAGGTGCGGCACATCCTTGAAGACCGAAAGCTCGACCATCTTCGGGTCGATCATGATCAGCTTCACGTGGTCTGGCCGCTGCGTCATCAGGAAGCTCATGATGAGCGAATTGATGCAGACCGATTTGCCGCTGCCAGTCGTCCCCGCGATCAGCAGGTGCGGCATGGCCGCAATGTCCGCGATGAGCGGATTGCCGCTGGCGTCCTTCCCGAGGAACACCGGCAGCGCCATCTTAGTGTGCTTGACGCCGCCGAGCATGATCAACTCTTTGAGGCGCACCTTTTCCTTGTCTAAGTTCGGAACCTCGATTCCGATCGTGTTCTTTCCCGGGATCGTCGGCACGACGCGCACCACCGGCGCCTTCAGCGCTCGAGCGATGTCATTCGACAGTGCGGATATCTGCCCGACCTTGATTCCTGGCGCAAGCTCAACCTCGAACAGCGTGATGACCGGGCCGGTGTCAATTTCGACCACCCGGGCGTCGATCCGAAACTCCTGAAGCGCCTTTTCGAGAACCCGGGCCTGATCGCGAACGAGCCCCTCGTGCGCGGCCGTCCGCGTGTATTCCGGATCGCGCAGCAAGGTGAGCTGCGGCGGGACGTAGTCCCCCAGTTCTTTCGGCCACGGGCTGCTGGCCGGCCTGCCCTTCTCAGGTTGTATCCCGGTTGTCCGAATGACGAGGTCCCGCACCGACGATAGCAACGACTCCGTTCGGCTGGACTCCGCCGGCTTTTCTTCAGCTTTCACGTCGGACTTTGGCTCGGCCTTCGCTTCCGCAACCACCTCGGCCTTTGTCTCCCGAACGGGCTCCACGGCCTTCGGCTGCTCCAAACTGCCAGCGACAAGGTCTCGGGCCGGATTGCTCACCGGTGAACTCGAAGTTCGTTTCATCGGCGGCACGCGCGGCACGGCGGCGATCACCGGTCCACCCGCCGTCGCAAGCCGAGGAAGCAACGGCTGAACAGCCCATCGGATCACGGCGGCCGCCTGCGTGCTGCGGCGTCGAATCCATCCGTACGCGCCCGGCACCCGCAGCACCAGGTCATCCGCTGCCAGCAAGACGCCGACGATCAGCGCGCACAAGAGAATGAGCGCTGTCCCCGCCGCCGAAAAATAGTGTTGCAACCCCGCCAATAGCGCGATCCCCAGAACGCCGCCGTTGCCCTCCGGCAGCCCGTGCGGCGCGTACGGAGAAATCAGCGCCACCGACACGGAAGTGACGCTCACCAGCAATGCGACACCGATCAACCGAAACGGCAAGTCGGCTATCGCATCCCGCGCCAGCCGGGCCACGGCCCCGACGGTCGCGAACAACACGAGCGGGTACGCCCCTTCACCGAGATAGTGCAGCAGCACGTACGCCAGAAGCGAGCCACCGCGCCCGCAGGCGTTATTCACCGGCTCGCGGTGCGGCCACGCCGCCGGACTCGGCCAGTCGTGTGCATCAAAGGTTAGCAGCGAGACCCACGCCAGCGCGCAGACCGCAAGTCCGGCGATGATCGCACACGTCCGCAACGTCTGTATCCGAGCCGTCGATCCCATGGGACCTCTATTCCACCCGTTTCCGGCGCGCGGAACTCCTGCATTCGCCTCGTTCACTCGATATCGTCACCCAGGATATCAGCACTGAAATCAAATGCCGCAGCCGCAAGGCGTTGCCACCCGCGACGTTTCATCGCTCCGCATTGCTCCGCGAGTGCACTATCCTATTGGAGGGTGTCCTGAGGAAGCCGAAATGCAGCGCGACTATGACTCGTTGGCTCGTGAGATTCAGCCGGTCGCTGACCGCGCGGCCCAGATGAAGTCCGTCTGCGATCTCCTCTGGGGCGGCCTGCACGCCTCGGGGGTCTCCTGGCTCGGCTTCTACCTCTATGACGGCCGCGACGAGATGATCCTCGGTGCCCGCCGCGACAAGCCCGCCTGCTCGCCAATTGGGATGCATGGCGCCTGCGGCCAGGCCTTCCGCTCGCGGCAACCACTGGTCGTTCGGGATGTACAAGAGCTCGGTGAAAACTACATCGCCTGCGACCCGCGCGACCGGTCGGAAGTGGTCATCCCGCTCTTCGATGACGACGGGGCCTGCTGGGGCGTCTTCGACGTGGACAGTTACGACGTCGGCGCTTTCAGCAGCTCGGACGTCGCGGGCCTGCAACAAATCCTGCGAACCGCCGGGCTCACGCGCTAGCTGCCGCTTCTTGTACGCCCCGAGCCGGATACATATACTCCCGTCCGAATCCAAGGGGGCGGCCGCTGTGCCGCGGATCAGGAGATTTCAAATGTTTCGTCGGTGCACGGTTATTTTCACGCTCATGCTTGTCGCCTTTGCATCCGGCTGCCAGGGCGGCGCCCGAATGGTCAGTCTCAGCAAACCAAGTATTCATGTCGCCAGCACGCGTGTCGGCGCTTTCTTGCTGCCGGCCGAATACCGTGCGCTGCACCCCGAACTCGAGAAGCTCTTCGACCAACCGGTCGTGTTCGATCCTTACATCAGCGGCGCGGACATCGGAAAACAGCTCTCCGCAGGTCATGCGCAATTTGCTGTCCTCACCGCCCGAGAGTTTGCCGACATTCCCACGACCACGAAGATCGAGCTGGTTGCTGCCGGTCAGAATTCCACGGGCAAGGTCGCCCGCCAGGGCCTCATTGTCGCCAAGGCTTCGAGCCCCATTCAGACGATCGCCGAGTGCAAGGGCCAGCGCTTCTGCTTCGGCCCAAAGGGCGAATTGCTGCTCGACTACGCCGCCCTCGCCACGCTCGAAGCCAACGGCGTACAGCCGTCCGATCTGAAAAAGGAGCTTCCGCCCCTCAGTCTCGACGGTCGGCTGCACTCGCTCGGTGGCAGCGCCGACGTCGCGAAGCTCGTCGCATTCGACGGCGGAATCACCTGTGGAGTGGTCGACGAAGTGACGTTCAACTCGCTGCCGGATACGGGTGGTTCGCTGCTCAGCGGTCCGTCGAAAGATTTGCTGCGCGTCTTGGGTAAGACCGAGGCGGTCCCCGAAATCGTCGTCGTAGCGAGCCCCAAGACCGACCCGGCAAAGGTCCAGCTTCTCCGCGAATACCTGCTCACGCGGGCCAAGTCGAACGCTGAGGTCTGCTCGCAGATGGGCGTCACGAGCTTCGCTCCCGCCGACGAAACGCTCTACGCCGATGCCCGCAAATTGCTACAAGTAAAATAAGAACCGGCCGAACTGCCCGGGACAGGGATCGAACCTGCACGACCTTGCGGCCACCAGGCCCTCAACCTGGCGCGTCTGCCAATTCCGCCACCCGGGCGATGGGGCTGAGTATCTTATTGGCATTGACGCGATCGTCAACCGTCGTCACTTCGACGCGGTCTGGGTCGACGCCGGCTGTGTCGCCGGCGCGGCGTAGGTCTGGCCGAGTCTTCGCATCGCGACCGCCATGTCTCCACTCGCAAGCCCGCGCATCAGCTCAAACTCCAGCTCGTATGCCCCGCGCAGGTCGCGATCCGGCAGCGTGCGCGTTCCGCCTCCCATGAGCATGTCGTTGAACCGATCCGCCAAGCCGGCGGCGACGATCTGACCGCTCCCGACCTTCGCGACGGCAACTACCGGCTCACCCGCGTCACTGACGAGCAAAGGCATTCCTCCCGTCACCGCGCCAGCCCCCGACACCCGGCAAATTGACGAGCCGCTCATCGGCTCCCGTGCCATCGACCCGCGGCACATCCCGGGCGCGAAGCTCAGCCCAAACCCCTTGAGCAACTCATTGGCGGTTGATTTCGTGTTGCTCGGGGAGTCGAGCACGAGCAGCGATCCTCCGCGCCGCAGGAACTTGTCCACCGCCTCGATTTCGTCGCTGCGGAACGGCCGGATCGGTCGGATGATTACGATCGGATCGTTGCCGGCGGCCGCCTGCTTCAGGTCAAAGTCGATCGTCGTGTAGAAGCCGAGGCGAAGCACGTACTGGTAGAAAACTTCGTAACTCTTGAAGAACTTCTGCGGAAACGAAAAGACCGGCAGCTCGTAATCGCCGTGCTGCATCTCGAACACGATTTGCGTCACCGGCGCCCGCGGCGACGGCGCCGCGTACGACCGGGCCGTGAATCGGTCAATCCCCCACATCGCCGCCCAACTGACGCCCGCCGCGACACTCAGCGTCGCCACACAGAATCGCGGATCGGGACGCAACCGAAAATCGAGCAGTGCTGCCGACAAGAGGCAGACGACAAAGGCCCCGAGCGCGAACAGGTTCAATCCGTTCCAGCGATTCGTTCGGTTCAACCATTCGACCGTTCCGAGCAACAGCTCCGGCTTGCCCGGATAGAACGCCAGGAAGTTCGAGTAGACCGTGCTGTCGGTGAACGCCGCAACACGCCCCCTGCCGAACGTCGTCGTCGCCATCTGGTCAAACGCGCCGAACTTGGCGTAACTGTGATCCTGCACTGTCGGGTAGAAATTGCTGGGGCAATAGTCGATCGGCAACGACCAGACTCCCGTCGACCGAAACACCGGTCGCGCCCGCCACGTCTCCGGTTGCAGCGAGCACGACACCGCAAACCGGAAAAACGGCACGCCCAAAATCGCCGGATGCCTTCCGAATCGCGGCGGGAAGTAAGTCTGCTCCCACTTACGTTCGATGTCGAACACGACGTCGTACCGGAAAGCCAGCCCGAACCGCCGCGTCACCGGATTCAGACAGCTGCTCGACCCGAAGACATTGGTGTGCTCCCCCAGCGCGAACAGCCCGCCGCCGTTTCGCACAAAGCCCTCGATCGCGTCGATTTCCGCCGGCGTGTACAGCTCCGTCGGCGTCTTCAAGATCAATACGTCGTACTGAGCCAGCTTCTCTGGCGTCAGCAGCCCCTGCATGTTGAAGTCGGTCTCATAGAAATGCCGCAGGTATTGGGCCATGCAGTAGTAGTTGTAGCCCGATTCGTGGCCGTACCAGTCGGTGTCGTACGGAGTATCGGTGCGTTCCCATTGGCTGTGGGCCTCGTCAATCAGCACCCGGCCGCGCTTCGCGACACCCGGATCCCAGAAACCGTTCGCCATCACCAGCGCAGCGCAGGCCACGCTCGCCAGGGCCATCACGATGACGCGACCGCGAAACTGATCCTGAAGCGGTGCTGTCGCGACACCAGCCGCCGACTCGCTTCCGCGCCACGGCAACAACGCGCCGAGCACCGGAATGAGCGGCACAAACGAAACCGCCGTGATCCACGGCAGCCAGAATACTTCGACGTGCACCGCCTCCGACTCGTGTTCAACCAGCATCATCCGATGCACGAAGATCGTGACCATAACGATCAACCGCGCAATCCCGTAGCAGATCAGAATCCCTGTGAATGTCGGCAGCGACGTCCAAAGCGAACGCCGCGATCGATTGAGCGACAGTAGCAGTGCCCCACCCAGCCAGATCGTCAGCAATGGAAAGATCGCCAGATGGTCCCACGTCAGCGGGAACTCATGCGTATCTCGCATCGACCGAACGTACAGAATGCCGTTGCCCAGACTGACATCCGAACCGATCCACTTGAGGACATAATAAACCAGCGTACTGACGCTCGGTGCTTCTGGATTCCGGCTCGTCCACGCCGTGGATAGCCAGAACGCTGGGCTCTGCAGCACCAGCACACCGCCGATGATGGCCGCCGCCATCCCCGCCGGCGCCAGGAACCGCAGCGCGGGAACCCGCGCCAATCCGGCGGCGACAATCACCCCGGCCGTCAAGACAATTAGCGCCGGCCGGTATGGCGACGAAGCCAGTTGCAACGCGCCCGCATACCACGGATTGAAATGATTCACCGCCAAGCCCGGGCCCGCATCGGGCGCAGCGATGACCAGCGCAACCCCGAGCGGAACCAGCAGCAGCAGAAAGCGCGGAGAAAATGGCAGCGACTCCGCCTCCTCGCGAAATGCAACCGCCGCCACGACGAGCGCCAATCCGATCAGCCCCCACTGAACGAACGGATCGGGCGAAACATAGTATCGAAACGCAAAGAGCCAGCTCAGCGAAGCCAGTACCAGCGCGAACCAGCGCGTCATGGGGCGGCCTCCGGCGTGATTTGCTTCATCAGCCAGCCGAAGAATTGAATGTTCGGCAGGATTCCGCCTTCTTCTCCTTCCAGATTCCGATTGTGGAAGAAGTAACTGTCGCCGACCACGACCAGCCGTCCGCGGCCGATTTTCTTCTGAACGATGGTTGGATCGCCGCGGAGCGAAACCAGCGGTTCGCCGCCGATGACAGGCCAGGCATTCCAGAATTGCGGCGTGACGGTTGCGTTCGGCACATTCGGCGAGGCACGACCGAGCGGCCGGTGCACGAGCTTCAGATCACCGAGGTCGAGCAGCGACTGCGCGGCCGCGCGCTGCTCCCAGCCGACCGACACCAGCAGCGTGCCGCCCTGTTCCACGAACTGCCGCAGCACGCGAAGCTCGGAATCAGTGTAGGGCGTTGTTGGCGCGATGGTGACGAACAGGTCCGACGCCATGATCTGCGCCGGGTCGAATCGCGAAAGCCCGATTGTGAACCAGCCGTCGCGCATCAGATTCAGATAAACGCCGGAGATTCCGTTGTCGCGCCAGCCCTCGATCGAGTGAAGCCCGACATGCGAAAGATCGACCGTCGCGACCCGACCCTGTAATGCCGGCGGCGGCCGCAGCGTCGCAACGACGCGATGAGACGCCCACCCCGCCACATACAAACTCATCGCGGCGACGGCCACATTCATCGCGTGCGGTCCCGGCATTCGTACGACGACGAACATCACGACCAACAAGAGCAGTCCGCCAATCACGTCCCGCCATGCCGGAACCGTCGCGGCGCCCCGGCTTCCCAGCCAGTAGAACACCCGTTCCGTGAACGGCCACGTCTGCGCCTGTATCGCGTTGACGAATCCAGATGTGTCGCCAACGACCACGACGCGACCTTCTCCGACGTTCTCGGCCGCGACCAGTACGAGATCGCCGAGCGGTTCGCCGCGATCGAACATTGAGTTCCCCATGAACCCGCGATCCTTCGCGTCGTCTTCACCCGGGTCCGACCAGCCATAGCGTCCGATCACGATCGGCGCCGCCGGGTACTTGATGTCGAGTGACGCGCCGACGACGCAGCCGCAATCGTTATCCGCGTCGCCGAGCGCATCGGTCATTTGATGCGGCCAGTACTGATACGAATGCAGCCAGCCGCCCACGAAGTAGTACGCCGAATCGAACACATAGCGGATGCTCGTTCGCTCGATCGGGTCGTTCAGCAGCAGCCGCCCCTCGCTCTTGTGAAACGTGTGATCCCCGAGTTCCAGAAGCGAACCGCCGCGATCGACGAAGTCGTGAACTGCCCGCAGACTGTCGTTCGACACCGCGGTGTTCATGTTCATGATGACCAGGATGTCCTTGTCGGCCAGTGCTTCCCGGGTAAGGCTCGGAATCATCTCGGCCTTCCAGCCCATTCGCTCGATCAGCAGCGGCATGTTGCCAAACATGCCAGCGCTGCGGGCGCCGTACATCTCGTGATTCGGCGTCATCCAGTTCAGGAATCCCTCTTTGTAAAGGGCGACCTTGAGCTGCCCGTGTCGGGCCGGCCAGGGAACGTTTGTCCACGACCACGCCGCCAATGCTGCCAGCAATGCAACGGTTGCCGCCGGACGCCAGCCGGCTGATGCGATGCCGTCCTCCCTTACGCGCACGCAGCGCAGATATGCCGCGACCACGACCGAGACAACTGCGCCAAAGAGCAACGGAACCTGCGACGGATAGATCACGCGCACGCTGCGCCAATACCACTCGACCACCTGTGCCCACACGCGGGTCGCAACCGGCGCATTGCCCGCCGGCTGAGTCGCAGCCGCCACAGGCAAAGCTGCGGGAATGATGGTGTAGAGCGAAAGGAACAGAAGGTACACCGCCGCGATCACCACGAAATACACGAGCAAGCGAATCGGGCGGCGCCTGGCTCCGAGCAGGAACGCGGAGGCGCCGATACAGAGTGTCAACGCGCCGAACAGCCAGCCGTTGAACGACGGCCCAACCGACATCGCATGTCCCGACACCGCCCCGCCGATTCGCGAAAGGCCGCGCGACAAACTCTGCAGGCCGTACCACGCCAACAAGCTATTGCCCGAGGCGTAAAGGAGCAGCCCGGCAACCAGGCATCCCCAAGAAAGGATCGCCGCCACGTCGCGCCGCCCGCCCCGCGCGCGTCGCAGAGAATCAAGTCCCCAAAACCAGAGCGCCGCCGCGAACAAACGCAGCGTTACGCCTCCCGGCAGGAGCAACAGCCCCAGCGCACAGGCAGCCAGCCCCTGCCGCCGCGCGCCAGGATCGACGATGCAAGCACCGTTCACGCCGCGACACATCAGCAAGGCGGACAAGACCAGTCCGACGACCGCGAAAGCCAGATTTGCCTCGTGCGCAAATAGCCCCATCGACTCGGTCGCAAACCCGAGGCCGAGAACGGCGCAGAATACGCTCCAGAACATCAGGCCTGCTTCCGTTTCAGATCTGCTGCGACGAGGCGCAAACGACCCAATCGCATTCCCTCGTTCCTTCCGTCAGACGACCGTCGCGCAAAGGGTATGACCGCGGACGCCACTCGGAGTCCCGACCGCCGCCGCGCAGCTTACGATCCGGCAGGGGGCGCTGTCGGCGTCGCCCCTGACTGCAACCGCTGCCGATACTGTTCAAACATCTCAACGTTTGGCGGGTTCAGCTTGATCGCCTTCTCAATCGCAGCCACTGCGTCTTGCTTCCGCCCGACCGCTTCGTAGCTCTGCGCAAGGAGTTGAAAGTACATGGCCTGGTCCGATGCCTCGGCGACAAGCGACTCTGACAGCGTCACAGCCTCCGGCTGGTTCCGGCCTCGGTCGATGTATAGCTTGGCAAGGTGAAACTTTGCGATCACACCCTGCTGGCCTCCGCCCTTGATCTGAGCGATATAGTCGCCGGTCGCCTTGTCGTAGTACTCGTCCGCCTTCGTCATCTCCTTGCGATCGCGATAGATGTCGCCGATGTGCGTATAACAGCAGATGTAGGTCGGAAATTTCTTGATGACGTCCAGGTAAGCCGCCACGGCCTCGTCGTAGCGGCCGGAATACTTCAGCGCGTCGGCGATCTGATGCGCGGCCAGCGAACGTTCCGGGTTCTCCTGAAGCGCGACCCGATACTCCTCGATCGCCTGCGGGAATTCCCCTTTCGCCAAGTGCTCGTTGCCGAGCTTCATGTGAACGCCGCCGTCGTCAACGGGCGCCGCCGGCACGCTACCCGCCGCTGCCATACCCGGGGACCCGGCGGCCCCGGGCTTCCACGCAGCTCGCCCACCCATCGCGGGCATCTGGCCCATCCCGGCGGGCTGACCCTGTGCAGGCGCGATCATGGCCTCAGCCGCGTTGTCGCCGCCCTTGGCAGGTACCTTGCGATCGCTCTCCTTGAACTTCGAGTAGGCATCCTCCAAGGTCGCCTTGTACAACGGCGAGTATTCGGCGTCCTCAAACCGCGAGGCATCGGCAATCGCCAGCACGGCGACTAGTCCGACCGCCAGGACTCCGCCGCCGACGGCTCCCAGATTCTTGGTCAGGGCGTTCATGATGTTCCTCGCTTCTATGCCACTCGAAGAGGGCGTCTAGCATACCGCGCGGTCGCGTGTCTCGCGCCGTTCGTGCCGCCATTGCCTTCACATAATGAAGACGGCCGGAAACGCGTTTCGTACACGCTTCCGGCCGTCCAAATTGCCGTGAAAATCAACTACGGAGGCGAGCACGGCGGCCCGCGGTGCACCTGCCCGCGGATTTCACCGCCGGGGAAGGCGTTCGTGTGAATGTTGATATACAGCTGCTGAGACTGTAACCATGGAACCCACGCGGTGACTTGGGCTGGGGTCAAGACTTGGACCCCCTGATAGACACCCGGGCCGGCCGGTGTTATCGAGAACAGCACGCCAGCGTTGACGCCCGGAGCTGCCGGCCCATGGAAATGCGCCGCGGTGGGCGGCCCCGTCAGCCCGGAATACGTCACCCGATACTGGATTTGATTACCACCGACGAGCTTCACGCAGTAGTTACCGATTCCAGGCGACGAATTTGGCGGAACTTCCTGCGAACCGTTCATCGTACCGCTGTAGTTATCGCAGTTGAGTGGGCAGACCGTGCCGTCGCCCTGATAGATACCACCGGGTTGGGCCTGACACGCCGACTGCGTCATCGGGCCAATACACTGCGGCGGCGTCGTTGGACTCGTCTGAATACAGCAGGCCCCTTCGCTCGGAGTGCACGCCCCTGGAGCGCAAGTCGTCCCGGGACCACTCCATGTGCCGCCGATCAGATTCAGGCAGACCAACTCGGTTTCGATCGTACAGGTCCCCTGTCGGCAACAGGCCCCTGTCGGCGGGGCACACGTCGCCGTATCGCAGAACTGCGTCGGATCCCAGACGCCGCCCATCGCGTCGCACTCGGTCTCGAGAGCATTGACGCAGGTGCCATCCGGGAGGCAGCACGCCCCGTCATGCGGCGGCGGGCAATTCGGCGCGACCGGCGGACAGATCGTCGGCTGGTTCGGGAACAACGTCGGACCGCACGACGGTCCCGGAGGACACGTCGTCGTGTACACCGGACACTCGGTCACGAGCACCGGGCACAACGTCGGCTGCCTCGGACACAGCGTTGTCGCGATCGGACACGCTGTCTCGACCATCGGGCAGAACGTGTTCTCAACCGGGCAAACCGTACTGACGGCGTTGCAGACCGTGATCTGCGAATTGCACAGCGTCTGGTAGCCCGGACAAACCGTCGCTGACGCGAGCGTACTGGCACTCAACGCTCCGGCGCACGTCGTCGGCTGCTGCGGCGTGCACATCGTCGGCGTCTGCGGGCAACTTGTGATGGTCGCGGTGCAGTACGTCGGCGTCGCCGGCAGGAACGTGTAATCGCAATTCACCGTCGCCGGACAGACCGAAGGCAGCGTCGGGCAGATGGTGAGCTTGCTCCGGCACTGCGTCAGCGTCGCCGGGCACGCGGTGACCTCCGCCGGACAACGCGTCGTCTCCTTCGGACACTGCGTGTAAGCCGTCGGACAGACCGTGGTCTGACACAGCGTCGGCCCTTCCTGGCACTGGGTCGGCGTCGGCGGGATGCCGCACACCGTCGGCACCCCAGGCAGAATCGTCGGGCAAATCGGCGAACCGAGCGGACACTGCGTCTCAATCGCCGGACAAATCGTCTGAACCGTCGGACAGATCGTGTGCTGACATTGCGTCGGCGCCGTCGCGCATTCCGTCACCGTCCTGGGGCACTCGGTCGGAACCGGGTGACACAGCGTGAATGCGTACGGACAAACCGAGATGTCCTGTGGGCACTGCGTGTACTTGGGTGCACAAACCGTCGGCTGGCAGTACGTAATCGCCCCGGTGGCACATAGTGTCGGCTGACACAACGTTGGCTGCACCGGGCACATCGTTGGCGCCGGCGGACACAGCGTCTGCTGGCACTGCGTCGGCGCGAGCCCCGGGCACTGGGTATCGGTCGCCGGACAGTGGGTCGGCAACGGCGGACAGAACGTGTCGTTCACCTGGCACACAGTGTATTCACACAGCGTCGGCGCCTGGTAACAACTCGTCGGCGTTCTCGGACAGACGGTGACCTTCTTGGGACAGTTCGTTGGCTCAGCCGGACACACCGTCACCTGCGACGGACAATGCGTCGTGCTCTGCGGACAATTCGTAAATCCGGTCGGACAGACCGTCGGCCCGTTCGTGCACTGCGTCGGCAACGCCGGACAGAACGTCACGCCGCCGGGAAGGATCGTTGGCGGACAGTCGGCCGGACCTTGCGGGCACTGCGTCAGCGTTGATGGACAGTAAGTGTTGCCAAACATGCCGCACGTCGTGAATTGACATTGGGTCGGCTGCTGCGGACACGACGTTTGCAACGGAGCGCACTGCGTTACGACGATCTGGCAGATCGTCGGCTTCGGCGGACAGTGCGTCACAACGATCGGACACGCCGTCGGCAGCGTCGGGCACGAGCTCGGAAGGACCGGACACACCGTCACGGTGCCGTTCGGACACTGCGTCGGGGCATTATGACACTGTGTCGGCAATGCAGGACAGAATGTCGTCCCGGAGCAAGTCGTGAACGCGCTGATGCCGCAAATCGTCGGCGTTGGCGGACACGTCGTAATATGCAATCCGCACGAGGTCACGGCCGCCGGCAAGAAGGTGAAGTGGCAATCCACATCGTTCTGCGGACAGAACGTATTGGCCGTCGGACATACCGTCAGGTCGCTGGCGCATTTGGTGGGCAGCGCCGGGCAAGCCGTGACCTTGTTGGGGCAGTACGTCACCCTCAGCGGGCACTGCGTATAGACGTTCGGGCAGACCGTATATTCGCAAATCGTCGGCTGCGAGTCCGGACACTTCGTCACAACCTTCGGACACACGGTTGCCTGCAGTGGGAAGACCGTGAAGTGCGGCGGCGGCGGACAAATCACGCCGTTCGCCGGGCAGTTCGTTCGCAGGATTGGACAATTTGTGAAATTGCATGCCGTCGGAATGCTGGGGCAGTTCGTGAAGAAGCCGGGGCAGTTCGTCATCACTAGGGGACTGCAGAATGTGGCCGCGGCCGGACAATTTGTAATCGTTTGTGGGCAAACCGTAACTTGCGTCGGACACACGCTCGCCTGAGCCGGACAGTTCGTCACAACCGCCGGACAATTCGTGGGCGCGCATTGCGTCGGGACCTGCTGGCATTGCGTCGGCACGACCGGGCAGATCGTAAACTGGCAAACGGTCGGATTGGCCACCGCACAAAGCGTCGGCTGCGCCGGACACGTCGAGAATTGCTGCGGACACGTTGTCTGGACGATGCCGCACATCGTGAACTGGCAAAGGGTCGGCCCCTGTGGGCAGTGCGTCGCGGCCGCCGGGCATTCGGTTTGGATGACCGGACATTGTGTCGCGGTCGTCGGGCAGTTGGTCACCTCAACCGGGCACTTGGTCGGTGAGGCCGGCAGGATCGTCGGATTGGGCGGGCAGATAATCTCGCCGTAGAGTAAGGCTTCGATCAGCAGATTAATGTCTTGCTGATTGATGACGCCGTCGCCATTGATGTCGGCGCAATCGCATCCCGGCAGCGCCGGATTGCCGATGCACTTCTGCATGAGTTGGATGTCGAGGCCATTAACCTTCCCATCCCCGTTGATGTCCCCCAGGCACAGACACTCCGCGCGAGCCGTCAGCCCGCTACAAAGCGACACCATCGAAACGACGCCGACTGTCCACAGAATCATCTTTCGCGACATGGCTCGCTCCTTCCGCGCAGGGGGCAATTCGACTTCGGGTGGGTCTGAGATGGACTGGACCGCCGTGCCATTCTTCCGGCTAGGTAGACGTAACAGCCGGGCATTCCGTCCACTCCCAAATCGCGAAACCGACAAATTCAGGAAAACGGGAGTCGGTTTCTCGAACCCGACGCGGCAGAGATGGAATGCGCCGCGGTCGACAGTCGCAATGCTATCAACTTCGCATGGCCTTATCAACGACTAATGTTTCCACTGGCTCGCAATTCTTGTAGTGCAATCACGAAACCGCGAGTGCGACTTCGACAGGCGTAGGTACAATCACCTATCACGATCCGGACTTCCTCCAAATCCGCCGTCGATCGGTCAGCGGTCGAAACTGTTCATCGTCGGTGCGAATTGGCGTCACGCGGAATTGATGAATCGCGGTTTTACGACAACCCGACACGGGCATTGAACTGCTGAATCTGGTTGTCCCACTCACCGACCTGGGCAAACTGTTCGACCCAGAAATCGGGTTCCCACAACAGCCGCAAGTCTTTGACGTCGCGTTGCTGTTGCTCGACCCAGGTGAAGTACTTGAAGTTGTGCAGCGCCTTGCGATCGGAGTACGTCAGCTCGCGGCAGTGGTCGGTGGCAATTCCCTCGAGGTACCGCGCAAAGTCGCCGCCGGCGAGCGTGGCGGTGTACGGGCCGCGCTCATCGCGATACTCGACAATCCGAGACGCGTAGAGCGCCATCGAATCGGTCAGCGGTGCGAAAATCACGTCGCGGCCGTTCATCTCGAAGTGTTTGGCGGTCTTAATGGCGGCCACCAGGTTGCAGATGCACGAGATTCCCATCAACGGCAACTGGTCGATCGTGGTGCGGGGGACGCCGCCTTTTTCGAGCATGGCCCGGCCCGCTTCTTCATTGAAGAGGCGCATCAAGCGAATGCACTGCTCGTCGTCGATTGCAGAAACAAAGTCGGTATTGCGGACGTTGTGAATCCACGGAATGTGCTTGTCGCCGATTCCTTCGATGCGATGATCGCCAAACCCGCAGGCAAGCAATGTCGGGCATTGAAGCGCCTCAACCGCCACGACGCGGAGTTGCGGGTGCCGGGTGCGTAGAAAATCCCCAGCGGCGATGGTGCCGGCGCTCCCGGTGGCCGAAACATAGCCCGACAGCCGATCGCCTGGCTTGGAAACGCGACGGAAGACATCATCGATAATGCCGCCGGTGAGATGGTAGTGCCACGCCGCGTTTCCAAATTCCTCGAACTGGTTGAATATGACGCAGTCGTTACGCGTGCGGCGGATCTCCCAGCACTTATCGTAGATTTCTTTCACGTTGGATTCGCATCCGGGCGTCGCGATCACCTCGGCCCCGATCGACTTCAACCACTCAAACCGCTCGCGTGACATGCCCTCCGGCAGGATCGCGACGGCCGTGCAGCC
>CAZONT010000096.1:0-15281 GCA_964581285.1 uncultured Planctomycetaceae bacterium | reverse complement strand
AAAAAAATGCCCACCCGGTCCTGTATTCCGGATGGGCTTACGATCGCGAATTGGCGAGCCGATTTAACCCGCGATCGTTGCACTCGAGATTGCCGTTCGCCGCGTGGGCGCGGCAACGGACTCTCTCTGTAACTCTTGGTTGAACGGGTTTATTCCCGACGGCTCACGCCGCCGCGCCGCGTTACAATGTCAAGGTTGCTCGTAAGCTTGCTCGGACACAAATCGCCGCGCGACACAGACTTACACGTTTGCCCCGGTTTGGAAACGACCTTCGATGGACCGCTCGATCCCGCTCCCGGCATTCCAGCAACACGAACGCCGCTGGCAGCAGAACAACTACGTCTACGCCGTCGTCTCGCGCCGCAGCGCCGGCATCTCCGTTGGCGTCAACCTGAACCCCGACAAGGCCTGCAACTTCGACTGCATCTACTGCCAGGTCGACCGTACCCAGCCACCCGCCGTCCGCGACGTCGACCTCCCGCGCCTCGCGGAAGAGTTGGACGCCGTTCTGGCCGCCGAGCGCGACGGCTCGCTCTACCTCGACACGCCCTTTAGCGCCGTCCCGCCCGGCCGCCGCGGCGTTCGCGACATTGCCTTCTCGGGCGACGGCGAGCCAACCACCTACCCGCGCTTCGATGAAGCCGTCGCCATCGCCGCCGAGGCCCGCGCCCGCCATCGCCTTACGGAAACAAAGATCGTACTCATCACCGATGCCTGCTATCTCACTCAACCCCGTGTCCGCGCCGGCCTCGAACGAATGGACGCCGCCAACGGCGAGGTCTGGGCCAAGCTCGACGCCGGCACGGAGAACTATTACCGGCTCGTGAATCGCCCCAACGTTCCGCTGCAGCGCGTCCTCGACAACATCCTCGACGCCGCCCGCGTGCGCCCCGTCGTCATCCAGTCGCTCTGGATGCGCGTTCACAACGCCCCGCCGCCGTCCGACGAAGTTGCCGCCTATTGCGATCGTTTGAATGAATTGCTCGCCGCGGGCGCAAAGCTGAAGCTGATTCAGCTCTACTCCATCGCCCGCCGCACCGCCGACCCCGGTGCGACGCCGCTCGCCGACGCCGAACTCGACGCCATCGCCCGCACCGTCCGCGAGCGCGTCCCGGCGCCCGCGGCCGTCTTCTATGGCATCCCTGACTAGTGCCGCCGTCATATTTCAAAAAAAGAGCGGCATCATCCGGGGCGGATGATGCCGCGTTCTCAACCAAAGATCCCATGCCGCACTAGCGCCGCGGCAATACCTCGATCGGCTGTGCCGCTGGCTCTTCGCCCGTCGGCCGCAGGATCATCACGGCCCCGCCGCCGGCCAGTCGGCCGTACGTGTACTGTGCCTCGAGTGCCTTATCGATCCGCTTCTTCGAATCGAGCAGGTGCGCACGCGTCGTCGCGTCGACCTTTCCGCCGCCGAGGAACTTGCCGATCTTCTCCGACAAATCCTCGCACGACGTCCGGGCCAGTGCCGCCGCGTCCGCCGGAACACCCGAGTCCTCGCCCGAGAGCACCAGCTCGATCAGCATCCGCAGGTGCATCCGCTGCAGGTTGCGCCGATAGCTGTTGATCGCGTCCCGGCCGCTCTTCTTGCCGCCGCCATCCAGCTCCGACCAGATCGCGTCGGTCAAGCTCAGCATGTGGTCCGCCAGCGTGTACGCCTCCGCGTCCGGTGAAACCTTCAGCTCGGCGTTGTGAATGCGGTTCAGCGCGAACGGATTCATCATCGTGAACAGGCACCAGAACTGGTTGCCGGCCACCACGTCGTGGATGTTCACGTCCGCCTGCATGTTGAAGTCGTCCGAATCCCAGTGCCAGTACCGCCCCGGCGCCAGGTGATTCAGAAGCGCCGGATCGAACTGGTACGCCTCTGCCGACAGGACGTTCTTCACCACGAAATCGCGGGCCGCCTTCTGCTTCGCCGCATCGACCGGCGCGATCGGCGGCCGCGCGTTGGGGTCGCCCTTCTGGTCGCGGTTCACCACTTCGCCGCCGACGTAGCGGGCCACGAACTCGCAAACCCGCCCCCGCTCGCCCACGAGCCGCATGAAAGTCCGTCGCAGCCGGCTGTATCCCTCGCCGTCCTTGACGTCCCAGCTCATGATGTCCTTCATCAGGTCGTTCACGAGTCCAAGTTGCTTCTCGGCGAACGCAATCGTGTCCTTGCCCGCGTCGAATCGATTGCTCAGCGGATCGGGTGACAGCACCCACATCGTGTCCTCGTCGGTGCCGTAATCCAGCCCCGCCTCGGCCACGCGCGATCCGATCTTCTTCAGCATTTCGTCCTCGCCCTTGTCATCCTTGCCCGGCAGCCGGTAGCCGTACTCGATCGCCCAGTAGTCGTATGGGCCGATCGTCCGCGTGATGTACGACCCCTGCTTCTGCCCGCGCTGCGAGAAGAAATTCGCGTTGTAGTCCATCACCGACCCCACGGTCGGTTCCGTCGCCGAGTCACAATTCTCCATCTCCTCGACGCTCTTCCACGTGCTCGCCTTGAAGTTGTGCCGCAGCCCGAGGCAGTGCCCCACCTCGTGCATCACCACTTCCTTCACGACCTGCCCCAGGAACTCCTCGTTCTGCTGCGGCGTCATGCCCTTCGCTTCCAGGGAAATCCGCGCCAAGGCGAGCTGATGTCCCATCCCCGCCGCGTACTCGCACATCGGCCGGCCGTGCTCCGCCATCCGCTTCGCGAGCTGCGCGTTGAACTCCGCCCGGTCGTCGGATTGCATCTGCACGTTCGGCATCAGCTTTTCCCACGACGACTTGAATCCCCAGTTCGGGTGCGTGCGGAAAAAGTCGCTGATATACGGATCGAGCGGCCGCCAGGTCGTGCTGCCGGTGCCCGACATCTGCTCGTAATCCTGCGCGTAGAACCGCACCATCGAATCATCAAAGACAATGTCGGCGTCCAGGATCTCGCCCGTCAGCGGATGGTCGCGCGACGGCCCCATCGCAAACCCCGCCCCCGTCACGATCCAGCGGAAGAAGTTGTACCGCACGTCTTCCGGATCGATTTCGCAATACTGGTTGTTGTCCTGCTGCAGCACCTGGATCGCGTTCACAAACCCGCACTTCTCGAACGCCTTGTTCCATTCGAGAATGCCGTCGGTGACGTATCGCCTCCAGCGGATCGGCACCGTCTTCTCGACGTACCACGTGATCGGCTTCACCGGCGGCGACATCTCCAGCGAGTCGTCGCGCTTCTTCAGGTTCCAGCGGTTGATATAGCGGTTGAACAGCGTCTCGGCGTCGTACTTCTTCGCCCAGTCGTACCGCACCGTCATGAAGTACCCGATGCGATTGTCGGCCGCGCGCGGCTTGTAGTCGCTCTGCGGCAGACTCGAAAGACTGTAGTGCATCTGCACGCGGCGCCCCAGCGTGCCGGAGTCCGTCGCCTCCATCCCGCCCGGCCCGCGCCGCGGCCGGTTCGTGACCGCCATGTCGACGTTCAGCTCGGTGTTCTCCTTGAACGTCTTCCAGTTCGCCCACTTCGACAGCGACGAGTTCGCCATTCCGCCCAGGAACGGCGCCACGCCCGCGAAGTCGCCCTTGAACAGGTCGCCCAGGTCGATCACCGGGTCCTGCCCCTGCATCGTCTTGATCGGTACCACCTTCGCGATCTCGTCCGTGTAGCTCCGCTTCACGACGTCCGCGACCGGCTGCCCCTCGTCCGCCGCATACCGCGGATCGACGCGCATCAGCACCAGGTTCTTGTCCATCCGCTCGAGGTACGCCAGCCAGTGATCGATCTGGAACCCCGTCGCCGACGGCCCGCCGGAAACGCTCACTGCTACGAGGAATCGCTTCCCGACCAGGTTGGCCGGTATCTGCGCAAAGAGCTGGTCCGTCTTCTTGTTGTATAGCAGGTTGAGAAACGGCGTCTCTTCTCCGCCGATCGGCTTCACCTTCTCGAAGTCCTTGCAGACTTCGTCGAACTTCGGAAACTCCGGTTTCTCCTCCGCCGGCTTCGGGCTCGCACTCGGAGGTGCGGTCGGCGGCATGGGCGGATCGGCACTTGCTGCACCGGCCCACGCCAGCACGACTCCAACGATACACAGCATCGCCGCCGACGGACTGCTCTTGCGCGACATCACGATTCTCCTTGCCACTTGGATCTGCCGATCCCGATAGGAACTCTCTTGTCGATTTCTAACAATCCGCCCGCGGATCGATTGCGATCCGCCGCGCGGAATTCCGATGTTCTGTTTTTTCTCGATCGAGAGGCGTCTGAATCGACCCCGCTCTCGCCGACCCGTATGTTGTGAAATCCCGCTCCGGAAGCCCGCTCCGAATCGGCCCATTATAGGCCGTGCCGCCAATTCTCGCGCCGCCGCTCATCGCCGAATCTCGGCGATTCCGACCGCTCGTCCACAACCGCCCAATGTTCATAAACGCTTGCCACACGGTCGCTTCACGCATGTAACCGGCTGGCATCCTATATCGGCCAGCCGCGTCCGGTCCGCTAAGCCGCGGTTTGACGTTCCAGGTGCCGGGTACTATTGTCCCCCCGCTTCATACTGATAACGGCGGCGACAAACCTGCGGCGTACGGTCGCCGCGACAGTCATCCGTTTGACAATCCGCCGCCTTTGGGGTCAAAGGGGTCGCCCGGTCGGCCAAAAAACGACCGACCGACTCCGGAAATGCCGTTCATCTAACAGAAGCCCCGCCGGCGAATGACGATATTGGCGCTATGGCTAAAGCTGCGAAACCACCGTCCGAAAACATTGGCAAGGCCCTCGTGATCGTCGAATCACCCGCCAAGGCCAAGACCATCAACAAGTACCTCGGTAAGAACTTCGTCGTGAAGGCCAGCCGGGGACACGTCCGCGATCTGCCCAAGCGCAAGTACGGAATCGACCCCGGACGCAACTTTGCACCCGACTACGAGATCCTTCCCTCGCACGAAAAGATCATCCGCGACCTCAAAGAGACCGCCGACAAGTCCGACATGGTCTACCTCGCGACCGACTTGGATCGCGAAGGCGAAGCCATCGCCTGGCATCTCGCCAGCGCCCTCGACCTCCAGCCCGCCCGCACCAAGCGCGTCATCTTCAACGAGATCACCAAGTCCGCCATCGCCGACGCCTTCAAGAAGCCCCACGAAATCGACCAGGACAAGGTCAACGCCCAGCAGGCACGCCGCATCCTCGACCGCGTCGTCGGCTACGAGCTCTCGCCGCTGCTCTGGAAGAAGATCGCCAAGGGCCTCTCCGCCGGCCGCGTTCAGTCCGTTGCCGTCCGACTCATCGTCGAACGCGAAGACGAAATTCGCCGCTTCGAGCCGGCCGAGTCCTGGGTCATCGAAGGTCTCTTCACGACGCAAATCGCCGCTGCGGCCAAGCTCGCCGCCGACTGGCACCAACATCTGCATGGCGCGGCCAAAGGCGACGACGGCCCAACCCTCAAAGACCAGGCCCGCTGGCTCGGCGAGCGCTCCGCCTTCCGCGCCGAACTCATCGAGCTCGCCGGCGAATCATTCAAAGCCGAAGGCGCGCTCGCATCCGCGAAGGGCAAGAGCGGCAAGTACGACCTCCCCAACAAGACCTTCACCAGCGCCGTCGGCACGGCCCGCCGCGTCGTCGAAGCCCTCGGCTTCAAAGTCCGAGAGGAGCGGGCCGCCGACTGGGCCGACTACTCACGCCTCGGCCTCAAGAAGATCACCCTCGTCGGCGAGCTCGACCTCAAATCCGCTCCGGCCTTCATCGTCGACGGCCTCGAAACCAAGCGCAACCGCTCGCGACCATCACCGCCGTTCACAACCGCCGCGTTGCAGCAGGCCGCCAGCAATCAGCTCCGATTCGCCGCCAGCCGCACCATGAAAACCGCCCAGGCCCTCTACGAAGGCGTCGACCTTCAGGACGGCCAGGGCCCCGTCGGTCTTATCACCTACATGCGTACCGACTCGACGAACCTCTCGAAGGAATCCATCGAGGCCGTCCGCGGCTACATTCGTTCGAGCTTCGGCGACAAGTACCTCCCAGACGAGCCCAACCGCTACTCCAGTCGCGAAGGTGCCCAGGAGGCCCACGAAGCCATCCGCCCCACCGACGTCACGCGGGCCCCCGACTCGCTCCGCGGCCACCTCTCCGAAGAACAGATTAAGTTGTATACGCTGATCTGGAATCGCTTCGTCGCCTGCCAGATGACCCCCGCCGAGTGGGACACCACGACCGTCCGCCTCGCCGCCGAGACCAAGCTCGGCAAGATCGTTTTCAAGGCCTCCGGACGCGTCCTCGTCTTCGACGGCTTCTACAAAGTCCTCGGCGTCCCCAGCAGCAGCGACGACCAATTGCTCCCGCCACTGAAGGAAAAGCAACCCGTCGCCGCCTTCGACGTCCAGCCCGAGCAAAAGTTCAGCTCGCCGCCGCCCCGCTTCACGGAGGCCTCGCTCGTCAAGGAGCTCGAGGCCCAGGGCATCGGCCGCCCCAGTACCTACGCCGCCATCATCGAGACCATTCAGACCCGCGGCTACGTCGAGCAGGAAGACAGGAAGTTCTTCCCCACCGCCCGCGGCGAACTCGTCACCCGCAAGCTCATCGAGCACTTTCCCAAGATCATGGACGTGAAGTTCACCAGCTACATGGAGGACGAGCTCGACAAGATCGAGACCGCCCACCTCGACTGGGTCCACGTCCTCCACGAGTTCTACGACCCGTTCAAGGAAGATCTCGGCCGCGCCCACACCGATATGCAGGCCGTCCGCGCCGAGCCCAGCGAGTATGTCTGCGAACAGTGCGGCAAGCCCATGGTCTACCGCTTCGGCAAGACCGGCCGCTTTCTCGCCTGCACCGGCTACCCCGACTGCAAGAACGCCTGCGACGTCGACCGCGAAGGCCGCAAGATCACGCCCGTTGTCACCGGCATCAAGTGCGAAACCTGCGGCAAGCCGATGCAGATGCGCAAGAGCAAGCGTGGCCCCTTCCTCGGCTGCACCGGCTACCCCGACTGCACCCAGACCATGCCCTGTGACGAACAGGGCCGCCCGCTCCGCAAGGTCAAGGCCGAAGAGATCACCGAGAAGTGCCCCGATTGCGGCAGCTCCATGTCCGTCAAGTTTTTCCGTGGCAAGTCATTCCTCGGCTGCTCGTCCTACCCGACCTGCAAGGGCACCAAGCCCATGCCCGAAGGCATCTACGTCGAGCGCCCCAAGCCGCAGGACGCCGGCGTCCCCTGCAACAAGTGCGGCCGCCCGATGGTCATCCGCAAGTCGCGCCGCGGTCCGTTCCTCTCCTGCTCCGGCTTCCCCAAGTGCCGCAACGCCATGCCGGTCGACAAGATCGAAGAGCTTCGCAAGCTGGCGGAGTCCGGCCAGATCCCGACTCCGCCGCCGACCAACGGCAAGGCCGACCGCAAGTCCGGCCCGGGCCGCCGCGGCGGACCCAACGGCAGCAAGACCCGCGAAAAGGTAGACCCGGCGACGCTCGGACCGCCGCCGGCCGGCTTCGCCTGGACGCGTACCGGCCGCCCGGTCGTCGAGACCTGGCCCGAAACTCCGCTCGCCTGCCCCGATTGCGGCGGCGAAGTCGGGGTCCGAACGGGTCGCTTCGGCCCCTTCTTCGGCTGCTCCAAGTGCAGCTTCATCGCTAACATGCGCGGCGAAGCCAAGAAAAAGGCCGACGCCGAAATCCCCAAGCCCGATCGACCCAAGCCCATCCCCACCGACGTCGACTGCCCCGACTGCGGCGCCAAGATGCTCATGCGCATGGGCAAGACCGGCCGCTTCCTCGGCTGCTCCGCCTATCCCAAGTGCCGCAAGACAATGGAGGTCCCGCCCGGACTCCTCCGCGAAGTCGGCGCGGCGGCTGAATAGTTCTGAATGGGTTTCCTTGATCGTCAGCTGACGACGACGATGTTGTTCAAATCCCCGAACGGATTTGACTCCACCATCGCGTTGTACGGATCGTTGATCCAGCGACCGTCAACCACGTAGCGATAGCGGTAGCGCCCCGGTCCCAGCGGCAGCCGCACTTCAAACGTCCCGTCCGAGTCGGTCATCTTCAACGGCGTCACATCGCTGTTCCAGCCGTTGAAGTCGCCCGCCAGCCGGACGTTGTGTGCGCCCAGGGCCCGTGTCGCGAATACCACGCCGTCCGAAGTCGTCTGAATCCCGTAGATCCGCTCCAGCTTCCGTTGGATCGACGCGTCGCTGCCGATGGCCCCGTCGAATGGCTGGGTTGCCCTCCGAGGCGGCTCGGCGACGGCCGCCACGGGTGCAACCACGGGCTCAACGGGCCGCGCCGACGGCGGCTTCGCGGTCGATGCCGCGCTGCGTGCCTCGGCCAGCATCGTGCTGCCGTTTCGATTCGCGCCCAGCAACGTCTCCGAAGTCGCCAGCAGCCGCTCCGCGTCCGCCGCCAGCGCATCCGCCTCCTGCTGGATCGACTCGGGAACCGCTGGCGTCTCGCCCAGCTCGATGATCTCCCGCGCCAGCCGCACGAAGTCGCGGCATCCGATGCTCGCCGGATCATATTCCGTGATGGGCTGCCCCAGGCTCGTGCTCTCCTTCAACTTCGTGTTGAAGTTCACGAACGTCGAGAGCATCTCGCTCGCATGTCGCTTGCGCAGCTCCGCCAGGATCTCGCGCGCCAGTTTCGTCCGCACGTCGTACAGGTTGCCGAGAATCCGCAGCTTCAGCGGCCGATCGGTCCGGCTCGCGACATCCCGAATCGTTTCGAGCTGCTTCGCAAGTCCATGCAGCGCAAAATAGCCCGTATCCACCGGCACGATGATCTCGTCTGCCGCCTGCAGCGCCGACAGCATCAGGAACCCGATCGTGGGCGGGCTGTCGATCAGCACGAAGTCATACTTGTCCGAGACTTTCTCGATGACCGACCGCAGCCGGGCCTCGCGATTTGCCACGTCCGCCAGTCGCGTCTCCAGCGTCGCCAGGTTCGTTTTGCCCGGCGCAAGGTCGAAGTTGCTCGAGATCTGCCAGGCGATCCGCGCCAGGTCGACGTCGCTTCGCCCGTCGCCGTTCAGCAGGGCGTCCGCCATGCTGTTCTCGATTTGCTCCTCCGGCACCGCCAGCCCCAGCGCACAGTGACCCTGCGGATCGAGATCGATCAGCAGCGTCCGTCGCCCCTCGCGGGCAAGGCAGGCCGACAAGTTCAGGGCGACGGTCGTCTTGCCGCAGCCGCCCTTTTGGTTCGCAATGGCGATGATCCTCATTCGCGCGATCCTTTTCTTCGATTCGATGGCCGAAACGGCCTGCCGGGCGCACATCCTGCGCCTCCCGGTCGGCCGGTAATGTTCAATATGGGCAGAATCGGCCTGACAATACTGAAAACTTGAATGCTTTATGGGACGGCGATACTGGCAGACCGGTTTTCATGAATGTCCGCTCAGATCCACTGTTCCCAAGCCGCTCCCGCGAATGTAACATGTTTCCAATAATGATATTACCGCTGATCAGTCTGCAAGATTCCCATCACTGTCACCCGGCGGAGCGTCGCCCGGCCCGGCTTGAGTGCGCTCCAACCCTTCCATACCATCCGATCCCGGAAGCCCGAACACCGCAGGGACGACGCTAATGTGGGAACGCCTGATCCAGCTCGCTGAAGCCCCCGCCAACGGCGCCATCGCCGTCATCGGCGACTTCATGCTCGACGCCTACCTCTACGGCGACGCCGAACGCGTCAGTCCCGAGGCCCCCGTCCCCGTTCTCCGCATCGTCCGCGAGACCTTTGCCCTCGGCGGCGCCGGCTCCGTTTGTGCCGACATCGCCGCCCTCGGCGACCGCGCCCTCTGCTTCGGCATCATCGGCGACGACGACGCCGGCCGCAGCGTCCACGCCCAGCTCGCCGCCGTCGGCGCATCCGTCCAAGGGTTGATAAAGATTGCCAATCGTCCGACGACCCGCAAGACCCGCCTCGTCGGCCTCGCCCAGCACCGTCACCGCCAGCAGATGATGCGCATCGACGCCGAGCAGACCGATCCCGTCGCCGACGATGTCGCCGACACAATCGTCCGCTCGCTCGAATCCGTTCTCAGGGAGTGCCGCGTCGTTTGCATCCAGGACTACGGCAAGGGAGTCGTCACGCCGCATCTCGCCCAGCGCGTCATCGCCCTCGCGAAGCACGCCGGCGCGGCCGTCCTCGTCGACCCCGCCCGTACGAACGACTACGGCCGTTACGCCGGCGCGACCCTGGTGACCCCAAACCGCAGCGAGACCGAACTGGTCAGTGGCCTGCGCCTCCTGAACATCGACTCCGTGCAGGGCGCCGCCGATCCCATCCGCGCCGCCTGCCGCACCGACAACGTCTGCGTCACCCTCGACGCCGAAGGTATCGCCCTGCTCACCGCCGATGGCCGCTTCGAACACGTCCCCACCCGTCCGCGCGATGTCTACGACGTCACCGGCGCCGGCGATGCCGTCCTCGCCGCCCTCGCCGTCGGTCTCTCGCGCGGCGCGTCGCTCCCCGAAGCCGCCGCCCTCGCCAACGTCGCCGGCGGTCTCGAAGTCGAAAAGTTTGGCTGCGTCCCCATCACCCGCGACGAAATGCTCGCGGAGCTTCTGGCCCTCAACCACGAACAGCTCGGCAAGCGCCGCGAACTCCCGCGGCTCCTTCCCGAACTTGCCCGCCGCCGCGCCCGCGGCGAAAAAATCGTCTTCACCAACGGCTGCTTCGATCTGCTCCACCCCGGCCACATCGCCTACTTCGAGTTCTGCCGCAAACAGGGCGACGTCGTGGTCGTCGGCCTCAACACCGATGCCTCAGTCCGCGCGCAATCAAAAGGCAGCGACCGCCCCATCCTCAACCAGGACGACCGCGCCCGCGTCCTCGCCGGTCTCGCCGATGTCGACTACGTCGTGATCTTCGACGACCCCACCCCGCAAAAACTCATCGAAGCCGTCCGCCCCGACGTCCTCATCAAGGGACAGGACTGGGCCGACAAAGGCGTCGTCGGCCAACCGTTCGTCGAGAGCTACGGCGGCAAAGTCGTGCTCGCCAAGCTCCTCGAAGGCCACAGCACGACCGGCCTGATCGAGCGAATCAAGCACGGTCCGCGCGCATGAAACCCAGTGCGCTATTCGATCGCCTCAGACGTTGTCGCCCTCCGTCGACGATCCCCGTCGAACGCCCCCCTTGCGCCGGCTCCACTGCCAATCTCGCACTTCCGGCATGTCGTCGCCGTGCTCGGCGATGTATTGCTTATGGTCGATCAGCTTTTCCCGGATCGCCTGCTGGGCGTACGCCGCCCGCCCCGCCAGTCCCGGCACCCGATCAATCACGTCGCTGACCAGCGTGAATCGATCAAGCTGATTGCATACGGCCATGTCAAACGGCGTGGTCGTGGTGCCCTCTTCCTTGTAGCCGCGAACGTGCAGGTTCACATGGTTCGTCCGCCGGTAAGTCAGGCGGTGGATCAGCCACGGATAGCCGTGAAAAGCGAAGATCACCGGTTTGTCGGTCGTAAAAATCGCATCGAAGTCCGCATCGGGTAGTCCATGCGGGTGCTCGCTCTCCGGCTGCAGCGTCATCAGGTTCACCACGTTCACCACCCGCACCTTCAATTGCGGAACGTGTCGGCGAATCAGATCAACGGCCGCGAGCGTCTCCAGGGTTGGCACATCGCCGCAGCACGCCATCACGACGTCCGGTTCACCGCCCTTGTCGTTGCTCGCCCACTCCCAGATGCCGAGCCCCGCCGTGCAGTGCTTGATCGCCTGGTCCATCGTCAGCCACTGCGGCGCCGGCTGCTTCCCCGCCACGACAACATTGACGTAGTTTCGACTCCGCAGGCAATGATCCGTCACCGACAGCAGGCAATTCGCATCCGGCGGAAGATAGACGCGAATGACCTCCGCCTTCTTGTTCACGACGTGATCGATGAACCCCGGATCCTGGTGCGAAAACCCATTGTGGTCCTGCCGCCAGACATGGCTCGACAGCAGGTAGTTCAGCGACGCGATCGGTCGCCGCCACGGGATGTGGTTGCAGACCTTCAGCCACTTCGCGTGCTGGTTGAACATCGAATCGATGATGTGGATGAAGGCCTCGTAGCACGAGAAGAACCCGTGCCGCCCGGTCAGCAGGTACCCCTCCAGCCACCCCTGGCACTGGTGTTCGCTCAGTACCTCCATCACGCGCCCATCGGGTGCCAGTTGGTCGTCGTACGGATAGATCTCCGCCATGTAGCATCGCTTGGTCACATCGAGAACGTCTCCCCACCGATTCGAGTTGTTCTCGTCCGGGCTGAATACCCGGAAGTTGCGATGGTCCATGTTCGATTTCATCACGTCGCGGAGGAACTTGCCCATGACGCGCGTCGACTCGGCCGTCGTCGAACCCGGCCGCGGCACGCTCACCGCATAATCGCGAAAATCCGGCATCCGCAGCTCTTTCAGCAGCTGCCCGCCGTTCGCATGCGGATTCGCGCTCATCCGCCGCGTCCCCGTCGGCGCAATCTCCGCGATCTCCTCCTTCAGCCGCCCGTCCCGATCAAACAACTCCTGCGGACGGTAGCTCTTCATCCACCGTTCCAGGATCCGGATGTGTGCCGTCGTGCTCATGTCCCCCATCGGAACCTGGTGGCTCCGCCAGTAGTCCTCGCACTTCTTCCCGTCGATCTCCGGCGGACACGTCCACCCCTTCGGCGAGCGAAGGATGATCATCGGCCACGCCGGCCGCCGGACCACCCGCGCCGCGTGCGCCTCGGCCTTGATCTTCCGAATGTCGCGCACGACCTGGTCGAGCGTGGAGGCCATCGCCTGGTGCATGCGAGCCGGTTCATGCCCCTCCACGAAGTACGGCTTGTAACCATACCCCTCGAAGAGCTTGGTCAGCTCCTCCTTCGGGATTCGTGCCAGAAAACACGGATTCGCGATCTTGTATCCGTTCAGGTGCAGGATCGGCAGCACGCATCCGTCGCGCTTCGGATTGAGAAACTTGTTCGAATGCCAGCTCGTCGCCAGCGGCCCCGTCTCCGCCTCGCCGTCGCCCACGACGCACGCAACGATCAGATCGGGGTTGTCGAACGCCGCCCCGTACGCATGCGAAAGCGCGTACCCAAGCTCGCCGCCCTCGTGAATCGATCCCGGCGTCTCGGGCGCGACATGGCTCGGAATCCCGCCGGGGAAGCTGAACTGCTTGAACAGCTTCTGCATCCCGTCCTCGTCCTGCCCGATGTTCGTGTAGACCTCGCTGTATGTCCCTTCGAGGTACGCGTTCGCAACCAGTCCGGGGCCGCCGTGCCCCGGCCCGATCACGTAGATCATGTCGAGGTCGTGCGCCTGGATGATCCGATTGAGGTGAACGTAGATGAAGTTCAGTCCGGGAGTCGTGCCCCAGTGCCCGAGCAGGCGCGGCTTGACGTGTTCGCGCCGCAAGGGCCGCCGCAGCAGCGGATTGTCGAGCAGGTAAATCTGTCCGACCGAGAGATAGTTGGCCGCGCGCCAGTACGCGTCAGTCTTCCGTAGCGTGCTCGCATCGAGCGGCCCCGCGGCGCGCTGCGGTCTGGTTTGCATCGCCGGTCTTGCAGGCCGAGACCGCGCAGACTTGGACTTCGTTCGTAGCTGCGGCATGATTTTCAATCTCCAAGCGCGATGTCGAGCGCCCGCGCGGTAACGACAGCATTTCCATCGAGCGGCACCATTCGAAGTTTGCTCACCGCCTCCGCAAGCGGCACGTGCTCGATCCGCGGCGGATTCAGCGCGACCATCACGCCGGTTCGTCCCGACGCGATCGCCCGCACGGCCGCCGCGCCAAAGTTCAGCCCCAGCAGTCGGTCGAGCGAGGTCGGCGATCCGCCCCGCAGCAAGTGACCGAGCACGACCGCGCGCGATTCGTTTCCCGTCAGGGCCTGGAGCTGCTCCGCAACCATCTCGCCGATGCCGCCAAGCCGCTCCACGCGATCCGTCCGCGCCGCCGCCTTCAGTGCGTGTCCGCCCCCGGCCGGCTTGGCGCCCTCCGCCACGACGACGATTGAATACTTCCGTCGCTCCGACAGTACGCGCCCCAGGTGTTTCGCCACTTTCTCAACGTCGAATGGAATCTCCGGAATCAGGATGGCGTCCGCGCGGCCGGCGATTCCGGCGTGCATCGCAATCCATCCGGCATACCGCCCCATGACCTCGACCACGATGATCCGCCGGTGCGACTCGGCCGTCGAATGCAGCCGGTCGATGCACTCCGTCGCAAACGACACGGCGCTGTCAAAGCCGAACGTAACGACCGTTGATTGAAGATCGTTGTCTATCGTCTTGGGCACGCCGACGATCGGCATCCCCTTTTCGCTGAGGTGTCGGGCGATCGATAGTGTTCCATCGCCGCCGATCGCGATCAGTGCATCGAGCCCCGCGGCCTTGAATCTCGCAATGAGCTCGGCCGACCGGTCGACCGCCGATCCGCCCGCGCCGGAGTGCTGCAGCGGGTTGCCGCGATTCGTCGTCCCCAGAACCGTCCCGCCGAGGTGGGCGATGTCGCGAACCGCCGCGCGATCGAGCCGGATCAGCCCGTCATCACCACCCGAAGGCGAAAGCAATCCCTCGAATCCATCCCGGATGCCAGACACCTCCCACGATAGCGCGGTCGCGGCATACACCGCCGCATGTATCACCGCATTCAATCCCGGGGCGTCGCCGCCGCCGGTGCAGATCGCCAGACGTCGGATGGACTTGGACATGGCCGCTCGCTTCGCGCGTCAAAGCTCGATCGTATCGCCCATCTTCGGCATTTCGCACTTCAGTTTGAACCGTCGTTGGATCTGCCGGGCCAACTCGCCCCGGGGGCCATCTTCGCCGTGGGTCAGGATCACGCGCGGCCGGCTCGGTGCGATGACGCCGAACCAGCCGAGCAAGTCCGTCTGCCCGGCGTGGGCGCTGAACCCGCTCAGCGTATGGACGCGGGCCCGCACGACAACCTGCTCGCCGTGAATCCGCACACTTTCCGCGCCTTCGACCAATTGTCGCCCCAGCGACCCGCGCCCTTGGTACCCGACGATCAGCACCTGCGTCTCCGGCTTCCACAGGTTCTGCTTCAGGTGGTGCAGCACCCGCCCGCCGTTGCACATTCCCGCCCCCGCCATGATCAGGCACGACCCGCGCACATCGTTGATCTTCTTGCTTTCCTCGGCCGTCGCGGTCGCCTTCATCGTCCGAAGGTCTTCCCGCAGCGGCTTCTCGGTCACAAACTTCGCCATGTCCTTGTGGAACAGCTCGCGGTGCTGCGTGTAGATCTTTGTCGCCTCGATGGCCATCGGGCTGTCCAGAAAGATCGGAAACGGCGCAACTTTCTTCTTCCGGAACATCCACCCCAGCAGGCTTATCAGCAGTTGCGCCCG
>CAZONT010000095.1:0-15717 GCA_964581285.1 uncultured Planctomycetaceae bacterium | reverse complement strand
CGATGTGTTGTCGGGGCCGCGCTTCGAGGTCCACATCAGCCGCTTGCCGTCGGGGGAGAAGACGGGCAGGCCGTCGAAGCCGTCGTGAAAGGTGAGGCGGGCGGTACGGCCGGTGTCGATGTTCATCAGGTACACCTCGTAGTTGCGATGGCCGTGGACGCTGGTGGCGAAAGCGATCGTGCGGCCGTTGGGGTGCCAATAGGGGCCCCAGTTGACCTCCTTATTGTTTGTGAGCTGCCGCTCGCCGGTTCCGTCTGCGTTGATGACGAAGAGCTGGAGCAGGTCATTCTGGTTGCGGTCGGCGCGGAAGATGATTCGCTTGCCGTCGGGCGAGAAGAACGGGCCGCCGTCGTAGCCGGGGTGGTTGGTCAGACGGCGAGGGTTCGAGCCGTCGGCGTTCATCACATACAGCTCCGGGTCGCCGTTGTCGCGACAGCTGGTGAAGACGATCTGCTTGCCGTCGGGGCTGAAGGAGCCCTCGGCGTCATAGCCGGTGGCGGTGGTCAGGGGCTTGATGTGCGAGCCGTCGACGTTGGCCTCGTAGATGTCCATCCCGAGCGGCATGTCCCAGGTGTAGCCGGAGCGCTGGCGGTGATAGACGGGCTCGCTGGGGGCCTTGGGGTTCTTGTAGGTGGAACCGAAGATGATCTTGCGGCCATCAGGTGAGAAAAACCCGCAGGTGCAGGCGGTCGGTTCGCCGCCGGGGGCGGGTGGACTGACGCGCTTGAGCGAGTTGGAAAGGGGGTTGCCCTTGGCGTCGAGGGCGAGGGTGAACATCTGGTAGGAGGATTCTCCCTTCGGAAAGGCCTGAAAGATGATGGTCCACTGGTCGGGGGCCAAATAGGCCTCGCCGGCCTTGTCGAGGCCCATGGCGGGTGTCGTGAGCTGGCGAATGTTGGTGAGGTAGGCGGGTTCGCGGGCGGGCCAGGTATCTGGCGGCGCGTCGTCGACCGGGAAGGCGGCAGGCGCTGACGATGGCGGGGTGAAAGCGGGGGGGAGCAGAGCAGCGAAAAGAATTAACGTAAGCATCGGCGACATTCTCAGAGCAAGAAGTCTTGCGGGCAAGACGGGACCGGCGAACGGAGTTCCACGCGACGTACGAAGCGCGCCGGAATCGATTCTGAGACGCTTGGGGCGAAGTGATGGTGGCGGCCGGGCCCGGGGGCACTAGTCGGAGACGTCCGGGGCGGAGAGGGGGCCGACGAGGACTCTGATGACCGTGAGCTCGGCGGGCATGGAAGTTGCGTCGCCGCAGCCGTTGGCGATCACGCAATCGTAGTTGCCGGTGTCCAGGAGATTGACGTTGGTGATGGTCAGGGTGTCGGTGGCCGAGCCGAGGATGCGGCCGTCGTCGGTGAGGGGCTTGCTGTTCTTTCGCCACTGGAAGGTGAGGGGCTGGCCGCCGGAGGCGGCGACGATGAGCGTGGCAGTTGCGCCGGAGAGGAGCTTGCGCGGAGCGGGTTGCTGCGTGATGGCGGGGGATTGGAGGGTTGGACCCCAGCGAGCGATGAACGGTGACGCGTTACTCCCGGGAAGTGTGAACCAACCGCCAATCACCAATTCGCCTCGGTAGGACTGCACTGCCTTTGCCGAACCCGTAAGCCCGGCGCCAATTGAACGCCACGCCGTCCCATCCCAACTGGCGGCACGATTTGCTACAACACCGCCCGCTTCGACGAAGTTTCCGACGGCAATTAATCCATCCTCGTAGATACCCAGTCCGAGCACGTTTCCATCCAAGCCACCTGCCAATGGTTGCCACGAGAAACCGTTCCAGCGGGCGATGTGTTTGGCAGGCACGCCTCCCGCCACGGTGAACAGGCCGCCGGCAATCAATTGACCGTCATGGATGGCGAATGCGGTAACGACATTATTCATTCCGGAACCGAGTGGCGACCAACTGCTGCCATTCCAAGCGGCCACATATTTTGCAGGGGCACCGCCGGCCGATGTGAATTCTCCACCAGCGATCAACCTGCCCGCGTAGACGATAAGTGAGCGGACTCGCGCGCTCATTCCGGTCCCGACTGATCGCCACGTCGATCGATCCCACCTTGCAATGTGTTGAGTTGGAGTGTTGGCGGGGCGGAAGAAGTATCCGCCGACAAACAATTCCTCCTCAAAAACTGCCAAAGCATCGACAATGGGCGTACTTGGTAGAGGGCTTAGACCCTCACCCAGGGGTTTCCATTCATTTCCAGTCAAGCAAAGCACGCCAGGTGGGCGAATATCCGGAAGGCTCAACAATCCGCCAGCGATGAGCTTGCCGTCGTATGAAGTCAGCGCATTGACGCTTCCAAACATTCCGCTTCCCACTGGGCGCCAAACTTCACCGTTCCAAGACGCAATCGATGCCGCGGGTCCATCGCCGGCGTTCCTAAATGAACCCCCCGCAATTAGAATACCATTGTACGTTGTGAACGCACTTGCGCTTTCGTTCATTCCTGTTCCGAGATCATGCCATGTAGAATCGCTCCAGAGGGCCACGCCGCTCGGAAACTCGCCGCCGACAATCGGGTCGTCCCTAAACATGGCTAGAGCGTCTACGAATCCCGTAGTGCCCGCGGCGACCGCCCGCCAATCGGAACCGTTCCATCGCGCTAGGTAGTTCGCCGCAACGTCGCCGGCTTGAGTAAACCAACCGCCGGCCCAGAGTTCGTCATTGCAGACGGCAAGTGCGCGAACTCCGCCGTTCATCCCGATCCCGAGTGGATGCCACGCATCTCCGTCCCAACGGGCAATGAAATCTCCGGATGGATCGCCGAAATCCCAGAAGTAGCCGCCTGCGATCAGTTCGTCTCGAAATACGGTTAACGAGTAAATCCCTGGGACTGATTCGTCGTTTCCGAGGGGAATCCACTCGCTCCCGTTCCAACGTGCGATGTTGTTCGCCGGACGATCAAGGGATCTCACGAACTCACCTGCCGCGTAAAGCTCACTTTTGAAGACCGCCAGTGCGGCAACGTGTACATAAGCTGTGCTGAGACCCGAACCGAGCGTCCGCCAGCGCGCACCGTCCCATCGAGCGACGCCTCCAACGGTAACGCCGCCGGCTAGCGTGAAGTCACCCGCCACGATGAGCTCGTCGTCGTACACTGCGAGTGCAAGTACCCGACTGTCGACAGTGCCGTCGATGCCGCTTCCCATCGGTTCCCAGCCGTGGCTTGTCCATCGAGCGATATGATGTGCTGAGATCCCGTCCACAGAATGGAATGCGCCTCCCACAACTAGGTCGCCTTTGAATACAGCGAGTGCATGCACTTCACCATCCACCCCGCCGCTTATTGATTTCCAAGCGCTCCCGTCCCAAGCGGCGATCGACATCGCATTCGAATTTCCCGCTACGGAAAAACGACCTCCGGCGACCAAGACATCCGCGTCAGGCCCGGATCCGTCAGGGTCCCATGTCGTTATCGCATAGACATGTCCGTTCACGCCGGGCCGGCCAAACCCTGGTCGCCAGTTATGGGGGCAGACGGCGAATACGTCAGCTGCAGTGAGGGAATTCAACGCGACGAGGAGGAGGCAGGTGGATCGGCGAATTGGGTTGCGAGTATTCATGGGTTGGATCGCAATGTGCCCCGGCGATCAATTCAGGCGGGCGTTGCAATTCTAGTGGGCTTACAGGTGTCGCACCGCGAATATCACGTTTACCGGCGTTCGAATCCTGGCGGATAGCCATCGACGCTACGACTTTGAACGGCTGGACGCGCATTGGGCTGCTCTTCGTGGGATTCGAGCGTGCCGTTCGCAGACGTCGGCTTCAGGCGGAGGGTTAATCGGAGACGTCCGGGGCGGAGAGGGGGCCGACGAGGACTCTGATGACCGTGAGCTCGGCGGGCATGGAAGTTGCGTCGCCGCAGCCGTTGGCGATCACGCAATCGTAGTTGCCGGTGTCCAGGAGATTGACGTTGGTGATGGTCAGGGTGTCGGTGGCCGAGCCGAGGATGCGGCCGTCGTCGGTGAGGGGCTTGCTGTTCTTTCGCCACTGGAAGGTGAGGGGCTGGCCGCCGGAGGCGGCGACGATGAGCGTGGCAGTTGCGCCGGAGAGGAGCTTGCGCGGAGCGGGTTGCTGGGTGATGGCGGGGGGCTGGATGGTGGGGCCCCAACGAGCGACGTAGGCGGAGATTATGTTGCCGGCCGTGGTGAAGTCGCCGCCGACAATCAGTTCGCCGTCGAAGGTCGTCAGCGCATATGCACCGTTGTCGAGTCCGGAACCGAGTGACTGCCAGTGGCTTCCATTCCAGCGGGCAATGCGACTTGCGGGCGCGCCGCCCGCATTCAGGAAAGTACCGCAGGAATATAATTCGCCGTTGTAGACGGCCAGTTCTTCAACTCGAAGGTCGACACCCTCGCCCAAGTTGCTCCAACTCGTGCCGTTCCAACGGGCGATATTGCTGGCGAAGACCGAGCCGGCGCGGTTAAAGCTGCCGGCCGCGATCAGCTCACCGTTGTAACTAGCCAGTGCGCGAACGGACGGTCCACCGAAATACTGGATGCCAGTTCCGAGCGCCTCCCAGCTTGTGCCGTTCCAACGGCCGACGCATCTGGACGCGCCGGGTCCGCCGCCAAACTGGAATTCGCCTCCCGCAAAAAGATCTCCGTTGTGCACAGTCACAGCGTAGACCGTCGCGCTCGCGCCACTTAGACCCGGTCCGAGTGACTGCCATGTTGAGCCGTTCCAGCGAGCGATGTTTCGGGCGCCGACGCCGCCTGCAGAAGAGAAGACGCCGCATGCGATCAGATCGGAGTTGTAAATCGTCAGAGCGTACACCCATGTTGAGATGCCCGTGGCGAGGGCATTCCAACTGGTGCCGTTCCAGCGGGCGATTCCACTCAAAGGCAAGCCGTCGACGAAGTCGAACCTGCCCGCAGCGACGAGTTCGCCGCCGTACGATTGGACGGCGAAGACCGGTCCGCTCGTTCCCGTCCCGAGTGATTGCCAACCCGAGCCATCCCACGCATTGATGTTGGAAGCCGGTGGAGTACTGGCATTGCCAGCGACCACTAGCCAATCGCGCGCGGGTCCTGGGCCATCTGGGTCCCACGTTGTTGCTGTCTCAACCGGCCGACCCGCGGCCGGCTGAGCGAACGGGGGGCGCCAGTCATAGCGGCAGTCGGCACGGACGAGAACCGGCATCGGATGGAGCAGGAAAATCGCAATGGCGGATGAGAAGACGAATTTGCGCGGGTTTGAGGGTTGCATATGTCACCTTCGGGAGGCCACGCGGCGCAGCCGCCCGGGCTGGGAAGCCGCGGCAAGGGGACGTGGTTGCTTTTGAGCAAGTCGTGTGCCAGCTACATATCGCATCTGCGATTAGTGGCTGCGCATCCCGATTTAGCCCGATCAATGCACTCCATCCCGCTTGGCACCTTCAAGACCGAGTGGGATTTGCGCCAAGCACCGATTCGGCCGGATGCCCGGTCTGCGCCATTCCATTAGACCCGGAAACGTAGGCGATCTTACGCGGAAAATCCCACGCGAGGAAACCGGCGTGGGAGGGCCTGAAGTATCAGACGTCATTTCCGATCGCGATTGGGTTCGTATTGAAATGACGCCGCCTTCCCAGCCGTCCGCTACGTACGGCTGGGGCGTCGCCACAACTTCGACAGAGGGCTGAGCGGGCCGCGACCGTTAATACTGCGCCAATTCGTCTGGCGGGAAGAGTGCTACCAGCAGGTCGGTGAAGTCCGGCGCCTGCAGGGTGTCGTCAATCTTCGCCTTGATCGGCACTGCCAAGCAGGGGCTGGTACACCGATTGCTGACGCAGCAGCCGATCGGGCATTGCCACTCTGCG
Organism: uncultured Planctomycetaceae bacterium; assembly: GCA_964581285.1. Classification (GTDB taxonomy): domain Bacteria; phylum Planctomycetota; class Phycisphaerae; order UBA1845; family UTPLA1; genus SpSt-539. The sequence continues at coordinate 9,919 of CAZONT010000095.1, read as the reverse complement.
AGGCAGAGGAACCCGCAGCCGGACGAGAGAGTTGCGGCGATGAGAAGACCTGCCAACGCGAGCGATCGTGCGAAACGTGGGTTTGTGGGCATGGTTGTTCTCCACAAGGGTTGTCTGTAGCGGCGACCGTCTGGCCGGGTGCTTCCCGTCCGGGAACTCGCGATCGGCGCGAACTTGCGCTGTGATAGGCGCGAAAGCGAGCCGACCTAGTAGCGCGCCAACTCGGCTGGCGGGAAGAGCAAGGCCAGCATGTCGGTGAAGTCGTTTGTCGGGGCGAAGTCGTCGATGCGGGGCTTTGGCGGTGCAAGTTCAAGGCAGTCGTTGATGCAGCGGAAGCGGACGCAACACTCCCCGGGGCACTGCCAGTCGGCCAAGCAGAAAAACCCGCAGCCGGATGACAGGGCCACGGCGATGAGCAGGCCCGCCATCGCCAGCGCTTTTGCGAAACGTGGGTTCGTCGGCATGGTTTTTCTCCGTTAAGGGTCAACGGGCATCTTAACTTTCGGTCGGGCGGGGAACAACAAAAAAAAGGCGGGCCCACGCCTCAGTCGGGCACGGCCGGCGGGGACGCCGGCCGCTACGACGCGGTGCTCAGGCCCACGGCGGTTGCGGCGGCGTAGTCGTGGGTGTGAGAGATGGAGATGAGGATCTTGGCGATTTTCTTTCGCTGAGCGATGAGTTCGCATTCACCGGTGAGAGTGACGCTCGGCTGGCCGGAGGCGTTGTTGGTGATTTCGACGTCGGTCCAGGCGATGCCGCCGCGCCAGCCGGTGCCGAGGACTTTGAACACGGCTTCCTTTGCGGCGAAGCGGCCGGCGATGTGGGGGAGCGGGTCGCGCATGCGCTGGACGTAGGCCTGCTCGGAAGGGGTTAGGACGCGTTCGAGGAAGCGATCGCGGTGGCGTTCGAGGACTTCACCCAGGCGGCGGTTTTCGATCAGGTCGATGCCTTGCGAGACGACGTTCACGCGGCCGAGGGTAGCGAGGGCGGGCGTTGGCGGCAAGCGCGGCGGGGTCGCCGTGCGGTTGGCCGCGCGTACAATCGACCGCGCGATGAGTGATCGATCGGTCCGACGCACGCGCTTGGTTGCATTGATAGCACTCCTGCTGGTTGCAGCGGGACTGCTGGCTGTGTCGGCATACCGGGCGCGGGAAGATGGATCGGGGACGAGCGACTTCGACGACTTCTGGCGTACGGCGCGGTATGACGTGCTGGCGCGGCGCACGATCACGGAGCAGTACGGGGTTCACAACTACCTGCCGTTTTTCATGGCGATGATGGCGCCGCTGGGGTGGCTGCCGCTGAAGGCGGCTGTGGTGGTGTTCAATCTCGTGTCGATGGCGGCGTTTGGGGCGGCGGTTGTGGTGACGCGCGGGTGGGCGGGGTGGCGTGCGGCGGGGCTGGCGGTGGGGCTAGTGTTTGCATACGCGGCGGATTGCGTGCTGCTGGGACAGACGGCGCTGATGATCGTTGCGCTGCTGGTGTGGAGTTTGTGGCTGTTTGAGAAGCGGCGCGATTGGGCGGCGGGGGCGGTCTTGGCGGTGGCGGCTTCGGTGAAGCTGTTTCCGATCGTGCTGGTTGGGTGGTTCCTACTGAAGCGCCGGTTTCGGGTGTTGGGTGGCGTGGTGATCGGGCTGGTTGTTTGCGAGGTGGTCATTCCGTCGGCAGTGTTTGGCCTGCGGCAGAACTGGGAGTTGCATCGGGCGTTTCTGGGGCGGAGCGCGGCGGGGCAGTCGGTGTTGGCGCTGGCGGCCGGCGATTCGGACAAGATGGCGTTTTCGAATCAGTCGCTGCCGGTTGTCATGCGGAGATTGCTTCTGCCGGTCGATGCGGGGCGGCATTATGACGGCGAGGGGTTTCGGGTGAATGCGGTTGATATGGGCGGGAGGGAATTCTCCGTTGCGGGGGTGCGGTTGACGGCTGTTCAGGTGGCGGTGGTGTTGATTCTCGCGGGGCTTGTGTGTGCTGCGGTTTTCGCGACGCGGCGGGCGGCTGCGGGGCTGAGCGAGGAGCGCGTGCGATTCGAGTATGGGGCGTGGTTGGTACTGTCGATGCTATTGTCACCGGTGTTGTGGACGTTTTACTTTTTGCTTTGTTTTCTGCCGCTGGCGCTGGTGGCGAGCTACGTTGCGCGTCGCCGTGCGGGGAGCGGAGGATCGTCGCCGATGATCATGGTGCTGCTGGTTTGGGGCGTTGCGACGCCGCTGCTGGCTTGGCCGGAGGCGCGGGCTAGTGGGATTCATTATTGGGCTACGGTTATGTTGATGCCGGGAGTGCTGGTGGTGGCGAGAAGAGTGGGTCGGGCGGGTGAGGCGGCATGATGAGCGAATCGACACGAGCGGAACGGGCGTGGTTGCCGCCGGTGATGGTTGCGGCGGCGACGTTGCTGTGCTTTGCGCCGGCGCTGCGGAACGAGTTGGTGAACTTCGATGACGTCATGCTGCTCGTCCGCAATCGCGGCTATCGGGGATTGGGGCTGACGCAGCTTCACTGGATGTTCACCAGTTTTCATATGGGTCCGTATCAGCCGCTGAGTTGGCTGACGTATGCGATTGACTATTCGATCTGGGGGATGAGTGCGTTTGGGTTTCATCTGACGAATATTGTCCTGCATGCTGCGACGGCGGTGGCGGTTTACTTCGTTTCGGTGCGGTTGATAACGTTGGCGACCGGGCACCCGCGCGGTGCGAACCACTGGGCGGCCGCTTGTGCGGCGCTGCTTTTCTCGCTGCATCCACTGCGAGTGGAGTCGGTGGCGTGGGCGACGGAGCGGCGGGACGTTCTGTCGGGGTTGCTGGTCGCGTTGACGGTGCTGGCGTATCTGCGCTATGTCGAGTCGGCGGCAGGGGCGCGGCGATGGTGGTACGTCGCTGTGTTTTTCGCATTTGTTGCGGCGTGCCTGGCGAAGGCGATCGCGATGACGTTGCCGATCAGCTTGCTGATTCTTGATGTGTATCCGCTCCGGCGGCTCGGCGGGGCGGTTGGGTGGAACACGCCGGCGGCGAGCCGGGTGTGGCTCGAGAAGGGGCCGCTGCTGGCAGTGTCGGTCGCGATCGCTGGATTGGCGATTTATGGGCAGCACATCGAGGCGGCTCTGAGCACGCTGGAGGAGATCAGCGTTCCGCAGCGGCTGGCGATCGCGGCGTATGCGACGTGCTTTTACGTGTGGAAGACGATCTGGCCGAGTGGGCTGGCGGCGATGTATGAGATTCCGCGGCCGTTCAATCCGCGTTCGGCGGAGTATCTCGTACCGATCGTCGGCGTGGTGTTCGTAACGGCGGCGGTGTTGATCGGGCGGCGTCGGTGGCCGGCGTCGGCGGCGGTATGGCTGATTTATCTCGTGACGCTGGCGCCGGTATCGGGACTGTCGCAGGCGGGCGGTCAGATCGCCGCGGATCGGTACACGTATCTGCCGTGCGTGGGGTTCGCGATTCTGGCGGGGGCGCTGCTGGTTTCGTCGGCGGGGGGACGATGGATCGTCGAGCGTCGCGCGGCGGCTGTGGTGTTGGTGGTTGCGTTTGGCGTGGTGGCGGTGCGACAGATCGGGCATTGGGAGACGTCGCAGGCGGTGTTTGATCGAGCGATTGCGGTGGATCCGAAGTGCGCGGTCGCGCACTTCAACATGTCGCGGGCTTTTGCAAACGTGGGGGATCCGGCGGCGGCGTTGCCGTATGCGCGGAGAGCGGTGCAGCTATCGCCGCAGATACATCATCTATTGAGCTGTGGAGAGATCCTGACGATTACGGGGCATGCGGAGGAGGCGCTGGAACTTTATTCGCGGGCGGTGCAGTTACATCCGAAGTCGGCGGCGTTGTGGGTGGAGCGCGGCGTGGCGTTGGTGCGGATCGGACGGGGCGCGGAGGCGACGCAATCGTTTGAGAAGGCACTGGAGCTGGAGCCGAATGAGCCGAAGGCGCTGGCGGCGCTGGGCAACCAGCGAGCCGTGGCGGGTAACCTGGATGCGGCGCGAGCGGATTACCTGCGGGCGGTCGAGACAGGGCGGCTTCCGCCGGATGGTTTGGTCGAGGTGGCCGGGTTCCTCGTTCACGATGGGAAGGCGGACCAGGCGGTGGAGATGTTGCGCGTGGCGGCCCGGCGGTTCCGAGATAACACGGCAATCAATCGGACGCTGGCGTGGACGCTCGCGAGTCACCCGGATCCAAAGATCCGGAATGGAGACGAGGCGCTACGGGCGGCGCGGATCGCGGTGGCTGCATCGGACGAGCCGGATGCTCAGTCGTATTTGGCACTGGCGGCCGCGTATTCTGAGCTGGGGCGATTCGATGAAGCTCTCGAGGCGCTCGATCGTGCATCGGAGGCCGCGAAGCGGGTGCGGGCCGCAGCGCTCGTCGATGTGATCACAAAGTTGCAAGCGGACCTTGCGGCGGGGCGGCCGATTCGCAGCATTCCGTGAGGTCGGCGAATTTCGGCGGCGACGAAAAAGAAAGCGGCGTCGCACCGAAGTGCGACGCCGCTTCGATTCCTAAGACTGCAGTGACGACTCATTAGCGCTTGCGGCGGGAGATCAGCAGGCCGCCCAGTCCGAGCAGAGCCATCGTTGCGGGCTCCGGCGTTGCACGGAATGAGAGGTCGTCGATCGACAAACCGTGGTCGTTGCCAACATGGTTGTCATCCCACCAGCGAAGCACCAAATACTGCCCGGCACCCCAGACCAGATTCACGGTCTGTCCCAGAGCGGTGCGATTCGCGGCAGCGTTCCCGTCCAGCGGGCCAGCGACGGCCGTCGCGGTCGGACTCGTGAAATCGAGCGACGGGACGGCGGTGTAGCCCGCCAGATTGCTACCGGTCAGGTCGGAATTGGTTGGCAAAGCGTTAAGGACGGTGTAATCGAACTCGGCCTTCTGCAGAGCCAAGTTTGTGTTACCACCGTCGCGCCACTGTTCGCCTACGTAGTTCAGTGTGAAATCGGTGAGGCCTGTGCCGGTGGTGTTTTGGAGAACCAACGCCCAGACGAAGTCGCCGGGCGTGCCTGAGCCGATCGAGCCCAAGGCCCGATCAGTCGCGGCCGTGCCCGCGCCGAAACTCCAAAGCGCACCGGCGTTGCTGGTGCCATCGCCAGCGCGATAGGTCGAGACCGAGTTCCAGGGGTTGCCAGCTGTACCGATGGGATCGCGCACACCCGTCGAACTGACGCCACCGGGCAGCGACTGCACGGCGTACCACCCGAGGAGCGTAACGTTGTTTGACCATGCGTTTGCCGTGCCGGTCGTCGCAAGCGTGTCGAACGATTGCGAATACGCGCTATTGATGATGTTGTAGGGGACCTGCGCATTCGCCGCGGAGGCGAGGGCGAGGACACCCACCACTGAGAAAAACGCAACTGAACGCTTCATTTCGGCTTCCTCCGCGCGACTGTGTCGCGCAACTTTGCCTGTCTGTTCAAATGGCTTTCGGGAGTGGGTGCTTCTTTGCCCACCTGACCTCCCTTAGCGCCTCCTTAATAAGGTTAACGCAATTTGGGGTCCGGGTTCAAGGATGAAATGTTAAGAACCAGGCGCATCGCCGTAAGTACAATTTTCGTCGTTATTTACGGCGATGCACCCGTCCGAGTCCGAGGATCTCAGGTTATCGGCCGCGGCGGCGAAGCAGAGCTGCACCGAGGACCAACAACGCGCACGTCGTCGGCTCGGGAACCGGTGCGAAATCGACGCCTCGGAAGATGAAGTTGGGGCCGGCTGTTTGCAGTGTCGTAAACGACGATGCAGCACCGGTGTCGGTCACGGTAACCAGCTTGTTCGCGGTGCCGTCGGCGGTGATCGCGTAAAGGATCGGAGCGCCCGTCAGATCGTGCGTTCCAGCGAGGCCGCGGAGGCCGGCGGTGAGCTGTCCCGTCAGCGTGTAGGCCAACTGCCAAGTGTTCAAACCTGCGTTGAAGGTCCACTTCTGGAGGCCGCCACCGCTGGCGAGGATGCGATCATCCGCAACGTAGAGGGTATTCGCGTCGGAGAACCAGAAGTCGTACGGCGATGCACCCGAACCGCCGGTGCCGGGGAGGAGCGTAATGGTCGGCGAGCCACTCGTCGGCAGGCCGCCCGAGACGATATTGATGCCGACATTCGCGCCGGACGCGCTCGAGACGTAGAGATTGCCGTTGAAGATGTTGACAACGCGGGTGTTAAGAGTGTTGAGCTGGGCCTGATTGGCGCCGCCGAAATCGCTGTAGACCAAGCCGCCGGTCCCGCCGGCCCCGGTGGTCCAGATGTTGCTGCCGTTCTGCGTGACAGCGCTGCGGATGTTGTTGGCGCTGTAATTGTTGGCGTACTTGGTGGAGAGGTCAGCGACCTGATTTGCATCGACACGACCGGCGACGCGATTGACGGCGAGGCTGGTCGTACCCGCGATGGCTGCCACGCCGGCGGCCGAATCGTAACCGGTCAGCGTCAGGTAGAGCCCGTCGTCTGAGAGTGTCAGCGCGCCCTCGGAGGTTGCGCTGCCGCTCATCGTGAGTCGGTTTCCGACGAGGCCGGAATTGAGCGAGAGAGTCGATACGACCGGGGTGGCCGGCGTCGTGTTGTATTCGAGAAGGGTGACCTGGCTCGAGGCGTTTGAGAGCGCTGCGCCGCCGTCACCGACTCTTGAAACCACCAGATTTCCGGGCGTGTAGGCCGCCGAGGCCAGACTGGCCAGTGCCAGCACCAAAGTCGTCGAACTCCAAAAACTCTTCTTCGTCATGACTTTCCTCTCCTTGCGCGAGCGATGAAAGATCGCTCATCGATCGTATGTACCCCTCCCGGGAGCGAAGCAAACACTGCTTCATCAGCGCCAGATAGGTTACCCATTCGCGCGCTTGGGCCGCAATCGGGATTTGCCCGACTATGCGCAAACTTAGCGCAGGCGAACACATGGAAGTGCGGCTTCTAAATGGGGATGCACTCTATGCCGCCGTGCAAAAGAGTTTCCATTGCGATGAGCAATCGGAGGGCGATTTGTTGTTTTGATGCGGTGGGCCAGCGTTGCCAGCGGCCGCCACGGACGAGGAAGTCGACGCGGGCGCGATCGGCTCCGACGTTTTCCATGCCGTTCAGGACGATGGCGTCGCAGTTTTTCCGGCGAAGCTTTTTTTCGGCGTGGAGTCGGGCGGCGTGATCTTCCATGGCGAATCCGATGGTGAGCTGGCGGCGCTTGCGCTCGCCGAGCGCGGCGGCGATGTCCTCGGTCGGTTCGAGGCGAACGGTCATGGGTTTGCCGGTCTTTGCCAACTTCGACTTGTGGCGTGTGGCGGGACGGTAGTCGCAGACAGCGGCGGTGAAGATGGCGGCGTCGCAGCGAGGGAAGGCCTTTTTTGAAGCGGCGGCCATTTCGGCGGCGTTGACGACCGAGATCACGCGAACGTTGCGCGGCGCGTCGAGCGAAACGGGGCCGGTTATGAGCGTCACCACATGGCCGCGATCGCGGGCGGCTTCGGCGATGGCGTAGCCCATCTTGCCGGAGGATGGATTCGTGATGTAACGGACGGAGTCGAAGTACTCGCGGGTCGGACCGGCTGTGATCAGGATTCGCATGGTGTCCCCAATTCGAGGTGCTACGGGTCAGCGGCGTCGGTCGCGTTTGACGATGAGTTCGACGGCGCGGGCAACGATTTCAGAGGGATCGGCCATGCGGCCGACGCCGACGGTGCGACAGGCCATCCAGCCGGAGTCGGGACCGACGAAGTGACATTTCGCTTCGCGGAGGAGCTTGATGTTTCGCTGGACGGCGGGGTTCTCCCACATGCGGCTGTTCATGGCGGGAGCGAGCAGGACCGGACCGGACGCGGCGAGGAGCATGGTGCTGAGCAGGTCGTCGGCGAGTCCGAGGGCCATCTTGGCAAGGATATTGGCGGTGGCGGGTGCGACCAACATCAGGTCGGCCCGCTCGGTGAGGCGGAGATGCTGGGGGTCGTAATCGTCCGCCACGTCCCAGAGATTCACGTGGGCGCGACGGCCGGACAGGGCTTCAAAAGTGAGGGGGGTGATGAAGTGGCGAGCCGATTCGGTCATGGCGACCGTGACGCCGCAGCCGCGCTGCACCAGCGCCGAGACGATGGCGGCCGCCTTGTAGGCCGCGATCCCGCCGCAGACTCCGACGACGACTTCGCGTCCGTCGAGGTCGTTGCGTGGGGGAGAATCAGCGCTTGGCCGGCTCGGGCGCCGCGAGGTTGCTCGCTTCATAGTCGACCGTCAGCTTGCCCTGGAGGATTTCCTCGACCACGACTTCCATCGGCGTCAGGTCGCCGGGCTCGACCATGGGCCTGGCGCCCTGCATCAGTTCAAGCCAGCGCTTCTGGATGAGGGCGGTCAGCTTGAAGCGGCCGCCGACCTTGTCCACGATGTCATCACTACGCAGTCCCTTGATCATCGACTCGTCTCCTGACTCAGACAGTTACTGATTTCGTCCACGGTGCGTTCCAGCTCGGCGTTGACGATGAACCGATCATAGCACTTGCTCTCGCGGGCGAAGCCGATTTCGCCGTCGGCCTTGGCGAGGCGGCGGGCGATTTCGGCCTCGGGGTCGGTGCGGCGGCCCTCGATCCGGCGACGCTGCTCGTCCGGGTTGGGCGGCAGCAGAAAAAACGACTTCGCGTCCGGATATTTCTGACGGACCTGGATCGCGCCGTTGACATCGATCTCCAGGACGATTGTTCGGCCGTCGGCGAGCGCCCGGCGCACGGGTTCGAGCGGCGTACCGTACGAGTGGCCGTAGACTCGCGCGCTTTCGAGCATTCCGCCTTCGGCAAGCAGTCGGTCGAATTCGGCTTGTTCGACGAAGCGGTAGTTCCGCCCGTCGCGCTCGCCCGAGCGTATGGGCCGAGTCGTATAGGATACGCTGAATTCGGCCGGAAGTCGCTCGCAGAGCCGGGCGCAGACAGTGCTCTTACCGACGCCGCTCGGTCCGCTGATAACGACAATCTGGCCTCTTTTTTCAGGTGGCATCGTCCACTCGTCCGGTTGTGCGGTCCCTCGTCCGCGACACCGGCACTCGGTTTACTCGACGTTTTGTACCTGTTCCTTGATGCGGTCGATGAGGGCCTTGATGTCGACCACGTGCCGTGCGATCTGGGCGTCGTTCGCCTTGCTGCCGATGGTGTTGGTCTCCCGAAGCATCTCCTGGGCGACGAAGTCGAGCTTGCGGCCGGCCTCGTCGCGAGTATCGCACAACTCGGCGAAATGATCGAGATGGCTGCCGAGGCGAGCGAGCTCTTCGCTGATGTCGCAGCGCTCGGCGAAGATGGCGATCTCGCGGATGAGGTCGTCCTGGTCGAGCTTGATTTCGCCGGAGGCAAGCAGCGAGTTAACGCGGGAGCGGAGCTTCTGGTGGTAGTCCTCGACGACGAGCGGCGAACGGGTGCGAATATGGGCGGCGAAATCGCGAATGCGAGCGCAATGATCGAGCAGGTCTTTTCGGAGGGCGGCGCCTTCGAGCTTGCGCATCTCAATGAGACGATCGACGGCGTCGTCGGTGAGGGCGGCGACCGTCGCCTGGTATTTCTGACGGGTTGAGTCGTCGAGGACGCGCTGCTGGCAGACGCCGGGCAGTGCGACGAGGGCGGCGAGGTCGATCTGGCAGGCCTTCTCGAGGCCGCGAATCTGCTGGAGACTGTCAACGTAGGACTGAAGAGCGGCGAGATTGATCTGCTGGGCGGCGAGGGGGCTCTCGTCGCGGAAGGCCAAGCTGTAGGTGATGCTGCCACGGCCGAGCCGCTCGCGGAGGCGCTGTTCGACGACCGGTTCAAGGGCGGCCAGCTCCTCGGGGAGCTTGAGCGAGAGCTTGAAGTAGCGGCCGTTGAGACTGCGGATCTCGGCGCGATAGCTGATGCCGTCGACGTGACGATCGGCGGCGCCGAAACCGGTCATGCTCAGAATCATCAAATCGTTCCAGCGATCAGCGAATCGAACCGTGCAAGAGCTGAACTCGGGCC
>CAZONT010000094.1:0-16119 GCA_964581285.1 uncultured Planctomycetaceae bacterium | reverse complement strand
ACTGGCTGGCCGGCGAATACAACGACCTCGGCGCCGAGGCCGGCACCGATTTTCGAGCCCAGCGCGAGGGCTACATCACGGTCGTCCCGCTGAAGTACGACCTCACCGACGACGCCCGCCTCGCGACGCTCCAGACATGGCAGTGGCCGTCGCTGGATTCCGTCGCGTAAGATACCCGGTTCGATTTCATGGAAATGACGCCTCGACAAATCGTCGCGGAACTCGACCGCTACATCGTCGGCCAGCACGCCGCCAAGCGGGCCGTCGCCGTTGCGATCCGCAATCGCTGGCGGCGGATGCAACTGCCTGAGGCGATGCGGGCTGAGGTCGGACCGAAGAACATCCTCATGATCGGCCCGACGGGCGTCGGCAAGACCGAAATCGCCCGGCGATTGGCCAAGCTGGTCAACGCACCATTCATCAAGGTTGAGGCAACCAAGTTCACCGAAGTCGGCTACCACGGCCGCGACGTCGACACCATCGTCCGCGACCTGCTGGAGCTGGCCATCGGGATGGTCCGCAGCGAGCAGACCGAAGTCGTGCGCGCCCGTGCCGAGGAGCTGACCGAAGAAGGCCTGATTGACGCACTGCTGCCCGATGCGGGCGGCGACGCGACCGAACCCGACGCCGAAGCCCGTCGGCAGCGAACCCGCGACAAGCTTCGCACCCAGCTCCGCGTTGGCGAGTTGGAAGACCGGCTGATCGAACTCCGCACCGAACAGAAGGCCATGCCGATCGGCATGTTCGCCACTACGCTCGGCGCCGAGCAGATGGAGCCGGAGATTCAGAACATCCTCGAACGGCTGATGCCGTCGCAGCAGAAAGACCGCCGCGTAACCATCAAGGAAGCCCGCGGCCTGCTCTTTCAGCAGGAGTGCGACAAGCTCATCGACCGCGAGAAGATGATCCAGATGGCCATTACGCGCACCGAGAACAGCGGCATCGTCTTCCTCGACGAACTCGACAAGCTCTGCGGATCACAAGCTCAACACGGCCCCGATGTCAGCCGCCAGGGTGTGCAGCGCGACCTGCTGCCGATCATCGAAGGGTCGACCATCAACACCCGCCACGGCCCGGTGAAGACCAATCACATTCTGTTCATCGCTGCCGGCGCATTCCATGCCAGCAAGCCCAGCGACCTCATGCCGGAGCTCCAGGGACGCCTTCCCATCCGCGTCGAGCTGACGGACCTGTCGCGCGAGGACTTCGTTCGAATCCTGACCGAGCCGCAGAACGCCCTCACCAAGCAGCAACAGGCCCTGATCGGCACCGAGGGCGTGCAGTTGGAATTCACGCCGGACGCCATCGAAGCGATGGCCGAGCTGGCGTTTACCGTGAATCGAACGACCCAGAATATCGGGGCTCGCCGGCTTTACACGATCACCGAGAAGGTGCTCGAAGAGCTGAGCTTCGACGCGCCGGACCGCGTCGGAAAGGACCTCAAGGTCGATTCTGCGTATGTCCGGCAAAGATTGGCTGATCTCGTGAAAGACGAGGACTTGAGCCGATTCATTCTCTAGCTTCAAATGGGAGTTGCCATGCGAATCTTCACGATCTGCGTCCTGCTCATCTCCTCGACCCTGCTCGCGGCCGGCTGCAATGTTCAGCCGCTGACCGCTTTCGCCGCCCTGATCTACATTCGGCCGCAGGCGGTCGCGCAGGCCCCCTCCAATGAAATTGCCAACCCGGATCAGTCCATCACGCTCGACGGATCGTCCAGCGGCATCTTGCTGGGCAATGGGACGTTCCTCCCCGCGACGACGATCAACATGACCTTTACCTGGGAGATCATCGCGGCCCTCGACACCGCGACCGGCGAAGACATCATTCCCATTCCCGCTGACGCAAGTCTCTCCAACGCAAACACGAGCCAGACCTCGTTCAAGGCCACGACGCTCGCGGACTACAACATTCAGCTGACCGTGACCAACGGCGTCTATTCCGACACAGCGATTACCGGCGTCCGCGTCATCAGTCCCTGATTGACTACGACCGACCACGACCGAGTCTCCAGCCGCCGCGACTCCGCGATTGCGGCCTGGGCCGCCATCCTGCTGCTGGTCGCAGCGACTCTGGTGGTCGGATTCCCGCCGGACGGCTTGGATTATTCTGCGTGGCCGGCCGGACTGCGGGCCGTTGCCGTCCTGCTGAACATTCCGATCTATCAACAGCCGGCTCACGAAATCCGACGCTCGCTGTTTTTCCTGATCGTGGGTGTTTGCTTCCTGGTGGACGGCGTCCGTCGATTGCGGAAGCCGTCGCTCGATCCGTCACCCGACACAGCCGGCATTGAGAAGCCGTTCGTTTTCTGCATCGTCGGTGCCTTCGGCATCGGCGCATTGTCGTGGCTGGTCAATCGAACCGGCACGATGTCATTCGGCTGGATGGCCCAGTTTGCCGTCGGCGGCTGCTGGGCCTTGTGGCTCGCCGCGAGGGCCGACGTTCGTGCCATCGATCGCGTTACGAACGGGGTCGCGTGGCTCGTCATCGCGACGGCGATTCTCGTGTCATGGCACCTGGCCTGGTCGCGATATGAGCAGACGGACTGGCCGATTGGCTCCGTTACTGCCACCGGGTTCGTCTCGGCCGTCTGGACGGCGTGGTTTGTGCCGCTCGGACTCGGTGCGCTCGTCGGCCTGGTTCGCGGCCGTAGCCGGGCCCGTCGAGAAGTCATCGTCGCATGTCTTCGCGTGCTCGCGCTGGCCGCGGCATTCGTGCTGCTGTTCACGGCCTCCCGGCAGGGGGCCATCATCGGCGTGGCGTTCGGGACGGTCCTGGCGCTGGCCGTGCATTGGCGGACGGCCGGCGTTGGTTCATGGCGGCGGCGAACGTCGATCGCCATCGTGGTCGCCTGTGCCGCCGCGGCCGTCGGCTGGTCGTACCTGTTGGCGACGGGACGGTTCGTCAATCGCGTCGGATCGATTCGCGCGAGGTTGGTGATGTACGACGGCATGGCCCGCGCCATCCGCGAACGGCCGCTCCTGGGATTCGGCCCCGACAGCTATGTCGCCGACATGACCACCCGTCTTGCGCCCGGCCGGGCGCACTCGCCGGCCGTCTATCACGCCGACATCGCCAACGCCGGCCATAACGAGTGGCTTCAGGCCCTCATGGAGCTGGGTGTTCCGGGCGGAATCGCGTACTTGCTCATTCCAATATCCGCGCTCGTGATCGCCGCTCGTTCTTATCAGCGCTGCGCCGATCGTGATGCACGCATTCGAATTGCCGGACTGATCGCGGCCGTCGCCTCTCTGATGATCGCCGAAACCAGCAGCATCATGCTCCGCGGTCAGCTGGGGCCGCCGTGGTATTGGACCCTCCTCGGGCTATTGCTGGCGGCCTGTCGCACGGCGCCGCTTGCGATTCCGCGAATGGCAACGCACCCGTCGCGCGGCCGGCCTTTCGCCGTTGCCGCCATTGCGGTCGGACTGATTTCGTGCCTGACCGGCGTCGTCGGCGGCTGGACAAGCCGCGAACATGCCCGCGGGCTCGCCGCAATGTCGACCGATGCGCGCGTCGCGGCCGAGCATCTCCGCCGCGCGCGATTGCGGCTCGACGCCGTCGAATGGCTCCGCGCCCGCTGGGACGACGCGGCGGCCCGTTCGATCTGGATCGCGAATCATCGCGCGGCCGCCACGCCCGACGACATCCGCGGCGCCGCCGATGCGTGGGGCGAGGTTTACGGACTCTGCCCCGGCATGCCCGAAACCGGTGCTCGCCGCGCCGAGCTGCTTCTCATGCTCGGCGATGGAGAGGGGTCGCAGCGCGTCGTGCGCGAGACGGTCGAGCGGATCAATCCGTTCTCACTCTATTGCAATCTCCGCCTGGCGCGGGCTACCAGCGATCTCGCCGCCCAGATGGACTTCGCCTGCCACGCCATCCGCAACGGACAGATCGAAGGCGACGTCGACGCGTTTCTGCGTGAGGTCAAGCCGAGAATGGACGACTCGCCGGAGTGGAAGGCGCGCGTGGCCACGGCATACGAAGACCGCTCGAAGCCCGTCGAGGAATGGCGGGATCCCCTGATGCCCGAGGTCCTGCGAATCGAAGCGTGGCGGCTCGCGATGTCCGATCAGGCGGCGGCGGCGCGCGACGTCGCCAATGCCGCTGCGTTTGCGACGTCGCGCGGTGCGGGCGGAATGGACGGGCGATCCCAGCTCGCCGAGGTCGAAGCATGGGCGCTCAATGCACGGCTGACCTACGCCGCCGACCCGCGCGACTACCAGCGGGCCCTCGACTGCATGGACACGGCGGAGGAGCGGGCCATGAACATCGTTCAGCACATCGTCCGCCGGCCGCGAACCGCCCCCGCCGAGTTCATCGGCGACCGCATGGTGCCGACCGAGTTCCCCGAAAACTTGCGTTCGATGTGGTCGCTCTCGGCCATGCTCCATCTCGCCGGCGGCCGCACGAAGTTTCTCGGCCAGCGTGTCCTCGCGGCGCTGCCGCCGGATCAGCGCACGGACCAGCACATCCAACGCGTTATCGCAGACCTCGCCGCGCAGCTTCATAACGACTTCGCCGGGTTTCCGCCCGAACAGCGCCCGCCGAATTATTCGACCTACATCGATTGGGTTCGGATGTACGGCCCCGACCGTTTCCGACCCGCGACGACGACCGCAACAACGCAGCCCTGAACGGAGCGCGATTTGTGATCGCGCAGACTCCCGGATAAACTCACTCCGGTGTCGATGGTTCCTCTGGGGCACAGGCCGATCCATGCGCGACCCGCGACTGACCAAGCTCGCACACCTGCTCGTCAACTATTCGGCGTCGGTGCGTCCCGGCGACCTCGTCCTCATTCGCGGAGCGGTGACGACCGAGCCGCTCGCAATGGAAGTCTACCGCGCGGTGCTTGAAGCGCGGGCTCACCCCCACATCCGGCTCTTTCCGGACGACGCCGACGAACTCAAGCTCAAGCTGGCCGACGATGACCAACTCGACTTCGTCGATCCGCTCCTCATGCACGAAATGGAGCGCATCGACGCCCTCATCAGCTTCTGGGGCGGACGCAATACGCGGCATCTCTCGAACTGCAACCCCGTCCGCCAGGCGCGGCAGAATCGTGCCCGCGCGCCGATCATGGCGACCCTGATGAAGCGCTCGGCCATGCCGCACGCCAGCCGCGGCCGCCTGCGCTGGGTCGGAACGCAATTTCCCAACGACGCTGCGGCCCAGGACGCCGAGATGTCGCTCTCCGAATTTGAGGAATTCCTCTATCGGGCCTGCCTGCTGAACAAATCCGACCCGGCCAAGGCCTGGCAACGCGTCTCGACGGCCCAGCAACGGCTCGCCGACTACCTGCAGAAAGCACGCGAGCTGCGCTTCGTCCACCGCGACGGGACCGACATTCGCTTCGGCGTCGCCGGCCGCCGCTGGATCAACTGCGACGGTCGCCACAACATTCCCGATGGCGAGGTCTTTACCGGGCCGGTCGAAGACGAGACCGAAGGCGTCGTGCAATTCCGGTTTCCCGCCGTCTATGGCGGACGCGAAGTCCACGACGTCCGGCTGGTCTTCGAGCGCGGCCGAGTCATCGACGCTTCGGCCGGCAAGGGCGAGTCCTTTCTGATTGAAATGCTCGATCAGGATCCCGGCGCTCGCGTGGTCGGTGAAGTTGCGATCGGGACGAACTATCATATTCGGCGCCATATTCGCAACACGCTGTTTGACGAGAAAATCGGCGGTACGTTTCACCTCGCCCTCGGCGCTTCGTATCCCGAGAGCGGTGGTCGCAACAAGAGCGCCCTGCATTGGGACCTGGTCTGCGATCTCCAGCGCGGCGGTCGGATCGAAGTCGATGGCAAGACGATCAGCCGAGACGGGCGCTTCGTGAAGTCCGGATGGCCGCAACCGTAGGAAGGACGTGAACAATGACGGCGATGCAAAGATGTGCGTGGCTGGTTGGCGGGCTGCTGCTGGCGACAACATCGACCGGTTCGGCCGATGATGCGACGCCGCCGGCGGCTGAGCGCGTGACGTTCAAGACGTCGGATGGCGTCGAAATCGTGGGTGACTACTACGCACCGCCCGAAGAAAAGAAGAAAGCTCCCTGCGCCATCTGCGTCCACATGTATCCGGCCGATCGAACGAGCTGGAAGCCGCTCGTGCCCGATCTTCATCGGCTCGGATTTGCCGTGCTGGCCTACGACATCCGCGGGGCCGGCGAGAGTCTGCTTCCCGAAAGCAAATATCTGCGGCGAATGTACAGCGACCGCGATACAAAGCTCTTTTCCGAGGCATACAGGGATGCCGAAGCCGCCGCCAAGTGGCTGGGCAAGAAGAAGGAATGCGACGGGGACCGCATGGTGATGATCGGCGCAAGCGTCGGATGCAGCATCTCGATCGACTACGCCGGCCGCGACCCACACGTCTTGGGCGTCGTTTGTCTCTCTCCCGGCAAGGACTACATGGGCATCGACTCGCTGAAGCAGATTCGGAAGCTCGGCTCGCGGCCCGTGCTGCTCATCGCTCCGGAAGCTGAAAAGTCAGCCCCGCAAGCCCTTGCCAAACGCTACAAGTCGGCGACCGTCGAGATCAAGCCGGGAGACGCCGATCTCCACGGCACCGCGATGCTCGGGGCCGGCTTCGGTCCCGCGCTGATGAAGCAAATCGCTGAGTTCGCCGATCAGGCCGTCTCCGCCGCGCCGCCCCCGGCGAAAAAATCAAAGAAGTCGTGAATCGATGCTGACCATCGGGCGCCTGCAACTCGCCTCGCCGTTCATTCAGGCCGCGCTGTCCGGCTACAGCGACGGGCCGATGCGGAGATTGGCGCGGCGCTACGGCTGTTCCTACGCCATCAACGAGGTCGTCCTCGACAAGCTCGTCGTGCTCGGCGGAAAGGCGATGCGCCGCTCGCTCGCGCTCGACGCCGATGATCACCCGGTCGGCGGGCAGCTGATGGGCAGCGAGCCCGAGCAGTTCGCCGCCGCGGCCGATGTCCTGGTCGAGACCGGCTACGACGTGATCGACATCAATTTCGGGTGCCCGGTGAAGAAGGTGCTCGGTCGTTGTCGCGGCGGCTTCCTGCTGTCCGTGCCCGAAACGGCGATCGACATCCTGCGTCGCGTCTACGCCGCGGTCGGCGGACGCGTGCCGGTCACACTGAAGATGCGCCGCGGAATGGATGACTCCGCCGAGAGCGAAGCGAGTTTCTTCAAGATCCTGGACGCCGCGTTCGAGATCGGAGTCTGCTCGATTACCGTTCACGGCCGAACCGTGCGCCAGCGCTACGTCGGTCCGAGCAACTGGGAGTTTCTCGCCCGCGTGAAACGACACGTCGGCAACCGCACCATTCTCGGCAGCGGAGACGCTTTTTCCGCCGAGGACTGCGTCCGCATGATGCGGGAGACGGGCGTCGACGGCGTTTCAGTCGCCCGCGGCGCCATCGGCAACCCGTGGATCTTCCACGAAGCCGGCGAGCTCTTCGCCGGCCGGCCGCTGCCCGAACCGCCGTCCATCGCCGAGCAGCGGGCTGCGCTCGAAGCGCATTACGGCCTCATGTGCGAGGCCTACGGCGAAATCAAGGCCGCCCCGATGCTTCGCAAATTCGGCGTCCGCTACTGCGAACTTCATCCCCACTCCAAGGAGGTCAAGATGGCCTTCCTCGCTGTTCGAAACGGCGTCGAGTGGCGCGCGATGCTCGATCGCTGGTACGACCCTGCCACCGACCTGCCGCCCGTCGTTCGTCGGGCGCGCCCCGAGTCGCTCATCGCGGCCGGGGCGACGTGGGACTGCGCGGCGGGTTGATGATGGACGCCCTGGCCCGCCTCTTTCTCGAAAGCCCACTTCAACTCGCGGTTCTCTCGGCGGTCGTCCTCCTGGTCGCCTATGCGGTCTGGTTGCGGTCCAAATCCGAGCGAGTCCGGATGCTGATTTTTCCCGCAGCGCTCGCGCTGATCGTCGGACTCTTCGCGGTCCAGGAACTCGTGACAACCCAGCGGGAGGAGTTGCAAGATACGCTCGAGCGCCTGATCGCCGCCGTCAGTCATCATGACGCCGCCGCCATTCGGCCGAGCATCAGCGATGAATGTATCGCCGGTGACATGGACCAATCGGCGGTGATCGGATTCATCGACGCGGCTCTGAAGAACACCGACATCTATGACGCGCGGCTGGGCTCGATTCAAACCGACATCGCCGGCGACGGCGCGACGACCGAGTTCAGCGTCACCGCGACCGTTCGCGTCGCCGGGCAGGCAGCCCGTTTGCCCAGTCGATGGAAATTGGCGTGGTTGCGCGGGCCGCGCGGCTGGCAGATCACTCAAATCGAGCCACTGGAGGTCGCCGGCAACCGCGTAAGCGGACTGCGAGCGCTGCGGCACTGGTAGCCGCCGCACGGCGGGCGCGCAAGAATAAGGGCCGCGTCCGCGCGGCCCTTTGACGTAGGTTTGAATTGAAAGCGTTACTTTCGGCGTCGGAAAGCCGCGATCCCGATCAGCATCAATCCGATCGTCGCGGGCTCTGGCACCCATGCCCCGGCCGAGAAGATGCCATTCGTGCCTGTGAACGGATTCGCGAGGTTCGGTGCGTAGGCGTTGCCCACCAGATCGTAAACGTAGAAGGGCTGCGCGTTCGTGTCATTGACCATGTATGCAAAGCCGCCGCCGACGCCAAGGCCATCCACATCCGTGTCGGTGCCGGGATAAGCGGCCAGCAACGCGTAGCTCGGCACGGCATACATGTTTGCGATCTTGTATAGCCCGCGGCCGCTGAGGCCGGTGCCGTCATTCAGCGCGTAGAAGGTGCCCGACGCGACGTCGTAATCGAATCCGCCGAAATCGGTGCTGGCGGGGGTCGCATTGACGAGTGTCATGGCAGCCGAGCCGACGCCAATTTCGTAGAAGCCCGGCGCCGTCACACTTCGGTAGCCCAGGAGCTTGTTGCTGGCCGAGTCAAATGCCATGCCGGTGACGTTTGCAGACGTACCGCCGACATTGAGTGCTCCGATCAGCGTCGGCGTCAAGCCGCCCATGTTGAACGGCGACTTGTAGAGTGACCCACCGTTATTCCAATAGAGCGTGTTCGAGAGCGGATCGTACGCCATGCCCCAGGCGTTGGCCTCCGTGCCGCCCTGGTAGAGCAGGGTCTTTGCGCCGTTCGTGACGTTCACGTGCCAGATCTGGCGGAGTGGGGCCGTCTGATCATTTCCCGCGATCAGTTGCCCCTGCGCCGTGTTCGCGACAAGTCCGGTCAGGATAAATACAAGTGTAGTGCGCATCTTCCAACTCCTGTTGAAGTGTCCAGTTGGATTCTGACGCTTCAAATCATAACGAAAATCCGATTGAATTACAACGGTTCACCCCTTTGCTTACGTGCTTTATTGTCAGGGAGTTATGCGAGAGCAATTGGCGGGTTGCGCGCGTCAAACCTCGCGCCTCGCGAATCGGATCGCCTGCCGTACCCAGTCGAGACAGTCGTTCGGCGCGATTCCATAGTTGTAAAAGCCGATGCGATCGTGTCCATGCTGCACCGCGTCGTGTACGCGCCGCACGAGCGTCGGTCCGTCAACCGGGTCGGGCGGATAGCACGCGAAACCGGCCTGAACGCGCCGCGGATCGCCGCCTGCCGCGACCAGCGCTGCCGCGCGTCGTGTGCGGACGTCGAGCGGCTCCTGCCATCCGGGCAATACGAAGCCATCGCAGACCGTTGCGATCTTGTCTGCATCGAACGCCGCTTGTTCCACGTTCCACGCTGTATGGACGACGACCGGCACGCGTGAACGCTGACGGGCCGCGTCGATCAACGCGACAACGGCGCTCTTCCGAAGCCCGACAAACGCCCGGAGCAAATCGTCTTCGGCCAGGAATGCTTCGATGCTGACGGTCCGCGCGGGGTGCCCGAGAACAGTCGGTTCCAGGTGGACGCGAACCGAACGACGGACCGCGGATGCATCGACGCCCGCCTCGATGGCCGCCTGCACGCACGATTCGCAAAAACAGAGCGACAGCAGGAGTTCCTCGACCGGACCGACCGCCAGTCCCGTTTTTTCGTGGGCGTGCACGTGGCGGCTTCCACCGAAGTCGGCCGACTCCAGTTCGACCAGCGCCAGCGGGTAGTTCTTTGTCAGGTCGGCGACGAGACCCGCGACATACTCGCGCACGTCCGGATTGGCCGGGCAAATCCAACTTGCACTGCGATTGCCGAACACATCTTTGCAGGCCGCCTCCGGATAGCGCGCGGCCATCGTCGAGCCGTGGCAACAAACCGTCCACGCACGAAGCCCGATATTCCGCCGGCGGCATTCTTCGGAAATTCGCTCGAACGGGTTACGCGACTTCATCCACGCCGCGGGAATCGGCCGAAGCCGCGTTGCCGCGTAGCACTCGGCATCCGGCTGAAAATGAGCCCCGGCATCGCATGCAAAGTGTGTTGGAGCATCGACTGCGTGCGGTCGAAATTGTGCGATACTGTGATAGGTCGTCGCGACCGCGATGGCGTCGGCGCCGATCTCGCCCGCGATTCGCCCGACGGCCGCGTCGATGCCCTCGTCGAGCAGGTCCCACGGATAGACCCAGAAGAATGCCTCGCGCATGTTTGTCCTCGTGCGCGGCGATTGTACGCAGAGCTCCGCCGCGCCGAAACGGGAGCCATCGACTCGTTCGCGCTACGTTCTGATAACCAGAACACGCATTCCACACGCCGGTGGCCGCAAAAAGCTTGACTCTCCGATTAAGGGGGACAATACTTCCTAGCGACGGTCTCCCGTGTCCGCAGCGACCGGACACGTGTCGACGCGCATCGCCTCGCTTCCTGAGGGGGCCCTTCTTGCAATACGCGGGAGTCTCAAATTGGTCTGGTCGATGATGCCAGTGCGCGGTAGACAGTTGTTCGGCGGCCTTCTGGCGATCGTTCTGATCGTCGGCTGCAACAATGAGAGTCCGTTCCAAAGTCTGCTTTCCAAGCCGGCAGGACGAGATTTCGGGTCGGCCGGACAGCTCGCAACGACCGACGGCGAGACGGTTTTCCTGTCGGGTTCCGTGTCGCAGTCTCAGCGCGACGTCTGGGATCTCGGGCCGATGAACAGTGGCGACCGCGTCATTCTGGCGGCGGACGCAGCCATCGGAAGCCCCCTCGATCCGACCATCGCCTTTTTCGATGAGAATGAGGACTTGGTCGCCCAGAATGACGACGTCGATGCCGCAAACGGCCGCTTCGAGTCGCAGCTCGACGTGACGCTCCGCTGGCCCAGCAACCGCTTCTACATTGCGATCAGCAGTTCGTTTTTCTCATCGCCCAGCGGTGCTTACAGCGCGTCGTTGCGAGTTCTTCGAAATCAGACGCCGATTTCCCCCGGGGCGCAGAAGCTCATGCTCAATTTTGCCGGCGGCGAGGGGATCACCATCCCCAACGTCGGCACGTTTGACATCGCTCCGTTCGATGCCGGGCGCGTCAATCCGATCTACGCCGGCAAGACAGTCCAGGTGAAGGCCGGAATCGTGGCCCGCATGAAGCACTGTTACAGCGACCTCAATGTCATCATTCAGACGTCCGATGACCCTGTGCCCATCGATGGCGACGACGTCTCGACGCTCTACTTCGGCCAGTTCAGCCGCACCGTCTTCGGAATCTCGCAGGCGGTCGATACCTGGAACAAGAACATCTGCGATGACGGCATCATCTTCACCGACCGCTTCGACGAGGCCTTCGCCAACCAACTCACCGCCGATCAGCTCGCCTTTGCCATCGGCAACGTCGCGGCTCACGAGGGCGGGCACCTCCTCGGCTTGGCCCATGTGGCCGACGTCGTCGACCTGATGGACACCACCGGCGCCGCCAGCACGCTGCTCGGCGATCAATTCTTCAAACGCTCGATTCTGGATCGATCGGTTTTCGGGATTGGCTACCAGCACGGCCCGAAGATTCTCGAGGCGACCGTTGGCAAGAAACCCTGACGCGTTAGCGCCAGTCCGAGACAATCTTGCGGAACATCTCCCCCCGGCGTTCGTAATTCTGAAACTGATCCCAACTCGCGCACGCCGGTGACAGCACCACGACGTCACCCGCCTTTGCGTGCAGCCGCGCCCGATCGAGCGCGGCCGGCAGGTCGTTGACGACTTCGACGGGCAGGCGCTGGTTGCCGTCGGCGGCGCGGATCGCGCCCGCGATCTTGTCGCGCACCGCCCCGTAACAGACTGCCGCACGCCCCCGGCGTTCGACCACCCGCGCCAGCTCATCGAATTCAACGTGCTTGTCGTACCCGCCCAGCAACATGATCACCGGTACGTCGAACGCCTCCAGCGCGATCCGCGCCGACTCCGGTGTCGTTGATTTCGAGTCGTTGTAATAGCCGACGCCCGCCAGCTCTCGAACGAATTCGAGCCGGTGCGGCAGGCCGCGAAACTCGCCGAGGGCCGCCAGTGAAACCGCGTCGGCGATTCCGAGCCGCCGCGCAATCGCCAGTGCGGCCGAAGCGTTCTCGCGGTTGTGCCGGCCGGGGACCCGAAGCGCGCCGTCCACCATCGCTATCGTCGCCGCGTCGCCATACTCCAGGATGCGTGACCGCGGCTTGATCTGCTCCAGCTTCGCTCGCAATCCGGTCTCGCCGCGATGGACAAAGACGACGTCGTCCTCGGTCTGAAAGCGGGCGATGTTGAGCTTTGCGTCCCCGTACGCCTCCATCGTGCCGTGCCGATCGAGATGGTTGGGTCGCAGATTGGTCAGCAGCGCCACGCTCGGACTCCGCCGCACTTCCGCCGAGTCCTCGAGCTGGAAGCTCGATAGTTCGAGCACGATCACATCGTCCGCACGCATCGCCGGCAATTCCTCAAGGAGAGAACGTCCGATGTTCCCGCCGACCCAGACTCGACGGCCGTCGCTGCCGCGTTCGAGAATCGCGCCGGTCATCGCCGTCGTCGTGCTCTTGCCGACCGAGCCGGTGATGCCCACGATCCGCGCCGGGCAGCGCGAAAGGAACAAGTTCATCTCGCTGGTCCAGGGGATGCCACGCGCCGTCGCGGCCCGGAAGAACTCGGAGCGCGCCTTGTCGACGGCCGGACTGACGACGAGCAGATCGCAGTGATCGAGGTCCGCCGCATCGTGTCCGCCAAGCCGCCAGTTGATCGGCAGGTCGGCCAGCTGTGCGACCGACTCACCCAGCTCCTGCTCGCCCGTCTGGTCGGTGACAGTGACCCGGGCGCCCTGCCGCGCGAGCCAGCGCGTGACGCCGATTCCCCCTCCGAATCGGCCCAGCCCCATGACGATTGTGCGCTTGCCGTTGACCTCGCTGTCCAAGCAATTCGACCCTTTGCGTGCGGCCTACTTTGCGGTCGCCGCGATGTCCGTGCGCATCTGCTTTCCGTCAAAGCTGATGTGGCGGGCGGCGTCGTACACGCGCTTCCGCGCTTCGTCAACGGTCTCGCCGAGTCCGGTGACGCTCAGCACCCGCCCCCCGGCCGTCACGACCTTCCCGCCTTCCAAACGAGTGCCGGCGTGAAAGACCGCTGCATCCGGCGTTTGGGGAACCTCGTCCAGGCCGCCGATTCGCAGGCCCGTCTTCGACGACTCCGGATACCCGCCCGATGCCATGACAACGCAGACCGCCCGTCGCGCGTCCCACTCAATGTTCGCCTCGTCCAGCCGGCCGTCGATGACCGCCTCGAACAGCTCGACCAGATCACTCTTGAGTCGCATCAGGATCGGCTGCGCTTCGGGGTCGCCCAACCGGCAGTTAAACTCGAGCACCTTCGGCCCGCCGGCCGTGAGCATGAGTCCTGCGTAGAGCACACCCTTGTACTCGATGCCGTCGCGCCGCAGTGCGTCGACAATCGGCACGAACACCTCCTCGGCGATCTTCCCGGCCATTTCATCGGTCAGGTCAGCCGTCGGACAGAATGCACCCATGCCGCCGGTGTTCGGCCCCTCGTCGTCATCGAGCAACCGCTTGTAATCGCGCGCCGCTTCGAGCAGGTAGATCGACCGGCCGTCGACCAGCGCCATGAGCGATACCTCGGTCCCGACTAGCCGTTCCTCGACGACGACGGAATCGCCCGCCTCTCCGAGGATTCGGTCGATCATCAGCTTCTCGAGCACGACCAGCGCTTCGGCCGGATCCTTGCAGACGAACGCGCCTTTGCCCTTCGCAAGCCCGGATGCCTTGACGACCAGTCCCGCCTCGCGCGTCGCGACGTACTCCCGGGCCGATTCGTACGCGAGCGGGATTCGGGTCGGCGTGTCGCCAAACGAACTCCGCTCGCCGATCGTGGGAAAGCACATCGTCGCGCCCTCGAACAGTCGCGTCCGCCGGCCGGAGCCCGTTTCCCGCGCCACCCATTGGCGGGCCGCCCGCTCCTGGTCCGTGGGAACGAAGACCCGTGCGTCGGCCGTGGAGACATCGCACGACAGCATGAGCTGCTTGGCAAAGGCCTTGTCGCCTTCGAGCCGGGCCGCCGCCGCCCGCGGCCCGAAGATTCGCAACCCCGCCGCCTCAAATCGATCGACGATTCCGTTGCACAGCGGCTCCTCCGGCCCGACCACGGTCAGGTCGATCTTCTCGCGCCGTGCGAATTCGAGCAGCCGGTCGATGTCATTCGCGTCGATGTCGAGGTTTCGTGCCAGCCCGGCCGTGCCCCCGTTGCCCGGTGCGCAGTAAAGCGTCGGCCGCCGCGGCGACTGCGACAGCTTCCACACGATGGCGTGTTCGCGACCGCCGCCGCCAACGACGAGGATCTTCATAGGGCAAGTTGTAAGCGGATTTGCGTCCGATTCAAGGTTTGCGTCGGAGTTCACGAAACGCATCGGGGAGTTGCTCGATCAAGTCGGTGGCAATCATCGACACCTGCCCCAACTTCCGCGCCGCAAGGTCACCCGCGAGTCCGTGAACGTGCACACCCAGCACCGCCGCGTCGAAAGGCGTCAGCTTCTGGCCGATCAGCGACGCAATGATCCCGGTCAGCACATCCCCCGTCCCGCCCGTCGCCATTCCGGGATTGCCGGTCGTGTTCTCAAACAACCGCTTCCCATCGGTCACGATTGTTCGATGGCCCTTAAGCACGACAATCGCGCCGCTGACCTCCGCAACACGCGCGGCCGCATCACGTCGATCGTCAACGGCATCAAGCCGGATTTTGGCGCTTTCGAGAAGGCGTTGCATCTCGCCGGGGTGGGGGGTGAGTACGAGTGAATTGCCGCGACGCGCGTACTGTCGGACATGTCTGGTCCAATTCGGAAGCTGCGCGAGAGTATTCAACCCGTCGGCATCGAGGACGATTGGCTTTTTTGCGTTGCGAAGAATGCGTCGAAGCAGCTCGCGTCGCCCCTCATCGACGCTCCACCCCGGTCCCAGTGCCCCGACATCATTCGTCTCGAAGGCGGACGAAAGCTTTGTCCAGGCCTTCTGTACCTCCAATCGA
Organism: uncultured Planctomycetaceae bacterium; assembly: GCA_964581285.1. Lineage (GTDB taxonomy): Bacteria > Planctomycetota > Phycisphaerae > UBA1845 > UTPLA1 > SpSt-539. The sequence continues at coordinate 769 of CAZONT010000094.1, read as the reverse complement.
AGCCGTTTCGATGCGCGCGGACTCAGCCGCTCGCCGGGGGATAACTCCACCGACCAAAGAACCTGATGAGGAATGAGCGTCGCGCACGGAGCAAGTATTCCGATTTCGCGGGCGATGACCGCCTGGGTCGCGATCCGCACGAGACCTGCGCCGCTGCGTAGCGCGGAGTTCGCGCACAGTGCCGGCGCGCCGATCATCCCCCGCGACCCGCCAATCACCAGAACCCGCCCGTAGTCCCCCTTGTGCGAATCCGCCTGGCGCGGCGGCAGTCGAGGAATCCGCTTGACGATCTGAAGCTTCATCAAATCTGCGGCGTAATATCCGGTGCGGCCGTGCCGTTGCCGCCCGTGCGCCCACGGCTGGCCATCCGATTAATGATCGCCGCCATGTAGCCCGCTCCGAAGCCGTTGTCGATGTTCACGACCGCGATCCCCGACGCGCACGAGTTCAGCATCGTCAGCAGCGGGGCGATTCCGTTCAGGCTCGCGCCGTAGCCCACGCTTGTCGGCACCGCGATCACCGGCGAATCGACCAACCCGCCCACAACGCTCGGTAGCGCGCCCTCCATGCCTGCCACGACCACCACGACATTCGCCTTCTGAATCTCCGGCGTGTGCGCCAGCAGCCGGTGAATTCCGGCCACGCCGACGTCGTAATACGTCTCCGTCCGCTGATCCATGATCTCGGCCGTGATGCGGGCCTCCTCGGCCACGCGCTCGTCGCTCGTGCCGGCCGATACGATCGCGATCCGCCCGGCCGACCACTTCGG
>CAZONT010000093.1:0-16360 GCA_964581285.1 uncultured Planctomycetaceae bacterium | reverse complement strand
CCGTTCCCGCGAGCCGCCGCGCCGACGTCGAAGAACTCGTCGGCCTCGTCGCGCCGCTCGCCGGACCGGACCTGCTCGGCCTGACGCTCTACGGCTCAATCGCCTCGCCCGATTTCGACGCCGGCTCCGAGCAGATCACAAGCATCGCCGTGCTCGAACGGCTGCGGCTCGACATGCTGCACGCCCTCTCCGAGCACGGCCCGAGACTCGCACGTCATGGCATCGCCGCCCCGATGTTCACCACCGCGGCCGAAATTGCCCGCTCCCTCGACACCTTCCCGCTCGAGTTTCTCGAGGTCCGTCAGTTCCACATCGCGCTGTTCGGACGCGACCTCTTCGCCAACATCGAAATCCATCGCGAGCCCCTCCGTCTCCAGATCGAGCGCACCTTTACGCACATGCTGCTCGACATGCGCCTCGGTTTGCTCCACGCCGTCGGCCGCGACGAAGCGCTCTCGGCGATCGTCGAGGCCGTCGCCGACCGCCTGCTGCGAACCCTTCGCGGCCTTCTCTGGTTGAAAGGCACCACCGATCCGCTCCCGCAATCCCGCGTCCTTAGCGAAGTCCAACGCATGGCGGGCGGCGATCTCCCCGGCCTCCGCGAAGCCGCAACACTCAAGACCTCTCACGACTATGACGAGTTCAAGGCCCTCTACGCCGACCTCGAACGCCTCGCAAAGTTGAGCGATGAAATCCGCTGAACAGCACCGTCGATTCTTCCGCGCGCCGCTCGCCGGCCTGCTTCTCGGACTCTGCGCCGTCAGCGCCCTCGCCGCGCCCAATCTCCCCGTCCCCTCCACGCATCTCGCCGACTACGCCAATGTCATCGACTCCGAGACTCGCCGAAACCTCGACGGCTGGCTCACCGAGCTGGAACAGAAAACCGGCGCACAGGTCATCGCCCTCACCATTACGTCGCTCGACGGCGAACCCATCGAATCCTTCACGCTCGACCTCGCCCAGAACAAGTGGAAGCTGGGCCAGAAAGGCAAAGACAACGGCGTCCTCATCTGCGTCGCCATTAAGGACCGCAAGTACCGCATCGAAGTCGGCTACGGCCTCGAGGGCGCTCTGCCCGACGGTTGGTGCGGCTCCGTCATGCGCGAGTACTTCGCCCCCAACTTCCGGCGCGGCAAGTTCGGCGAGGGCATCCTGCAAGGCACGCTCGCCGTCGCCACCAAAATCGCGAAGGAATACAACGTCACCATCACCGGCATGCCCCTCCGAACAGTCTCCAACGCCCGCTCTCACGGCGACCCCGGCCTGCCCTTCGCCATCGGATTCTTCATCTTCATCATTGTTCTCAAGGCTATCTTCGGCGGCCGCCGTCGCTATCGCCGCCGCCGCGGTGGCTTCTGGGAAGGCATGATCCTCGGCAACATGCTCAACAGCAGCGGTTCATCGAGCTGGAGTTCCAGCAGCTCCGGCGGCTGGTCGAGCGGCGGATCGTTCGGCGGCGGTGGCGGCGGTTCCTTCGGCGGAGGAGGTGCAAGCGGTGGCTGGTAACAATTGCCCGAAATGTGGAATGGACAACGAGTCGGCCGCGCGATTCTGCGCCCGCTGTGGCGGCGCGCTCGCATCGACCGCTCAGATTGGAGGTTCGACCATGAGTGCGTCCAAGATTCTCCTCGCGATCCTGCTCGTCATTGTCGGCGTGGTCGTGATCGCCGGCGGCTGCGCCTTCAGCGGCTACAACAAGACCATCGCCCTCAACGAAACGGTCAAATCCGCCTGGGGCCAGGTCGAAAATCAGCTCCAGCGCCGCTACGAGCTGATCCCCAATCTCGTCGAAACGGTTAAGGGCTACGCCAAGCACGAGAGCGACCTCTTCACGGCCATCGCCGACGCCCGCACCAAGTACTTCCAGCCCGGCGCAACCCAGGCCGACAAGCTGAAGAACGCCAACCAGCTCGAAGGCCTGCTGTCCCGTCTGCTGGTTCTGCAAGAGCAGTATCCGCAGCTCAAGGCCAACGAGTCCTTCCTGAAACTCCAGGACTCGCTCGAAGGCACCGAGAATCGCATCAGCGTCGAACGCATGCGCTACAACGATTCCGTCAAATCGCTCAACGCCTACGTCAAGGGCTTCCCGGGCCGTATTTTCGCCGGCTTCGCAGGCGTCTCCCCGGCCGACTACTTCGAAGCATCCAGCGCAGCAAAGGAAGCCCCCAAGGTGAACTTCACCGGCAAGTAGCCGCGGCGTTCCGGCAATCGGAGAGCGATGAACGTGTCGTCCCGCGCGAGCACGGCCTCCGCAGGCAAGCGCCTCGCAGCGCTCGCCGAGGTGACGGCCGTGTTCGCGCTGACGCACGTCGCCTATCGCTCGTTCAAACACTTCAGCCAGCTCGGTCGCGCCGAAACCGCCGCCGGTCTGAACTTCTCAACCGGCGCGGTGATGATCGCCGTCACCCTCGCGCTGACGCTGTTATGCCGCCGAAGCTTCACCGAATACGGCCTGACCCTGACTCGCTGGCCCCGCAATCTCGTGGTCGGACTGCTCGCCGCAGCCCTGATCGCCGTCGGCGCTCTGGTCTTCGTGATCACCAACATGCGCGGCAATCACCCGCTCAAGCCCCCGGATCGAAACGAAGGCATCTTCTACGGCATCGCGGCAATCGTCGCGACGCTCATCATTCTCGTGCTACTTCGCCGCGATCGACCGATCCTGCGTATATCCCCCATTGGGACTGCCGCGCTACTTGCCCTTCTCCTCTCCACGCCGCTCGCCATCGCGGCCTACGACCGAAAGCCGCTCCACCCCACCCTGCTCGTCATCGCCTGGAACTTTATCTGCGCCGGCTTCGGCGAAGAGATATTCTTCCGCGGCTACATCCAATCGCGCGTCAACCGCGCCTTCGGCCGCCCCTACGCGCTGCTGGGCATGAACTTCGGGATCGGGCTGTTCGTCTCAGCCCTCTTCTTCGGCCTCATCCACGCCCTCAACACAGTCGACTACTTCGAAGGCCGCTACACCCTCGCAATCTGGTATGGCCTGCAAAACATTGGCGTCGGTCTCTATTACGGCGCGATCCGCGAGCGAACCGCCACAATAGTCGCCGGCGGCGTCTGTCACGGCCTGGTCGACGTGCTCGCCCGCCTCCCCGCAATTCGTGTCTGAAAGTGTGCTAAGTCCGCGGCCGCGGCGGACGTGGCCCCATCCCGAATATCTCGTATTTCGCCAGCCCCGCCCGCTGCAGATTGAATTGCACCACCGTCCACAGCGTCCGCATGCCGTACGTCGTGCTTCGTTTGAAATTGATCGAGCTCGCCTCGGCGAAATACCGGCAAGGCATCGGCGCATCCCCAATCTTGAATCCATGCCACGCCGCCGAAGCCAGAAACTGCGAGTCAAACACAAAATCATCGCTGAACCGCTGGTACGGCAGCGTCTCGAGCACCTCGCGCGTGTAGACGCGAAACCCCGAATGAAAATCCCCGAGGTTCTGCCCCAGCGCCAGGTTTTCCGCCAGCGTCAGCAGCCGATTCGCAAGATACTTGTAGACCGGCATCCCCCCCGCCAGCGTCTCCCGCCGCGTCCGCACCCGCGACCCCAGCATCACGTCGCACACCCCAAGTTCCAGCACTTCGAGAAACGCCGGAATCAGCCGCCCGTCATACTGGTAATCCGGATGCAGCATGAAAACGACGTCCGCCCCCATCCGCAGCGCCGTGTCATAACAGGTCTTCTGATTGCCCCCGTATCCCCGATTCTTCTCGTGGACGATGGTCGTCAGTCCCAGCTCCCGTGCCGTCTCAACCGTCCGATCCTTACTGCCATCATCGACCAGGATTATCTCATCGACGCACTCGCGCGGCAGATCATCGACCGTCGCCTTCAGCGTCGATTCTGCGTTGTAAGCCGGCAGTACCACCACCCGCCGGCGAAACGTCTTCCGCTCGCGCCGCACCCGGCGAACGACTTGCTCATTGACCACGATCGACATTCACTCGCCATTGTACTTAAAACGGCGGCCCCCTTCACTTCCATCGCCGCGACTGCCTGCTAAGATACGCGACCCTTCGTCGAGCCGCGTGGTGCGACGCACGACGAAGCAGCGACGCGCGAGGAATGCATGAAGATCGCCGTGCCGAAAGAAACCCGCAGCGACGAACGTCGCGTCGCCCTCGCGCCTGAAAGCGTCCAGAAACTCATCAAGGCCGGCCTCTCCGTCGCCGTCGAACAGGGCGCGGGCGATTCCGCCTCCTACGGCGATGACCAGTTCCGCGCCGCCGGCGCGACCATCGAGTCCGACGTCTCAGCCCTGCTCGGCTCAGCCGACCTCACGCTCAAAGTTCAGCCCCCGGCCGACCATCCCCAGCTCCATCGCCACGAAGCCGACCTCATCCGCGAAGGCTCGATGCTTCTGACGACGCTCTACCCCACGCGGAATTTCGACGCCGTCCGCCGCCTCGCCGCCCGACGCATCACCACCTTCGCCACCGACTGCATCCCCCGCATCACCCGCGCCCAATCGATGGACACGCTCTCCTCAATGGCCAACATCGGCGGCTACCGCGCTGTCCTCATCGGCGCAATGGAGCTCCCCAAGTACTTCCCGATGTTCATGACCGCCGCAGGCACCGTCCTCGCGGCCAAAGTCTTCGTCATCGGCGCGGGCGTCGCCGGCCTGCAAGCCATCGCCACCGCCCGCCGTCTCGGCGCAACCGTCGAGGCCACCGACACGCGACCGGTCGTGAAAGAGCAGGTCGAAAGCCTCGGCGCCCGCTGGGCCGGCGTCGAAACCACTGAGGCCGCACAGGACGCCGGCGGCTACGCCAAGGAACTCTCCGCCGATTTCTACAAGAAGCAGGGCGAGCTTATCGCCGCCCGCTGCGCCGCCGCCGACGTTGTCATCACCACCGCCCTCATCGGCGGCATCAAGGCCCCCAAGCTCATCACCGCCGACATGGTCAAAGGCATGAAGCCCGGCTCCGTCATCGTCGACGTCGCGGCCGAAGGCGGCGGCAACTGCGAACTCACGCAGCCCGGCAAAACCGTCCGCGAGCACGGCGTCACTATCTGCGGCCCCAACAATCTCCCGTCCGAGATGCCGATGCACGGCAGCCTGCTCTACTCGCGAAACCTCACGACCTTCGTCCTCGCCTTCTGGAAGGACGGCCGCTTCAACCTCGACCTGACTGACGACATCCTCAAAGGCGCCACCGTCACCCACGACGGCCAGGTCCTGCACGCCGCAGCACGCGACATCATCGCAAAAGGAGCCGCCGGCTGATGCAAACCGACTTCGTATCTCTGCTTTACGTCTTCATGCTGTCGACCATCATCGGCATGGGCGTCATCCGCCGCGTCTCGCGCCTGCTCCACACCCCGCTGATGTCGCTCACAAACGCCATCTCCGCGATCGCCGTCGTCGGCGCGATCATCGTCGCCGGCGAACAGAAATCGACGCTCAGCTCGATCCTCGGCGCAGTCGCCGTCTTCGCCTCCATGACCAACATTATCTCCGGCTTCCTCATCACCGACCGGATGCTCAAGATGTTCAAGACAAAGGGGCCGGCCAAGTGATGACCCTCGCCCCCGACTCATTGTCGCTCCTCGCCGCCTCAAGCCACGCCGGCGCAATCCACAACATCGTTCACGTCATCTATCTGTTTTCAGCGGTCATGTTCATCATGTCGCTGCACTGGATGGCCGACCCCAAGACCGCCCGCAAAGGCGTCTTCGCCGGTGTTGCCGGTATGGCCGCCGCCATCATCGGCACGCTCGTGGAACCCGAGATCATTCGCAGCGGATACTGGTGGATCCTCATCGCCACGCTGCTCGCCGTCCCCATCGGCATCAAGCTCTCACACGTACCCCTGACTGCCGTGCCTCAGCGAACCGCTCTCTCCCACGCCTTCGGCGGCCTCGCCGCCGGACTTGTCGGCACCGCCGAGTACTACATGTGGCATCACTCCGGCGCGAACCCCGCCGAGATGTCTGGCTTCAAGATGGGCGCAATTTGCTTCGAAGTCCTGCTCGGCTTTATCACCTTCACGGGCAGCCTCATGGCCGCCGGCAAGCTTCAGGAAATCATCCCCACCCGCCCCATCACCTATAAGAACCAGAACCTGATTAACTTCTCCCTGTTTGCCCTCGCCATCATCATCGGCGTCACCCTCGTTCTGAAACCGGCCTTCTGGCCGCTCTACATCCTCATCGCACTGCTCGCCCTCTCGTTCGGCGTTCTACTCATCATCCCCATTGGCGGCGCAGACATGCCGACCGTCATCTCCATCCTGAACTCATACGCCGGCCTCTCCGCCGTCGCGATGGGTTTCGTGATGGAAAACAAGCTCCTGATCACCGCCGGCGCCCTCGACGGCTCCTCCGGTCTCATCCTCTCCATCATTATGTGCAAAGCGATGAACCGCTCCTTCTTCAACGTCCTCTTCGGCGCGTTCGGCCAGGTCCAAGCCGCCGCAGCGTCGACCGAACAGAAATCCGTCCGCAGCACCAACTCCGAAGAAGTCGCCCAGATGTTGGAAATGGCCAACGAGGTCGTCATCGTCCCCGGCTACGGCATGGCCGTCGCCCAGGCCCAGCGCATCGTCCGCGAGCTCTACGACCAGCTCACTAAGCGCGGCGTTATGGTCAAGTTCGCCATCCACCCCGTCGCCGGCCGCATGCCCGGCCACATGAACGTTTTGCTCGCAGAAGTGGAAATTCCATACGATCGCCTGATCGAAATGGACTCGATCAACCCCGAATTCCCGCAGGTCGACGTCGCACTCGTGGTCGGCGCCAACGACGTCACCAACCCGGCCGCCCGTCACGACAAGTCCAGTCCGATCTACGGCATGCCGATCCTCGATGTCGATAAGGCCAAGACCATCATCGTCAACAAGCGCAGCATGAATCCCGGCTTCGCCGGAATCGACAACGAGTTGTATTACTCCGACAAAACGCTGATGCTTTTCGGCGACTCAAAGGCCGCCATTGCCGATGTGGTTAAGGCCCTCTCCGGCGGCGGAATGCACTGAACCGGCCGCCAGCATCTCGGGGACCGACGTGCCAAGGGACGATGAGCAATCCTCGCACGCTTCGCCGCAACTCGCCGATCAGTTCAACCGTCAATCGTGGCGGTGGCTCGCCCTTCCACTCCTCGCATTCGTCGTCTCTCGGCTGATCTATTACTTCTACCTCGGCGTTCGTTTCGATATCGAGCCCATCTTCTTCTACGTTCAGATCGTCGACCCGCAACTGCTCTATACCCGCCTGCTGGAGAGCATCTACTACCTCCGCGATCAGCCGCCGTTGTTCAATCTGTATCTCGGCATCGTGCTCAAGCTTGCGCCGACCTACTCCATCGTCATTTTCCACGTGACCTACCTGGCTCTCGGCTTCGTTACGACATTCCTGCTGTTCCGCCTTCTCGCAGTCCTGGGCGCACCGGCGGGCTTGGCCGCGATTCTCGCCGCCGGCTGGGCAATTCATCCGACCACCGTTCTCTACGAGAATCTTCTGACGTACGAATACCCGGTCATGGCTGCACTGGTTGCCGCCGCGTTCTACCTGCACCGCGCTCTACTCAGAAGCCGAACACCGGACGCGGTATTATTTGCGACGCTGCTCGCTCTGATCGCGCTGATGCGGGGCACATTCCACGTCGCCTGGCTCATCGCAATCCTGGCCGGACTGGTCTGGCTCTCGCCGCAGCGCCGGCGCACCGTGCGAGCCGTCGCACTTCCCGCGTGCCTCGTCGTCGCGGTCTATGTCAAGCACTTCGCCCTCTACGGCGATCCCGTATTCGGCGAAATCTATCAGAAGGCCAATCTCGCGGTCATGGCGACGTCGCACCTCCCGCCGGAGGTCATCGCCGACATGAAGTCGCGCGGCGAATTGTCGTCTCTCATCACGCCGCCCTCCTACGAGTTCAGCGTCGACGCGAACCGCGCGATCCTGCCGCCGTTGCCCGAAACCGGAGTCCCAATGCTCGACCGCATCCAGAAATCGAGCGGAGCCCCCAACTGGCAGCACCACGCAATGCACGAGATCGCCCAATTGTGTGCACGCGACGCTTCTAGCGCCTTCCGCCGCTCGCCCGCCGCCTATTGGTTCGCCGTCCGTGACAACTGCAAGACCTATTTCCTCCCGGGCGCAGACGTCTACCCTTTTACACTCGACAACTACCAGAACGCCGTCCGCCTGCGACCGGCGTTACGCATCTTCGACGCAGCGATGGCCGGACGGTTCGCGCCGTCGTCCGTCGGCTGGCTTCTGACGATCGGCCTCCCCGTCGTGCTCATGTTCGGAATTTCAATGTGCTGGAAATGGGGCCGCAGCTGGTGGACTCACCGTAGAGACCCATCGCACGCGGAAGACCGTGCCCGTTTCGGCACGGCCATGTTCTGCCAGTGCAATATCGTGTACGTCGCCGTGACGACGATTCTGCTGTCGTACGGCGATCAGAATCGATACCGGTTTCCCATTATGCCGTTCTATCTTGTTTTCGTGGCCGTCGCAGCGGGCGCCGCGATCCGCGCAAGCCGGCGGCTGCGCTCCCATCAGCTCATCGAAGAAACGAATGGCTAGAGCTTCTTCAGGACGACGCCCTGGCTGGTGCTCTGTGTCCCCACCGGCGCTCCGGGCAGAACGCCCGCCGCCGCCTCGGTGATCGTTGTTTCGATTGCCAGCGTCCCGTTGATCGTGTCGCCCGAGCGCGTACCAAAGATCGAGAGTGCCAGATTAGCAATCTCGGAAGGCCCGACATACATCCGCGCAAAAACCGTGGCACCGACGTCCGAACCGTTCTGGCCGCCATACGAACCCGCGACGTACGTTACGCCCGGAAAGAAATCGTGCGACTGCTCGTCGACCGTAAACGCCATCGCCGCACCGGAAATGTTCGTGCTCACATCGCCCGTCAGAGAGATCTGAACGATCGCACCACCTGGTCCGTAATCAACCCGCGCGATCGCCGCCCCGTTCGGCGCCGCACCATCATGAATGTTCCAACTCGTGTTAGCCAGCGCCGATGGCCCCGTCCCGAGATCCGCCTGCGTGCTCTGCCCGCCCGGCAACGCCACCGGCAGCGAAGCCGGCAGCGCGCTCCCTCCGCCGCCGCATCCCGTCACACACGCGCAAGAAATCAAGGAAAGTGAACAGGCCAGCAAGCATCGGCAGCAAATAGATGACATCAGCAGAGTACCCCTGTCCGGCGAGGCTGCACATTATATGCGCCGAACCGTCCCGAAGGCCAGCGTCGCAGCCCCCTCCGCTGCAATGAGTTACAGCGGAAAAGCATCCCAGGCGGGATCACCAACATAGCTCGCGGCGACGTCGACCATCGCGTCAACCATCATGCGTCCCGGTGCTCTCCCAAACAATGCCTCGAATCGCCCGCACGACAGGCTCACGTCCGCGGGCCGCGCCTCTGCCGCCGGCACATCCGCTTGCAAGTTAGACTCAATTCCCTCGCCCTTCACCCCCAACGCGGCCGCTGCGATCTGCCCCATCTCCAGCCGCGATAATGCCTCCGGACCCGCAACGTGCACCACGCCGACAAAGTCCGAGGTCACGACTCGCTCCAGCGACGACGCCGCATCCTCCAGCTCCAGCGCCGAGCGATACTCATCGTGATACAACCGTAGTCGACCGCCCCGCCGCAGCGTCGCAAGCTGCTCCAGAAATGTCGTCCGCCGCCGCGCCGCCGGCAACCCGTACATCAGCGCCAGCCGAACCGCCGCGCCTCGGCCATACGACAGCACGATATTCTCAGCCGCCAGCTTGCTCCGCCCATACACGCTCGCCGGCCGCTCAACGCTCGTCTCGTCGTACCCTCCCTCTTTCCCGTCAAACACGAGATCGGTCGAGGTCAACACAAACCGCGACCCGCACTCCTCCGCCAACTCGACGAGCTGCCGCGTCGCATCGACGTTGAGCATCCGAGTCTCATCGGGATTCTCGTAACACTTCGCGACGCTCGTCATCGCCGCCGCATGAACAATGCATGCCGGCCGCAACTCCCGAACGACCGTCGCCGCGGCATCAAAGTCCCGCAAGTCGCACGACTGGACGTTTCCCACCATGGGCCGCGTCCCGCCCGGCGAGATCGTTCCTACGGCCACGCGCCCGCCAACGGCCAACCGCCGCAGCAGCACGCTTCCAAGCTGCCCGCCCGCTCCCGTTACTAGTACGTCACACTTCAATGGCGCGCCTCGCCCGCATTGGACAATGTCTCCGCTCGATCTTACAACGATGGGCAATGAGCGGACATTGCTCCGGCTCGCATGGAGTGGAATCAGCCGATGGAACTGCAGGGAATCTTTCTCGATATGTACGGCACGCTCACCGCCGGCGACCGTGCCGCGGTCGAGGCCGTCTGTCGCCGCATCGTGACAGACCACACGCTGCCGTTCGCCGCCCACGAGCTTGCCGTCGATTGGGGCAATCGATTCTTCACCGCGATTGAAACCGCCAACGGCCCCGACTTTCTGACGCTTTTCGAACTCGAACGTATAACCCTCGTTGACACGCTCGCCGCGCATCACGTTGCCCTGAACCCCGACCCCTATTGCGAACAGCTCCGCGGATACTGGCGCAATCCCCCGCTCCACCCCGAAGTCGTCGACGCCCTCGCCCGGCTCCGACTCCCCGTCTTTATCGTCTCCAACGCAGACCGCGACGACATCGTTGCAACGCTCGAGCGGCACAACCTGCAACGAATCCCATTCATTACTTCCGAGTGCGCCCGCTCGTACAAACCCCACGCCGGCGTCTTCCAACAGGCCCTCGAACGCACCGGCTGGAGTCCCGGCCGCGTCATGCACGTGGGCGACTCGCTCCACAGCGACGTCGGCGGCGCGAAGCCCCTGGGACTCCGCACCGGCTGGCTTTGCCGCGATGACCGCATCCACGACGTCGGCGAAGAAACGCCCGACGAAGTCTTCCGCAGTCTCACGGAGCTGGTGCACTACACCGAATCGCGCACCGCCGACTTGCGCTAACCCTACTTTCCCTTGCCCGGTGGGTTCGTCGAGTTCTGTTGATTCGTCTGGTTTGTCGGGACCATCGGGTTCAGAATGTTGAATTTCCGGGCCTGGGGATCGCCAACCCCGACATTTCCCGACTTCTCCCGGTCGTGATAGCGCGTCAGCAGGTTGCGCTCGCGTGCGGCCTTATCGTTGAACGCCTCGATCTCCCGCGCTTGCCACTTCTTAAGTTGGTCCGGCGTCATCACCCTCGAAAGTCGCACTGCCTCGCGTTGTTGCCGATCTGTCAGCGCCGCGCGCTCCGCCGCTAGCCGCTTCTCCAACGCCTGCTGCTCCGCCGTCTGCTTCGAGCTGAAGTCGGTCGTGATCGCAGTGGGCTTCTTCCCGGGTGTCATCGGCGGCGCGATCTTCTGCCCCTTCGCGTCATTCACCCGCGGCTTGTAGATCCGGAGGTCCTTTCCGCCGAAATCAAAGCCGTTCTTCCCCACCATCCGGTCCGATCCAACCACCCGATAGTTCGGAACCGGCTGCCGCGTCGACTTCTCGATCGTCCGCACATCGACTCCGCGATTGATCCACCGGTTCGCCATGTAGTCATACTGCGTCACGTCGCGTGTCTGATCGATGATGTTCACATTCCGCACCGACCGCGCGATGTACGGCCGTACGTTCGGATTGCAGAATTGATTCACCTCGACAAACGACCAGGCAAACCGCCGGAACGCCTGCGGCCCCAGCGTCGTCGGATTGGAAAAGCTCGCCCCCGGCCGAAACGTATAAGCTGGCGGCAGCGGCGCCCACCCGATCCATCCGCCGCCATATCGCCAAGCCACCCAGGCCGGCCCCCAATCGGTCCCCGGAACCCAGACCCAGCCGTAATACGGATCGAAATACCAGCGACCGTAGTGGTCCGTCGCCCAGCCCCACGGCTCAAACGACACCCAGGTCCACCCGCAATCCGTCCACACCCACCGCCCCACGGTGTAGGGCCGCCAGTCGGGCGCAACGTCGTACGGCGACCACACCCACCCAAAAGGCGGAATGTTGATCCATTCCCCGTACGGACTCAGAGGCCGGTAGAAAACCGAAACGTCATACACATCGCCGCCCTGTGCCTGGACCGGCGCTGGCAGCGAGGACAGCAAGCCGAGAACAATTCCTGCCATGAGAATTCGACGCATGGTTGGCATCTCCTTTGGGTTTCCGCGCGCACCGATCATAGAGACAAACCATTGGCGTTCAAGACGCCGCAGCGATAGCAGACTGTTTAGACACGCCGCCGCTCACGATGATAGTAGTGATCCGGCAGCCGGAGGAACGCTGCTCAGCTTGCGTTTTGCCCTCGCCTGACGACAATGCCCGCCGAATTGTCGCAGTCCACGGACCGGTTGGAGGTGGCGGAATGAACTCTCGCAAGCTCGGCTCAACGGCACTTCTCTTGGCAGTAATATTTGCAACGCCGCACACAGCGTCGGCATTGTTGCAGCAAAAAACTGCTCCCGCTGGCCCCTCCGGTCCCGTCGGCGTTGTCGACGTCATCCGCGTCTTCGACGAATGTGATCAAATCAAGGACCTCAATCAGGTCCTCCGCGAGTCAAACGAGGGGTTTCAGAAGGAAGCTGAGGCCCGCAAGAAAGTCCTGGCCCAGAAGGAAACAGAGCTGGCTGCCTTCGCCCCGGACAGCCCCGACTATGGGCCCCGTCGCCGCGAATTCACACGCCTCAGCATCGAGTACAACGTCTGGCTTCAGCAGACCCGCTCCGAACTCGCCCGCGACCACTTCAACTGGACCCGCGTGGTGTACGACGAGTGCTGCAAAGCCGTCGCCGAGGTCGCTCGCGAGCGCGGCATGAGCGCCGTTCTCCAGAAGCGCCCCTTCAAGCCCGAGGCCATCGAAGACGAAGACCTCGACAAGGTCCGCCAGATGATTCATACCCGTATCGTCGTCTGGAACGAGGAATCCTTGGATATCACCGAAACCGTCATCAACCGCATGAACGCCCGTTACCGCGAGCGCGGCGGAAAAAACAAGCTCAAGCCCTCTGCCATCACACCGCCAGGCGGACGCTGACGCGACAAGAATGACCCGCCCCACCACCACCGACGAGTTGGCCCGCATCGCACGCGGCACCCTGCGCGGTGCAGCCGGCGTTCCGATTTCCGGTGTCGCGACCTTTCACGAAGCATCACCCACCGACGTCACTTGGATCTCCGATCCATTCTACGCCCGGCAGCTCGGGCGTTGTCGTGCCGGTGCGGTCATCGCCCGACCCGACCTTCCCGAATCTTCGATTCCCGCCATACTCACCCCCGACGTCGAAGCAGGTATTGCTGCCGTCTTGGCCCACTTCGATCGCCCGCCGTGGCACCCGGCGCGCGGTATCCACGGCACCGCGGTCGTCGATTCGTCGGCCGAGGTAAGCCCTGATGCATGCGTCGGACCGCATGTGGTCATTGGTCCGCGCTCGACCGTCGCCGCCAATTCGATCCTTCACGCCGGCGTTGTCCTGAGTGCAGATGTCAGCGTCGGGCAATCCTGTGAATTCTGGCCCCACGTGTTCGTCGGCGACCGCTCCACCATCGGAAACCGCGTCATCATTTGGCCCAATGCCGTCATCGGCCGGCCCGGATTCGGCTTCATTTTTCGCGACGGCCGGCATCAGAGAATCCCACAAATTGGCACTGTCGTGATCGAGGATGACGTCGAGATCGGCGCCGGAACCGCCGTCGACCGCGCCAAGTGCGGCACAACCCGGATCGGTGCCGGCACAAAGATTGATAACCACGTGCAGGTCGCGCATAATGTCGTCACCGGACCGGGCTGTATCTTGATCAGTCAGGTCGGTTTGGCTGGCAGCGTTCGCCTTGGAACCGGTGTGATCCTCGGCGGACAGGTTGGCGTGACCGACAATGTGTCGCTTGGCGACGGGGTTCGGGCTACGGCTCAGACCGGAGTAACCCGTTCAGTCCCGGCGCATACGACCGTCGAAGGGCGCTGGGGCCGGGAGCGAATGCGGGTCTTGCGCGAGGAGGCCCTCACGCGGCGCTTGCCCGAGCTTCTCGAGAAGTTCAAGGAACTCGCTCGTCGGATTCAGACACTTGAGGCAGCAGCAGACGATCGCAAAACCCGTTGAGGTAAGCGGCCTCGGGCTCTTCACGGGTCAGCCCGTCAAAGTCCGCTTCAAGCCGGCCGCCGCCGATACCGGCGTTCAATTTGTCCGCGTCGATACACCCAAGCCGGTCCGAATTGCCGCCCTCGTCGCCAACGTCGCCAAGCGCGCCCGCCGCACCAGCTTGCAGAACGGTACCGCCTCCGTCGAAACCATCGAACACTGCCTCGCCGCCCTTCATGGCCTCGGCGTCGACAACGTCGAAATCGAACTCGAAGGCGGCGAACTTCCGGGCTGCGACGGAAGCAGCCGGGCCTTCGTCGGCGCGATTAACGATGCCGGCATCGTCACGCAAGATCGCCTGCTAAATCCCCTGATCATCACCGACGTCGTTCGCGTCGCCGACGGCGATGCCGAACTCATCGCCGCGCCCGGCGACGACGATTCACTCAACATCATCTACGACCTCGACTACGGCAACAGCGGCCTGCTCCATCGCCAGCTCTTCGCCGTCCGTCTCACGAAAGAATCCTTCTCCCACGAGATCGCCGACGCACGCACCTACGTCTTCGAAGCCGAGGCCCAGCAACTCCGCGACGCCGGCCTCGGCAAGCACCTCACTCCGAAGGACGTCGTCGTCATCGGCCCCAACGGCGTCATCGACAACGAGTTCCGCTTTCCCGACGAATGCGTCCGCCACAAGGTGCTCGACCTCATCGGCGATCTCCTCCTCGCCGGCCGCGCCATCTACGGAAAGATCTACGCCCACAAGAGCGGCCACGCCCTCAATCACGAACTCGTCCGCAAGCTCATCAAGGCCATCGAAGCAAAGCAGGCCGCCCAGACCCTCAGCCGCGAAGCCGTGCTCGACGTCCGCCGCCTGCAGCGACTCCTGCCCCATCGCTTCCCGTTTCTCCTCGTCGATCGCGTCGTCTCCATCGACAGCGACCAGCGCGCTGTCGGCATCAAGAACGTCTCAATTAACGAGGACTACTTCCAAGGCCATTTTCCGGGCCATCCCATCATGCCCGGCGTCCTGATACTCGAAGCCATGGCCCAGCTGTCCGGCATCCTGCTCTCTCAAAAGCTCGAACATACTGGCAAAGTCGCCATGCTTCTGTCGATGGATCATGTAAAGTTCCGACGGCCCGTCGTGCCGGGGGACCAGCTCGTGCTCGAAGCCCACACCTTGAATGTGAAAACCCGCACCGGCCATGTCCAGTGCTACGCCCGCGTCGCCGGCGAACTCGCTGCGCAGGCCGAGATCAAATTCATGATGGTGGACGCCGAGCCGCTTTAGGAGTACGGAAGATCGCGATGCGTAAGATTGCTGCGACTGCTACTGTCGATCCTGCAAGCACCCTCGGCCACGATCTCGAGATTGGGCCCGGCTGCGTCATCGGCCCGCGCGTCCGCATCGGCGACGGCTGCAGGCTGCTCGCCAATGTCTACGTCAGCGGCGACACGACCATCGGCCGCAACAACACCTTTTATCCCGGCTGCGTCATCGGCGCGCCCCCGCAGGACCTTAAACACAACGGCGAAGACACCCAGCTTCAAATCGCCGACGGAAATGTCTTCCGCGAACACGTCACAATTCACACCGGCACCGCCCTCGGTCGCGGCATCACCTCCATCGGAAGCAACAACCAGCTCCAAGTCGGCTCCCACGTCGCTCACGACGTCGAAGTCGGCGATCACTGCATTTTCTCAAACGGCGTTCAGATCGCCGGCCACGTCCGCATCGAAGATTACGTCATTATCAGTGGCATGTCCGGGGTACATCAATTCGTCACCGTCGGACGTTATGCCTTTGTCGCCGGCCTCGCCCGCGTCACTACCGACGTGCCGCCCTTCCTCGTCTTTCACTTCGACGGCACCCTCGCCGGCGTCAACGCCAAGGGCCTCACGCGCTGGGGATTCAGCGACGAGTCCTGCACGCGTCTCAAGCGACTCTACCGCCAGCTCTTCCCGCGTCACGGCCGCGAAGAGGAAAATCGCGGCCCGCGCACCCTGCTCGAAATGCTCTTCTCCCGTCGTGCCCGCCGCGGTGCCCTCAGTCTCTCCCGCCGCGTCGAAGAGGTGGAGACCGACAATTCTCTCGACGAGAACTGTCAGTATCTCGTCGCCTTCCTCAAGCGTTCGTTGAACGACGGCAAGTACGGCCGCTATCTCGAAGCCGTCCGCAAGGACACCAAGATTCCGCCGCCGAAGTTCTATGCTCCGGCTGCTCCGCCCCAGATTGGCCAGGCCGTGACATGACCCGCCCCACGCGCGTCGCCGTCGTCGGCGCCGGCCGCATGGGCGGCCATCACGCC
>CAZONT010000092.1:0-16733 GCA_964581285.1 uncultured Planctomycetaceae bacterium | reverse complement strand
ACGCGATTGATGGAACAGCCCGAGGCGTCGGGGGTGTTCAGCCCGCGCCCCGGGTGGAGTCTACCTATTGGTCTTGCTCAGGAGATCCGTGTGACCGACTTCCTCGCTGTGCCGCAGAACGCTCGCTCTCTTAGCGAAAACGTCACCGCACCTCCACCTCTCGATCGTCGTGAGAATCTCGGAACCCCGAGGCGGCTGCTGCGCCCTTGCGAGCGCCGCTCAGCCAACTGCAATCTAGGGGATGGCGGATTTCTTTCAAGCGTAAATTTGTCTTAAATTCGCCGCCCGCGCCATTCTTAACAATTCGCGGCGAATTGCGCACGCATTTGCTGTTCACATCGCGCATCGACGGTGCGAAAACGAATTTCAATCAGGTAAAACGTAGTGACATCGGACGAGGAGCAATCACGGTCGAACAGCGTAGGTAGTAGACCGGGGTTCGCACCGACCGTCGCGCTTTCGATCAGTGGATGCGCGCGCCATCGAATCGCGGCGCGCACCCGCGCGGGTGGCGAATTTGAATTTGTCCGTGCGTGAGCTTCGTTCCGATGAACAATCAGCACGTCGGTACGCGAGTGAGTCAGCGCCGGCCGCAGGCCGAATCGAGTAACTTCCATGCTCGACCCTTCTCCAGCACCATCCGGCAGTGAGTCGGACTCGGAGCCCGTCGGCATCCCACATCGGTTCCTGACGATCTCCCAGGCAGCCCGGCTACTCGGCATCTCCACCGGCACGCTCCGCAATTGGGATCGCAGCGGCAAACTGCGTGCTCGCCGTAATCCCATCACCGCCTATCGGCTCTACGATCGGAAGGACCTGGAAGCCCTGCGCACGCCTTAGCGAATCGATCCGCTTGTCGTTTCTCGAACGCTTCGTCTGAGATCTCGGGCTCGCGGCGGTACGAGACTTCAATCCGTCCCAGCCCATCGTCGATCCAGAGGGTCTCGCCGCGTCTCAGGCGGTCGACTTGCTCCTGCGTTAGGCCGAAAACCAGTCCTGCGTTGCGTTCCACGGCCGTGCGAACGTTCTCGGCGACCACCGCGTCCGCATCCCAGGCGCGACGGCTTCGGGCCAATACCCGTGCGGAATCGAGGTTCGGGCCGTCGCCCAGCGGAATGCCCCGCAATGGCAAGATGCCCCGACCACGCAGCCCGTCGCGCGATAGAACGACGTGGTCGAGAACGAAGTACTCTGCCACCGCGCTGCTCCCGATTGCTTCGACCGCCGCCACTCGTTGCAACCTCCGCCCGTCCGGTCACGACTCCACATCGACTGCATCATCAACGGAGCCATCGTCCGCATCGTCCGCTGGGTCCGCCGCCGCGGAATCGTCCGGATCGTCATCCGTAAATGGCTTGTATCCGCCCATTTTCGTTCGGGGTGGCTTCTCCAAGCCCTCGCGAAGCGGCCCGAGCCGGCAACGCATCAAGCTCACGAAATCGACCAGTACTTCCTCGGCGTGCGGCGATCGTAGCTCGCCGATGACTGCCTCCAGCCCAGTAAGGCGGAGGGTGATATCCTCGAGCACCTCATTCCGAGGCCGCGCCGGCGCCACCGCCGTTCCCTCTGATTTCCCAGCGTCCCTCGCGTGAGTCACGTTGCGTACTCCTTCGACGCCTGCTTGAGTCGCTCGACCGACTCCCGTTTTGGAGGGGCCGCGGGCTACGGTATGGAGTCGGGCAGCGTCCGTAGCCCGCGGCATTCGGAATATTTGGGTGCGGCCGGCTCAATCAGGGGCCGCACCCGGTCCATCCGATCAGTTCAATGGGCCGTCTCCTGCCCGTGAACGCGATCGATGGGAACCACCCGGGGCGTCGAGGGTGTTCAGTCCGCGCCCCGGACGGAGACCTCCGGAAGTCTCTCACTTCTCGAACTCTTCCTCCGATGGCTGCGGCGCCGGCTCGTAGGCCAGCCAGAGCCGCCCCAAGCCGTCGTCCACCGCCAGGACCTCGCCGCGTTGCAGCCGGCCGATCTGATCGTGCGACAGCCCGTAGAACAGGCCCAGCTTGCGTTCCACGGCCGTCCGGACGTTCGACTCGATCACGGCCTCCGAGTTCCACGCCCGCGAGCCGCGAGCCACTATCCGCGCGGAATCGCGTGTCGGCGCATCGCCCAGCGAAATCGCACGCACCGGCAGAATCCCGCGTTCGCGCAGCTCGTCGCGCGAGAAGATCACGTTGTCGAGGATGAAATACTCCGGCACCGCGCCCGATCCGTCCTTCCATCCGCCGCATATCCGCACCCTGGCCTACGGTGTTCGGTAGGACGACCGTATTGCACGGCCGCCTACCGAACACACGCAGCAAAGGGGGAGTTTGAGATTGTCGGTGTGCCGCAATCTCGATCACGCAGACCGGCCTAAAGTCATTTCCGCGAATCGATCGTGACCGGCGCTGGCCTAACCTCGCCTTCAATCGGTCGCGACTGCGACATTACGCGGTAACGCTTGCCGGCGCGCTCGACGAAGCGTTCGGTCGCGGCGTCCGGCGACTTCTGATCCGCGTTGCCCGCTCGGACTGCGACACTCTGCGTGCCTTGCGGCACGCAGGCGATATTGGCCCAGAATCCGGCCCAGGGTGTGCCGCCAAACCATGCGCCGCATAGGTCCGGCGCTGCGTCGAATGTGCCGTACACGTCGGCCGTCGAGCCGATCTCCGCCTGCTCGGCAATGATCCAGCCCGCCTCTGGCGTCGAGAAGTAGACCGCCATCCAACATGTGTCGGGCAGCATGATGCCGGGCGGTATCGCATCGGCCAACAACAACCGTGCCGTACCGTCCGGCACGTTCTCCCACGTGAAAAACGCATCCGGAATCGGGAATGCCGGCCACGGACAGCTTGCATACAACTCGACATACACACTGAACGGCCCGCCGCCGTTGCCGTACACCGCCAAATCAAGATAAGAGAGCTCGCGCGCCCCCGTCCCTGCCAACGTCATGTCGTCGGCCAGCGTCTGGTTCGTTCCGCTCGGCACAAACGATGTTATTGGGCTGACCTCGTTCTTGTAGTTCCCGCCAGGGCAGCCGTTGGCGCATGTCGTGCCGTCACCTTGATAGTTCCATCCTACGGCCGCGCAGTTTCCGGCCGAGCGCTCGGAGCAACTGAGATCGGTCGGATTGCAGCACGCGCCCGTGCATTGAGCCGTGGCGCATGTCATTCCATCTCCGCGATAGGTTCCGTGCACCGCCGCGCAGTAGGCAGCCGTTCGCTGCTCGCAATACGGCGGCGTCATGAGGCAGCACGCGCCGGTCGGCGTGGAGTTGAGCATTGCGTCGACGAAGGGTTGGATGTCTTCGCCATCTACAGCGCCATTACCGGCACGGTCTGACATGCAGGGTGACCCGCCGCCGTTGAGCAGCGCGGCGACGAATGACTCGACCGAGGGAAGCGGCAGGATCGGGGCATAGCCGCTGCTTGTTTGGAAGGCAGCGGCGAAGGGCGGCCAGTCGGCGCAGTCGATGACGCCGTCGCGGTTGAAGTCAAAGCTCTGGAGGTTGGCAGCGGTCATCAATGGCGACGACGAACCATCCAGCGCTGCCGCAAAGCGAGCGAGGTCGTACTCGTTAATGAGCCAGTCGCCCTGAAAGGCCGAACCGCTGCTGCCGAAGTCGCCGGGCAATGGTTTGAACTCGATGCTCGACGGTACATAGAGACTCGTTGGGTCAGCACCTACAAAGGGGTAATGCAATATTGGGTGGCGTCCGATGACTCGCACCTGTACGCCGGTGAGTGGATTGATCTCATGAACGGCCCCCATCGCGAACTCGCATTGACCTAGGTTCTGCGCGGCCGAATCGGTAGGCACATGCGTCTTGTCCGCGCAAACGTAAAGATTTCCGTTCGGGCCATATGCCAAATCGACCGGCAAATCCATCGCACCCCAATAGCAGGGATCGCCGCCGACGCAGTCTAGCCCGTTCGGTCCATTACATGCGTGAGGACCGGCAATCGTTTCGAGCCGCTCAAGTGTTGCAGAGTCATGTCGATCAATCTGCCCGCGTCCCCACGAGTTTGCCACCAAGAGGCTCGCGCCATCGGCGCTCTGAAGCAAATTCGTATAGGTAACGCATTCGACCAGAACTTCTTGCATCATTGCAAACGACTCACCGCCATATCTGCGAATTGCAGGTAGAGGAGGACAGCCAAGCGAGGCCGCATTTGCGGTTAGGAGGAAACTTCCATCTACCGCGAATCGACCCTTTTCGGGGGTCCTCATCGCCGGAAGATTCGACGGACCAGGCGGCGTCGGCAATTCGGTCGGATAGAGAACGACACCGAGAGACGCCCCGCTCGCGCGATCAAAGCGTTCAGTCCAGACCTGGTCGATACCCAATAACCTTTGAACGTAAAAATCACCGCCTGGACCACCAAACGAAATGCTATGCGGCTCCGGACCGGCAATGGGAGGAATCACATATCCGAGAAACGTACCGCTCTGCCCATCAAATTCACTCACGGCGTTTCGATCGTGATTTGACGAACTACTGGCGATCCAGAGGTTGCCGTTGGGAGCCCAGACCAGATCCAGTGGATCAAACTCACTGGGCTCCAAACCCGGCGGGATCTGCGCAAAGATACAGACGAACTCACCGGTTGTCGCATCGAACTGCAATACATTTTGCTTGTTGCGATTGCAGACGTACAAGTCCCCAGCTCGCCCGCGCGGGCAGTCTGGGACTACCGCAACTGCGTCGATGAGCGTCGCGTTCTGGCCCACACTGTTAGTGAACTCCAGCGACCATGTACCTCCAGCCGTTGTTTGACCGATGTCGAAATATCCCATAACCCACGACGGATAAGATCCGTCGTTCGGACTCGGCCAGATCAGGTTGGTGGCGACGACGTTCGGTTCTCCGGGTTTCGTGAGCCGAATCGTCGCGCCGTTTTTCCTCATGCTGGAGCCTTCAAGCTGAAAGTATCGCGGACCACAGGTGTACGAATTCCTAAGTGACGTAGCAGAAAGCGCAAAGGGAGAACAAGCGTTGATCACGATCCCGCCCGGCAATATCGCGCTTTGCTGGTCGGGGTTCGTCACGACCACATCCCAGACGCCCGCGCTCAATCCAGGCATCGGCCAATTCACGTGGAGCCGGTTTTCAAAGACAACCGAAACAGGAACTGAAACGTCCGACGCCCCGACCCTGGTTAGTTTCGCAGTTGTGCCAGGAAGAAAGCCACTGCCTCTAATGAGGCCTTCGAGGGAAGACGTCCCACACAGGTACAGCGTGGTCGGTTGATCGACACGTGTAATTTTGGGCGGCGGCGCGGCCTGCGCCATCGAGGCGAATAACACAACGAGTGACATCGCAAGCGGGCGTGTGGCAGCCATGCGCCCAATGCCAACGCCGCAGTTCAATGCGAATCCGCTCAGAAGCAATCCTGATAGGTTGTGCTTCACGTCGGTATTCCTCCGGCGCCTTTCTGAGCTAAACGTTCTTCGTTCCGAAGTCCGCACTCCGCGGGGCTCAAAAGTCTCCGGTCGCCTCAAACGTTACACCCTGGGCGGCCGTCACTTTCGGGTCTGAGCTGCTGACGCTCTCAATCTTCACCCCGCCGTTCGTCGTGACATTTGCCGAGAAGCTCAGCTGCCCGTCGGTTACCAGGAAATCGGCGCCACCCGTAATGGTCGACGATGTCGTGAGCACCATGATGGAATCGCCTGAGACCTCGAATAGCCCCGAAGAATCATCCGCAATTAGTCCCGTGATTGTTGTGTTGCGCTCAACGGAACGAATGACGC
The DNA here is from genome assembly GCA_964581285.1 of uncultured Planctomycetaceae bacterium. Lineage (GTDB taxonomy): Bacteria > Planctomycetota > Phycisphaerae > UBA1845 > UTPLA1 > SpSt-539. The sequence goes on along the minus strand of CAZONT010000092.1, from coordinate 10,991 downwards.
CATCGTTCTCGATGGGCGACGTGATCGCCAGCGATCCCACGCTCGCGCCATCGACTGTGATTACACAGCCGCTGAGCAGATGAAATCGGGTGCCACCAGTTCGGGACATAACCGCGCCACGGTCAACTGTAATTGGACCATCAAGCGTGACGGGCACGTTGTCTTCGTGGGATGCACGCAGTTCGGGCGAGCTTCCGCCGCTTCCCGAAAACCGGAAGACGCCGGCAACAGCTTGACTGTCCTCAACCGTAACGCTGGTTTGAACCGTAAGTAAGGCATTGCCTTCCAGGCTCAGGACGCCAGGATCGCCCGACGGCGCATCTTCGACCGTGACGCTATTGGCAGACGTCGAACTTGTCAGTGTGACGGTGTGTCCGGCCTTGATGACGGGATCGCTCCCTGGCGTTCCGCCGACCCAAGTGCTCGCACTCTCCCAAGGCCCGTCCTGAGCGGAGTCGTTGGCGAAGACCGCCGCGCCCGTGAACACTACCACCGCGAAGACCACCAACCCGAAAATTTCCACTCGCTTATTCATTCGATCGAATCCTTTCATTTCAAACGCGGAAGTCGGAACACGGAATGCGGAACAATTCGCTTCCACTCGCTTTATCCGACATCCCACCTCCGATCAAAGATCCGCCGTGGCGGACATCCGACATATTCCCTTCACGCCTCAAGCCTTCTTCTCACCGCGTCTCCAGCGACCCCGCCTTCACCTCGAACGTCGCCGGATAGCTGCTCTGCCCCGTGATCTTGAACGACCCCGCATCGATCGTCCCCGCGCCCTCCTTCGTCACCGTGATCGCGTTGAAGTTCGTGTAGCCCAGGATCAAGAATTCATTTGCGACGAATTGCCCGCTCGAATTCTCAAGCACCGTCAGCGTCATCGTGTCCAACGGCCCGCACCACGTGTCCTTGAAGTCGGCCGTGACGCCATCGGCCACGTCGACCCGGGCGAACCCGTAGATGCCGGTGTCCGTCCCGGAGTTGTCCGTCACGCTGAAGGCCGCGTTGATGTCCAGGTCGCACTCACGGCTGGTCGAGTTGCCGCCGTAGAGTTCCAGGGCGTAGGGGCTCAGATTCGTTGCATCGACAATCAGCCGCGCTTCGGAGTCGTAAGAGTCATCCGCGACCAGGCCGAGCGCGCCTCCGGTAACGCTGAGAGATCCTGCCGAATGCTGAAACGTCGCGTGGTCGCCGTTCGAGTTTGCCGAGTTGGAAGAGATCACCATTCCCGCGGCGGTGATCGCGCCCGATCCCTGCTTCTTCGCGTAGGTCGGCGTACTGGAGTTGCCAATGGTCAATCCGTAATTCACCGTCAGCGTCACACCGCTGTCGATCTCCAGCGTCACCGGATTGCTGGAGTCGCCGTCCGACATGTTCAAGTAGCCGAGCGCATAGTTCAGATTCGCCTTCAGGCCGACCGGAAAATCCCCGCTCCCGGCCGTGCTCTTGTTGATGTTGGCGACGTCGTTGGCCGCGCTGTTTCCCGGATAGTCCGCGCCGCCCCAGTTGGCCGCGTTCCGCCAAAGGTTTGTCGTATAGCCGCCGTCGTATGTGTACGTCGCGGCGGAGGCGACGATGGCCGTCGCGAGTACCAGACAGATTGAGATTACCACGCGCTTCATTGATCGAGTCCTTTCATTTCCATGTCAGATGTTGGAAGCGGGATGTCGGATGTAAGAGGACATCCGATGCATCTCCTCGCGTCCGCCGTCCGACCATTTTCTCATTACATCCCACATCCAGACTCCGACATCCGACATCACTCACGCCTCAAGTCTCATTTCTCAAGTCTCAAGTCCATCTCCTAGAATTCGCGCCTAAGTGATACAATCGTCGTCCGTTTCCACCGGCTCCTCCTCCTCATCGACCTCCGGCTCCGGCTCCGGATCGCACGGCTCCGCAGGCGGCGGCGGGCAGTAATGGCAGAAGTACATCCGCATATACGCCGGGTGGACGAAGCCCAGCGCCAGCATCTGATTCACCGTCACCCCCTCCGGCCAGGCCACCCCTTCGAGCACGTAGTCCATCAGCTCGTTGGCCGGATTGTTCGGCGTCGCCACGCCCGCGATCCGCGGCGGCGACGTGAACTCTGCCGTCTCCGGCTCCTCCGCATCGGCATGCTCGATCCACCACAGGCCGTCGAGCGTATCCACCTCCGGATCCCCCTCGCCCCATTTTGCCTCGACCACTTCGCCGTCCATCCGGGCGATCCAGATTTGCGTCACCTGCCAGCCGTTCCAGTCACCATCGTTGTCCACGCAGGTGATCTCCAAGCTGAAGATGTAGCGCGCCCCGGTGGCCGGACTCTCGGGATCGACGAAGCGCGTGAAGTTCACGACCCGATCGGCCGGCGTCGCCAGGGCCGGGGACGCGGACAGGAGCAAGACCGACAGTGTGAGCAGGGTTCTTTTCATCGTTTCCTGAATCCCTTCATTTCCAACACGGAAGTCGGAACGCGGAACCGCTTCCACTCTTTACATCCGACATCCCACTTCTGACATCCGACATTTGTCCATCAGGCGCGGCTTCGCCGATGTCGGAGCAGGGCCCCGCCGCCGATGAGGAGTAGTGATAAGGATGCTGGTTCCGGCACTGCGCCGGCCGCGATTGGGACACCAGGTTGGTCTTCGTAGGCCCAAGCCAGAGCGTCCAGTTCAAAGCCGGTTCGGACGACCTTAATCCACCCGTAGTGACATGGATTCAGTGGATTGCTTGTACTGCAATTAGTTCCAATCGCGCCAGTAGGGTTGAATCTGGTTGCGACAAATGTTTCTACGTTTTCCGGAATCTCCGTCGGACCCAAGTCAGGCCACAGGATGATCCCGTCATTTTGCCATACGCCGGAAGCGTCAATCACAGTTCCAGCGCTGAGACTCAAGAGGAAACCGTCAGCATCCGGTCCTCTGACCAAATGATTGGCATTCCCGCTGAGAAGACTGGCCGAATCCGCAGAGAAATAGACCTGTCCCGAAGCATGGGAGGAATCCGGTGCGGTCGGCGAGGCTGAAGCCGGTTGAGCGAGGTCGAGGAATCGAAAGTCGTCGGTCATCGGCCAAACAAAATGCCCCGGCCCCGGCGGGTTCTCGAATGAGATAATCGCCGCCTGCGCCGCCGATGCCGACAGCACCAACGCCGCAACCACCGCCACCAAACTCAAAAATGCCTTGCTCATTTCTTTCTCCCTGCGTTCAAAGTTTCTGCTCGTCTTCATTCCGCAATCCCCGCCACGGCGGGTAAACTCCATCCACAATCCGCAATCCCTCGCGGCTCCGCTCGTCTTCCCATCCCACATCCGCACTCCGCCATCCCACATCGCGCTACTGCCCGATGGTGATCGACGCCGTCTCGCTCCACGGCCCCTTGAGCCCCGTCCCCGTCACCCACCGCAGCATGTAGTGGGCCAGCTTGCCGCCATCGGCCCCGGCGAACTCCAGCGTGTAGGGGCTCTTGGTATCCAGGGCGACGAACGCCAGCTCGCCGGGATCGACCGGGGGTGTCGGGCCGATCTTCATCCAGATCTCCGCCCCCAGCGCGCCCTCCGGCTTGCCCCGGCCGGTCTTGCTCTCGTCGCGAAAGGCGATGACATGCCGCAGCCGGGCGCACTCGACCGTCACCCTTGACACGCGACTTCGTTCGTGCGGTATCCTGCTTGAGAACCGTGACTTTCTATGTGTACATTCTTCGCTGCGGTGATGGTCATCACTATTACGGCAGCACGAACGACCTGAGTCAGCGTCTGGCTCGCCACCGCGCTGGACTCGTTCAGTCAACAAAGTCACGCCTGCCCGTTGAACTCGTCTACTTCGAGGAATGCCAGACGCTGACTCAGGCCAGGCAAAAGGAGCGTTCCTTGAAGAACGGCCGGACGCGGCGCAAGAAGATCGACTTGCTGATTCAGAACTTTCCCCGAGAGCAGCTCGCTCCTTTTGCCTGAGTCGCGAGTCAAGGGCAGTCGGATCGGGAATGGTGATCCCCAAGGCCCCGCGCTCGGCATCGTTCACCGCCGGGCTGGCCTGCAACCGCTTCACCAGGGCGCGGAGCAAAAAGACATAGGTCTGCCGGGCCGTCTCCTTCAGGGCCGTGGCCGACTGGGCCGTCGCCTGCGCCGCAATGTGGGCCGTGTAGGCGGTGGTCCATCCGGTCTGCCCGCCGGCGATGGGCACCAGATCGCCCGCGACCAGTCCGAGGGCGGCCAGATTGGCGTTGGCATAGGTCACGAAGTTGGCCTGCCACGAATCGAAGTCGGCATCGGCGCGGGGGATGTAGTCAGGCATGACGCGCCCCCGCGACGAGGTCGGATGTGGGAGTTCGGATGTCGGAGGTAGCAGCCATAGGAAGCACTGACGTATTGCGGGGCCTCGGGTACGGTTCATTCGGGCTCGGGAGCGGATCATTCGTTCCATGGAACAACTCGTCGGTTCCCCTGCACCATCGGCTCGTGCCTCGGCGCGGATGGTGCGTTCCCTTCCGCGATTGGTCCGTGCCACGGAACGATGGGTTCGTCCCTCGGCACGGTCGAGTCGGTCGTCGGCACGCAGGGTCCATTCCATCGCACGCTTCGTTTGTTCCGCGTTCCGGCTTCCGCGTCGGGCACAATTACGCGCGCGACCTGCGCCGTCGGGAAATCGCTCCAATTGCGCCTAACGCGAGTAAGGAGAGTGTCCCCGGCTCGGGCACCGCGCCGGCGGCGATCGGAGTCGCGGGCACGTCTTCGTAGGCCCAGGCGAGGGCATCCAAGTCAAAGCCGGTTCGGACGACTTGCACCCAGCCGTAATGACAGGGATTTGAAGGATTTGTCGTGCTACATGTTGAGCCGATCGCGCCATTCGGATTGAAGCGTGCGGCGAGGAAGGTCTCGACACCTTCGGGAATCATGGAAATGCCTGCAATTGCCGGGTTGGATATATACGGCGAACTCACCCAAGTTCCCGTGCTATCGATGAGCGTGCCAGCATTCACGGCAATCGCAAGCGGATTAGTAGAGGCGTTGGCCCTGTAACGTGCTGCTCCGCTGAAGCGGCTGAAATTGTTGGCGGAAGAATAGAATTGACCTGACGTTGCCGGCGAATTGCTCGCTCCCGGCTGATCAAAAGCCGCGAAACGAAAATCGAGATTGATCGGACTTCCGGTTACTCCGCCTGGCCAAACAAAATGCCCCGGCCCCGGCGGGTTCTCGAAGCTGATGATGGCCGCCGACGCGGCCGACGACAGCCCGAGCGCCGCCAGGCTGGCCAGCGCCAGCAGGAAGGTCGCATGTCGCAAGCGGGATGCCGGATGTTGCCATCCGCAATCCGAAATCCGCAATCCACCCTTCTCTCGGCTCGTGCTCATTTCCATTTCCTCCAGTTTCGTTTGTGGGACTTCGCGTGTGGGATGTGCCCCGGCGGACGCCCCGACCCGGCCCGGCGGAAGCCCCACTCGGGCCACCTCCAACCTGCCAAATCCGACATCCGACATCGGCTCCCTCCTTCAGCCTGCGGACCGACCGCCGGCCCCTCACGCCGACCTACACGCCCGCCCGCCTCAAACCTTAATCAAGAAAACGCAAGATTCTTCGCGCCGCGTTCAAATAGCCCGAAATAGCGGGCCAAACGCGGCATCGGCGAGGCCGTGGCCGCCGTCGGTCGCGAAAATCCGACCCTAGCCCCGCCCGATCCGACGGATTGCGATTAAGGAAAATCCCTCAGGAGCGTGTAGGTCCGGGTATCGACGTGCGACGTCGGAACGCGGAAGTCGGACGCGATCGAAAGACTTCCCGCATCCCGGCGAAACCTATTGAACCGGAGCGAACGACCTTGCTAGACTGGATGGACGACTCATCGCGGCCGCCCCTTTTGCCCGGCCATTTGCGTGTGCGACTGCCCCAAGCGTCCGCGCTGCGTCGCCGCTGGGCCGCCGTCATGCTCCAACCCCGCGAATTTCCCGAGACACGCGCATCGCTCATGAACACGTTGCGCGAAGGGCCGGGCCGCCCGGGCTGGCGCGAGTTCTTCGACAACTACGCGCCGGCCGTCTTCCGCGTGGCACGGCTGCGCGGACTCGACCGCAACGACGCCGATGACGTCGTGCAGCAGGTCATGCTCACCATTGCGCGGCGGATCGGCGAATTGGATTTCAGTGCCGACAGCGGCCGCTTCCGCAACTGGGTGCGGACCGTCACCGAGAACAAGATTCGCGACCAGCACCGCAAGCCGCAGGCCGACGAGCTCCCGGGCGGAGATGGCCCGGCCGACGACGCGGCGACGGCGGATGCGGTGTGGGAAGAGCAGTGGCGCGTGCAGGACATGCTGGCCTGCCTCGACGACGTGGTGATGGATTTCGCGCCGCGGCGGGTCGAGGCCTTCCGGTTGTACGTTCTGGAGGGGAGACCGGTGCAGGAGGTGGCCGATCGGCTGGGCCTGTCGGTCGGGCACATCTACGTCACGCGGACGCAGATCATCAATCGCATCCGGGCGCGGATGCTGGAACTCGGTCACGCCGAGGATTCATAGGAACATGCGGCCGAAGCTGGAATCGTGTCCGTCGGCCGAGCAGCTCGACCGGCTGATCGCCGGGACGCTGCCGGACGCTGAAGCGGAAGCACTGGCGGCGCACATTGACTCGTGCGCGACGTGCCGGCGGAGCGTGGAGGGTGCGCCCCGACAGGCCGCCTGGGCTGATGACATCCGCTGGGCCGACCGGCAGCGCGACGAATCGCAGGTCGAGGTCGGCGTACCGCTGGCGAAGCTCAACGAACTGATTCCGGATTACGAGGTGCTGGCGGAGATCGGCCGGGGTGGCATGGGGATCGTCTATCGGGCACGGCAGAAGAAGCTCGATCGCATCGTGGCGCTCAAGGTGTTGCCGGCGCTACTCGGGGTCGTGCGGCCGGAGGCGTCGGCGCGGTTTCGGCGCGAGGCGGCGCTGGCCGCGCGGCTCAAGCATACGTCGATCATCGCGGTTCACGACTTCGGCGAGATCGACGGGACGATGTTCTATGCGATGGAGCTGGTCGAGGGGCGGTCGCTGCGGGATGTGCTGCGTGAGATCAACGAGGCCGGGGCGACAAGCGTCGTCGCCGAGTCCTCCGGTTCTGCGAGCGCCGCGGCTGGATCAGCGTCGAGTGGGAGCGGCTCGCGCTCGACCATTCAACTTGGGTCATCAGCGCCGCCACCGCGTGCGTATTACCGGCAGGTGGCGAAGTGGATGGCCGACGTGGCTGAGGCGTTGCAGCACGCGCACGCGCTGGGTGTGATTCATCGAGACATCAAACCGTCGAATCTTCTGCTGGGAAATGACGGCCGGCTGCTGATCGCCGACTTTGGTTTGGCCCGCAGCGCAGCTCGCGAGAGCATGACCGCGAGCCGGGCGTTGCTGGGCACCGTTCGATACATGAGCCCCGAGCAGGTAGATACCACAGTGGGACCGGTCGATGCGCGGGCGGACGTGTATGGCCTTGGCGCGACGATGTACGAACTGCTGGCCTTCCGGCCCATGTTCTCCGGCAGCGACGACCGCGAAGTCTTGAACGATGTGTTGAACCGCGAGCCGCCGCCGCCCCACAAGTTCATCCGCCAGGTACCGCGCGAGTTGGAGACCATCTGCCTCAAGGCGCTCGAGAAGGATCGCAAGACGCGCTACCAGTCCGCTCAGGAAATGACCGACGATCTGCGTCGCTGGCTGCTCGACATGCCCATCCACGCCCACCGACCCGGTCTGATCGTGCGGGCGGGCAAGTTCATCAAGAGACGCAAGTTGACGGTTGCATTGAGTGCGGCGTGTGTTGTCCTCCTCATCGGAGGCAGCGCGATATATGCGAGCTATGCCGTCGAACGACGGAGGGCTTCGAGCGAACGAATTCAACTTGTCATCGAAACGGCCCAGCGGCAACTCAATTCGGCACAATCGTCGGAGGCGATAGATACGGTTCGCAGAGGTCTGGCCATCGATCCTGAATCCACGTCGCTGCGCCTGCTTGAGGCCAAAGCACTGATCGACTCGGGGCAACACATCACGGCAATGGGGGCGTTGGATCAACTGCTCCAACGACGTCCCGACTGCGCGGACGGTCACTATCTGGCTGCGCTGTTAGTGGCCGATCGGAGTCGACTGATCGCGACGCGCGAAGTCGCACCTCCCGGCGAACAGAGGTTGAACATGCCGCCCGACGAGCGTCGGCGACTACTTGTTTTGCATCGGGATCGAGTCAAGCAACTCGCTCCGGACGCCAACGCGCTCAACATCTTGGTGGCTTTGACTGCCGCGAACGCCCACGAGGCGATCGAGCACCTGAACCGCTGTCTGGAGCGGGACCCGTCGCGAATAGATGCCTTGCAGTTGAGGGCCGAGACCTTCGACCGGGTCCGCGACTATCCGGCGATGCTGCTGGACACCGAGCGCATCAGGGTCTTGCGGCCGGATGACGTCGGCAATCTATCGCTACACGCGCGAGCGCTAAGTCGATTGGGCCGACTTCAGGAATCCGAGCGGGCGGAATCGGCCGCGATTGAACTGCAACCGGCCAATCCCATGCATTGGGTCAATCGAGCGATCACGAAAAATGCGCTGGGCAATTTTGCTGCGGCTGTCGCCGACGCAGATCAGGCCATCCGATTGAATGTTGAGTTCGATGGGGCCTACGGCGCGCGTGCGGCCGCTTACTGCGGGATCGGGAAGTACGATCTCGCCATCACAGACCTGAAGCAGGCCTCGCGCATCAAACCGCGAGACATCACCTACGCCTTGGAGCGCGGCCGCGTCCACCTCGCCGCCGGCGAGTTTGAGCATGCGATCTCGGCGGCCACGCAGGCGGTCGAGATTGCGCCGAAGGATCCGCGCGCGTATGAACTGCGGGCAAGGGCCTTCATTCAGTTGGGCCGCTGCGACCGAGCGATCGCCGATCTTTCGCACCAGGTGGACTTGAGCAATGTTCGTCCGTTTGTCTATCGCAATCGCGCGGCGGCATTTCGTGCCTGTGGACAGCTCCCGCAGGCAATCAACGACCTGACGACGGCAATCCGATTAGATGGCGGGACGCTCGATGACTTCATCGAGCGGTCCATGCTCTATATCCAGTCCGGGCAGCGCGACCGAGCTATTGGTGATCTCTCCCGGCTCATTGATGAAGAACGGCTCGGAAATGGAATACGGTTGCGCCGCGGTGCGCTCTACGAATTGATCGGCGACCACTCGGCAGCGCTAAAGGACTATGTCGCGGCCAGTAGCGACGACGGACCGATCGGTGAGTACGCCCGGTTGTGGACTTATCTATTGCTTCGGCTGGAGCCCGAGGCGGCGTCGGCGCCGCCGATGCTTGATGCCGATCGTTCTGAAGCCAGCCGTGCGGGATGGCCTGGGAAAGTTCGTGAACTTCTGCGCGGAAACTTCTCGCCGAATGAGCTTCTCGCGGCAGCTGCCACAAAGGCCGAGCGGGCCGAAGCGCATTATTACATCGGAGCAAGGGCGCTGCTGGAGTCCCGTCTCGACGATGCTCGCCGGGCATTCGCCGACTGCATTCGGGAGAACTCCGCCGGAACCGTCGAAACCGACTTCGCCCGCGCGCGGCTGGCGCAGCTGGACAGAAAGCATGCGGACAAGCCGGCCGAGAGCGACCCGTCGGTCGAGTGAACTGGTGTCGGAAATCAACTCGCGAACACCGCACCGATCTCGAACACATCTGGCTGGACAATCCGGGATCGCCGGACGACCCCGACCTTGTCCCCCACCGTCTGCGGCATGAGCAATTGGATGCTGGTCCCGGGTGCCAAAAACGTCGCGCTTAAGAACGCGATCCCAGTGGTAGACAAGTTCCGAAGTCGCACCCGCATTGCGTTCGTTGCGTTCGGATGAACAAGGATCACACACACGGCTCGGCCGCGCAACGGATGGCGCGGCGCTCCACGAAGCTCGTTGGCGACGTCGGAGCTATTGGCATCAAGCCGATCGAGAATCTGTTCGACTTCTTCGTCGGGAAGAGACAAATCGGAGAGCAACTGAAGCTGCTGCGGCATGGCGAGGCTCCGTCAATAGTGGCGAGCAGCTATTCATCGGCAACGCACCAATGGCGGCTTCGATCGGATTCGATTGCAAACCTTATCAATTCTCACATTAATTCTCATCACAACCTTGCCGCGTGGCGGCCCTGCGCCTTAACATCCATTCGTCCATCGCACGATGGGCACGGGAGCGGTTGTTGAGTGTGCCAGCCGCTCCCACCTTCTTGCGCTGACTCGCGATTCCAACATTGATCGATTCCTCGGATCGCGCCTAAGTCGCGCTCCGGGGCCACGATGGGGCCAGCCAATCGCCGGTTTGCGCGTTGATATCCGCGCCGAGACGAGCCCCTATCAGGACAACGAGTTGCCTGAAAGGAGGCCATGTTTCATGTCCCAACGACCAGCCGAATCGAGCCACGGCGCGACCGCCGTCGGCTACCTGCGCCGTTCAACCGACCGGCAGGAGCAATCCATCCCAGACCAGAAGAAGGCCATCGAGGCCTACGCCGTTGAGAACGGCCTACGGATCGCTCGCTTGTACATCGATGATGCGATCAGCGGGACCAGCACGATCGGACGCCGAGCGTTCCAGGAGATGCTGGCCGACGCCCAGCGGCCGGGCCGGAACTTCACCAACATCATCGTCTACGACGTCAAACGCTTCGGCCGCGTCGATAACGACGAGGCCGGTTACTACCGCCACGTTCTGCGGATGCACGGCGTCGAGGTCCGTTACGTCAGCGAGAACTTCAATGGCGATGCGACCGATGACCTTCTCCGGCCGGTCAAGCAGTGGCAGGCCCGCGAGGAGTCGAAGGACCTGTCGCGGGTCACGATCCGGGGATTGCTGAGCAAGGTCCAAGGCGGGGTCTGGATGGGCGGCGTCCCGCCCTACGGCTTCGACCTGCGCTACGAGAACGCCGAAGGCGCATTCCTATTGATCCTCCGCTTCATGCCCGATGGAACGAAGCAGGTCCTCGACGCCAAGGGTAAGATTGTCCGCACGCTGGC